>NZ_JBFBHW010000084.1:0-19719 GCF_040685395.1 Kitasatospora sp. NPDC088779 | reverse complement strand
CCCGCCCCCATCCGCATAGCGCATACCAACGGCATAGCGCGCAAATGACTGCCAGTCAGCTACACAAACAGGCCAATCACCTTGAAGCGCCGAGGTCAGTAACGTCCGGCTTCGAACAAGCGGGTCCGATGATCACTCGTTTGGGTGTTCCCGAGACGGCGGTGCGGCCTTCGCATGATCCTGAACTCGACCAATAAGTACAGGACTTGATGCGAAGGCCGCAGTGATGAGTGTGGTGCAGCGGGGCGAGCCGCTCGCGGAACTGTCACGCTTCCGAGGGATCTTCTACGACTGCCTGACAGGGCGGCGCGACGCTCTGTTCGACCTGACCGACGCGGTGCTGTGCAGCGACGGGCCGGTGCGGACGCTGGTGGACCTGGCGCTGGCCCCCGAGCACCGACGCGGGCACGGCGCCCTGTACGCCGCGCTGAACCGGGGCCGCCTCGACGTCGACCGGCTGCGGTCGGAGCTGGCCGGCCTGCCGCTGCCCCGCGCTGCGGACGGCCGCCTGGTGCTGGCGGTGGACGTCTCGCCGTGGTTGCGGCCGGACGCCGGGACCTGCCCGGACCGCTCCTTCTGCCACACCTACGGCCGCGGCGACGCCAAGCACCAGATGATCCCCGGCTGGCCGTACTCGTTCGTCGTCGCGCTGGAGACCGGACGCACGTCGTGGACAGCGGTGCTCGACGCGGTGAGACTAGAGCCCGGCGCCGACGTCGCGGCCGTCACCGCCGCCCAGCTCCGTGACGTGGTGGCCCGGTTGATCGGCGCGGGGCAGTGGACGGCGGGCGATCCGGAGGTGCTGGTGGTGATGGACGCCGGCTACGACGCCCCGAGGATCGCCCACCTGCTCGGCGACCTGCCGGTGCAGGTCCTCGGCCGGCTCCGCTCGGACCGGGTGATGCGCCGCCCGGCGCCCAGCCGCGCCGAGTTCGCCGCGGCGAACCCGGCCGGGGGTCGGCCGCCCAAACACGGTGGCGAGTTCGTCTTCGGCGACCCCGCCACCTGGGGTGACGAGCAAGCGGTCACCACCACCTCCACCCGCCGCTACGGCACCGCCATCGTCCGAGCCTGGGACCGCCTCCACCCGCGCCTGACCCGCCGTGCGGCCTGGCTGGACCACAACGGCGACCTGCCGCTCCTCGAAGGCACGGTGATCAGGTTGGCCGTCGAGAAACTGCCCAGCGGCGGGGTGAACCGGCCGGTCTGGCTCTGGTGGTCCCGTACCGACGCCAGCGCCGAAGACGTGGACCGCTGCTGGCAGGCGTTCCTCCGCCGCTTCGACCTGGAACACACGTTCCGCCTGCTCAAGCAGACGCTCGGCTGGACCCGGCCCCGCCTGCGCGACTCGGCGTCGGCCGACCGCTGGACCTGGCTGGTGATCGCCGCCCACACCCAGCTCCGCCTCGCCCGCCCGCTCGTCGCCGACCTCCGCCACCCCTGGGAGAAGCCAGCGGAACCGAACAAGCTCACCCCCGCCCGTGTCCGACGCGGGTTCAGGAACCTCCACACGAAGACCCCCTCACCAGCGCGTGCACCGAAACCCACCCGCCCCGGCCCCGGCCGGCCACCCGGCTCGAAGAACCAGCGGCCCGCCGCCCGCTACGACGTGGGCAGAGTCCTCGCCACCGGCGAGGCGTACGCCCGGCCCACCCATCATCAGAAGGGCACCAAACCCCGACGATCAGGCTGACACGATGGCCAAGGCCCGACACACTGCCGTCATGCGCATCGACGAACCGGCCAGACTGATCGCCAGCAGGGCTCTGATCTACGTGGGGATCATCGCGGCCTCGCCGGTGTTGCTGATCGCCGGAGCACTGATCCGTCGCCGGTACCTCCGCTACGTCTACCGGGACGGCGCACCCCTGATCGTCGACAAAGAGAACGGATGGGTCAGCTTCCATTACTACGTGGTGCTGAATCGGCTCTTGTACTGGCTCTGCTGGCCGACAGAGTCCCTCATTGGTCTCGCCCGACGAAGTCGTTAAACGACAAGCTGAATGCCTGTTTGCAAACTTCCGGGCAGCATTTGGCCAGGTCAGGAATCGAACAGGACTGGGCTGCGGGTTGGGTTGCTCAGGCCGTCACGCCTTGCCGCTGCCGGGGCAGTTCGGCGTGGCGCACCGCGTCGGAGGCCAGGGCGATGGCCACGCCCAGGCTGGCGACGATGCCGCAGCCGACGAATACCGGGGCGGCGCCCCAGGTCCCGATGGCGGCACCGACCAGCGGGTAGCTGAGGGGGGCGATACCGACCATGGTGAGCATGACGACGGAGGTGACCCGGCCGAGATAAGCGGGGTCTGCCGCGGTCTGTATGAGGGCGTTGTCCAGACTGCCGAAGACACCCGCACACAGCCCGATGACCGCAGCCAGCACCGCGGCGAGCCAAAGGGTGGGCACCATAGCGATGGTGGCCGCGCCCGCGCAGCCCACGAGCAGTGTCCCGGCCAGCATCAGGCCGGCACGGGGCAGCCATCCTGCGATAGCAAGCAGTGAGGCGCTGGCCGCAGCTCCTGCACTGAAGCTGCTGACGATCCACCCGTAGCCGGAAGGGCCCCAGCCGCGTTCGGCGTTGAGGAGCACCATGCCGACGTTGAGGGTACCGGTGAGCCCGAGTTCGCAGACGGCGCCGGCGACGACGAGCGGGCCGATGAGGCGGTGGCGGCGGATGTAGCGTAGTCCGTCAAACAGGTCCTGCCGCGCGGTGCCGGACTCTGACCGCTCGGCGTCGCTCACCCCAAGGGGTCGTATCCGTATCGTCAGCAGCAGCGGCAGGGACAGCGCGATGAGCAGTCCGGCGACGGTGAAGGCGGCCGCGGGTCCGCCGACTCCCATGGCCAGGCCGCCGATCGGCGGGCCCGCGATCTGGCCGAGGCGGGTCGACAGCGAGCGCATGCCGATGACCCGGGCCAACTGGTCAGGGGTGGTGATCCGGGACGGGAGGGCACCGACAGCGGGTACGAACAGCGCGTCCACGGCACCGAAGACGAGCGCCACCGTGACCAGGATCCACAAGGCCGGCGCCGTCAGTGCGATGCCGGCGGCCACCGCCAGGATGAGGATGCAGCGCAGCGTGTCACTGCCGAGGATCACCCGGCGGGGGTCGAACCGGTCGGCCACCACACCCCCGCCGAGCATGAGTAACGCTCGTGGTAGCGCTCCGGAGGCCATGACGAGGCCGACTTCGGTGGGACCGGCCACCTTCTGGGCGGACCAGCCCAGGGCGACGAAGTACACGCTGTCGCTGATGAGGGAGACGGTGTAGGCGGTGAGCCAGCGCAGCACGTTGGCGTCGCGGTGCGCCGGTGTGGTGGCGCGTTCGGGCAGGACTGTCTGCGGGGCGGCCATGGCGGGCTCCAGTGAGTCGGAATTCGGCTGGGTCAGGGCCGGAAGGGAAAGCCGTAGACGTGCACGGACACGTGCTCGCGGTCCTCGGTGTCGCCAGCCGCCTTGGCGGCCTTGCCGCGCTCCCGCCAGCGTCGGGCCAGCGCCTGAAGCTCGTCGCTCATCTCGGCGAGTTCGGACGGGGTGAGGTCGAGCAGCCACTCGGAGCTGAAGGACGCGTCGGTCCACTCCTTCCCCCAGGCGGACTTCTGGTCGAGATACGTGCGGTACTGGGCAACGCGGGTGTCGAACATCCCTCGGGTCACTGCGCCGACTGCGGCGGCGCCCTCGGGCGTGTCGGTGAAGTCCGAGTCGCGGAAGCCCCAGCCCTCTTCGGAGGCGGCCTTCCACCATCGCTCGCGGCCGTCGGTGCTCTGGTCGCTCGCCTGGGTCACGAAGCCGTGCTCGGCCAGCTTGCGCAAGTGGTAGCTGACCAGTGAGGGCGTTTCGTCGACATGCTCGGCGAGCTGAGAGGCGGTCGCGGTGCCTGCGGCGTACAGAAGCCGGTACAACTGCATCCGCAGCGGGTTCATGAACGCTCTCAAGTGTGACAGGTCGGTGATCTGCTCAGGCCGGCGCTTCGGTCGCATGCACCCACCATAGGTATGAAGTGAATACTTCGCAATACTTGCTTCAGAGTTGGACGGCCGAGCAGCCCGGCACGGGAGGCCGGAGACAGCCAGCCCAGCTCGACTTGACTGCCGCTGACGAGGTCAGCGCCGACTGTCTCCAGGAGCAAGCAGGCTGGTGGCCTCGGCGATCGCCTCCGCCGAGGGGGGAAGTAGCGCCGTAGGTAGCCTCCGGTTCGGTCAGTCCCGCTGGGCTTAGCGGGAGGCTTGCTGTCCGCAGCGTTTGGACTGCCGCTGGATGATGCGCCTGGTCATGATGGTGATCGCGGCCCAGGTAATCAGCGACTCGGATTCCCTGAACCAGCGACACCGGGGGAACCTCGCCGGCTGGCCGCTGCTGCGCCAGCCGAGGAAAACCGATGGCGTCGCGGTGGAGCCCTGCGATACGAGTGGGGACATGGCCAGAAGCGCCCACCACATTCGCCGCAACGCTGCCCGCTCCGGGCAGGCAGACTCGCGCCCCGGGAGCCCGTGGAGGGCCGTCCTGGTGCGCGAGCTCCGCTACAGCTCCGAGCGCTTGCGTTCAGCCGCGCTGGAGGGGCGGCGCCCGTTGCCACAAGAGGTACGGCGGTCTGTTGCCGTGTACTACTTCACCCGCAGCGATACGCGAGGAGGAGCGGTGGCCGCTCGCGCCTACATTGAGGAGCGGCGCGCTCGTCAAATGACGCGACGCCAGCTGGGTCTACTTCGAACGGGACTGGTGCCGGACATCGAGACCGAGCCTGGGCGTCACCGGCACAGCGCCCGTTGGCTTGCCTAGACTGCGGTTGATCGGCACGGCTGCCTTCGTCCGCTTGTGGCTAGAGTTGCGCCTGTGACAGTGAGCCGGGGCCGGTGGCCGAAGATCGACCAGGACAGCGGCATCGATGATGTGGTGTTGCTCATCCTGGAGTGGTTGGGCGAGCAAGGTGTGGGCGCCGCGATCAGGGTGGACGCTGAGCGGTTGCGGGACCAGAAGCCCGCATGGACGTTCACCGCTGGTGGCGGTCCGTTGAGGCAACCGATGCGGGCCGACGGTGCCACCGCCCACGAGTGCTTGTCCCGCGCTCTGTCCTATCTCCGCGAAGCCGACGTGGACGTGCCTTTCTGACGCGTCGCTCATGGAGCGGACGATGGTGGCGACCTTCGGGCACAGGAGCCGGCCCGCACGTAGTCGATGATCGCGGTCTGGATACGGCGGTGGCCCAGAGCCTCCACCAGCGGCTGGATCAGCCGCCCTATGCCGCTGCGGCATTGATCGCGCATGGCTGCGTGGATGAGGAGGTCCGCATGTTGCCGGGTCGTGGCGGCGTCGGCGTCTGCGGCCTCGCCGATCTTGAACCGCTTGACCTCGCAGCGGTGGTACTGGTGCTCGCCTTCCATGGTCTGCGGCATCACCCAGTCAGAGTAGAAGATCGCAAGGAGCCCATCGAGCTTGGGCTCGAAGGCGACCTCCCGACCGGGCCGGTCCGGGATCATCTCCAGTGCCATTCGCACCCCCGCACCCCTCTGCCGTTCATTCAGCTCATGGGACTCGATCGAAGATCCTCGCCTCACGCTAGCCCTTGGGCCGCTGCCGCGGTTCAGGGATCTTGCGTCCGCGACGGTCGATCGGTCCCAGCCGGTCAGGCCCGGTCGAGCAGTCCCCGGTCGAGCAGTGCGGCGAGGTAGCGTGCGACCTCGCCGCGCAGTTCCTCCGGTGTCGGCACGTGCCAGTGCCCGCTGCCCGCTGCGCCGTTGAACAGCAGCCCGTCGCACCAGCGGATCAGCCGTCGGGCGTCGGCCACGGGGTCGGCCGAGCCGCTCCGCGCCAGCAGGGCGGCAGCGGTGTCGGTGAAGCGCGCACCCAGCCGGTCGTAGCCGGCGCGCAGTTCGGGCCGGCGGGTGGCTTCCAGGGCGAGTTCGAGGCGGGCCAGCGTGAGGCTGCGCCCGGTGGTGAGCGCCTCGTGCAGCAACTCGGCCACTCCCTGGGCGAGCAGGTTGCGCGGGCAGGCGTCCGGCGGGGGCCCGCCGGCCATGAGCGGGTGGCCTCCGGCCTCGCGTTCGACGATGCGGGTGAGGGCGAGGTCGAGCAGGGCGGCCCTGGTCCGGGCGAGGTTCGAGGTCGAGCCGGCGGGCAGTCCGGCCTCCTCGTCCACCGCGCGGTGGGTCAGCCCGCGCAGGCCGCGCTCGGCGATCAGGGCGATGGCGGCGTCGGCGATCAGCGTCGGGCGCGGCGGTGTCATGGATCCGATCACGGCCTCTCTCCTCAGGGGGTCTCGACCCGGGGCGGGCCCGAACCCCATTCACGTCAACACTAGCCCATCCCAACTACAGGTGTAGTACGGTGCGGGAAGTGGTCACTACAGCCGTAGTGTCGGGAGAGGGGTTCACTCATGGACGCGTATCAGGCGATCGTCATCGGCGGCGGCATCGGCGGACTCTCCGCCGCCCTCGCCCTCCACCGCCAGGGCATCCCCGTGACCGTCCACGAGCGCGCCGCCTCGCTCGAACCCGTCGGCGCCGGACTCGCCCTCGCCCCCAACGCCCTGCGCGCCCTCGACCGGCTCGGCGTCGGCGAACGCCTGCGCGCCCTCGCCACCGCACATCCCGCCATCGGCCTGCGCCACCCCTCCGGACGCTGGCTCGCCCGCACCGACACCGCCACCTTCGAGGCCCGCTTCGGCGAGACGATCACCGCCGTCGCCCGCGCCGACGTCATCGCCGCCCTGGTCGACGCCCTTCCGGACGGCACCGTCCGCACCAACTCGCCCGCCGCCCTCGTCACCCCCGGAGGCACCACCGAACCAGCCGTCGTCTCGACCCCCGACGGGAACCGGCCCGCCGCCCTGGTGGTCGCCGCCGACGGCCTCCGCTCCGCCACCCGCGCGCAGCTCTTCCCGCAGCACCCCGGCCCCCGCTACAGCGGCTTCACCACCTGGCGCACCATCGTGTCCCCCACCCGCCGGCCGGATGCCGTGGGCGAGGTCTGGGGACGCGGACAGCTCGCCGGCGTCGTCCCGCTCGCCGACGGCCGGGTCTACGTGTACGGCGCCGCCCTCGCCCCGGCCGGCGCCCGCGCCGCCGACGGCGACGAGAAGGCCGAGCTCCTGCGCAGGTACGGCACCTGGTGCGCGCCCGTGCCCCAACTCCTCGCGCTCGCGGAACCCGGGCGCGTCCTGCGCCACGACGTCTGGGACCTCTCCGACCCCCTGCCCGCCTACCACCAGGGCCGGGTCGCCCTCCTCGGCGACGCCGCCCACGCCATGTGCCCCTTCCAGGGCCAGGGCGCCTGCCAGGCCATCGAGGACGCCGTCGTCCTCGCCTCCGCCCTGACCCCCGCCGCGGACCCGGCCACCACCCTCCCCGCCTACACCGCCGCACGCCTCCCGCGCACCACCGCCATCGTCACCGGCTCCCGCCGCATCGGCGGCCTCGTCGCCCTCCGCACCCCCGCCGCCACCCGCCTGCGCGACGCCGCCCTCACCCTCGCCGGCCTCCTCCCGGCCCGCACCCTGCTCAACCGCTCCGCCCGGACGTACAACTGGCAGCCCCCGGCCCTCGACGCGACCGCCTGAGCACGGATCACCCTCCACTGCCCGGGGTCGGCCGTCCGCACCGGGGGACGATCCGGTGCCGTGCCCGATGTGCGGACGGCCGACGGGGCAGGTGCACGCCTTCCACGGGCGGGTGGTCGCGGACGTGCCGGTGGACGGGCGGCGGGCCGTCGCAGCCGTGCGGGTCCGGCGCACGGTCTGCCCGGGCCGGGGCTGCCCGCGGCAGACGTTCCACGAGCAGCTTCCCGGCCTGATCGAGCGCTATCAGCAGCGCACGCGCCGTCTCGCCGACCAACTTCGACTCGCTGGCCGGCCGTCGCGCCGGCCGGGCCGTCGGCTACCCGCGGTTCGAGAAGAAGGACCGGGCCCGGGCAGAGAAGGTGGGTGTTTTTACCGGGGTGAAATAGAGCCACGGCTTCGGGGTGAATGGGAGCCAGGGGTTCTCCGGTGAGATCGGGAGCCAACCGATGTGATGGTGTGGAGCATGCCGCTTTCGGAGTAATCGTGGAGGCTTGCGCCGTCTGGCCGTCACGCTGCGCTGGAGCCGGTGAAGGGCTTTATCGACGCGATGCTGCGCGAGGACCTGGACGCTCCGGCGAAGCAGAAGCACACGATCCCGCGGATCATGGAGCGTCTGGCTGCGGAGCACGACTTCGAGTTGGCCCGTTCGACCACGGTCTGGGACTACGTGTCCAAGCGACGCCCGCAGATCCGCGCGGAGGCTCTGGAGGGCCGGCGGCATCTCGATGGCATGGTGCCGCAGGCGAAGAGGCCGTGCGAGGAGGCGGAGGTCGCCTTCGCGGACTTCTGGCTGGACCTGGCCGGGCAGCGGCGCAAGTGCGTGCTGTTCACGCTGCGACTTTCCTACTCGGGCAAGGCGGTGCACCGGGTCTACGCGACAGCGTCCCAGGAGGCGTTCCTGGAAGGCCACGTCGAGGCGTTCACCGTGCTGGGCGGGGTGCCGTCGGTGCACATCCGCTACGACAACTTGAAGCCGGCGGTCAAGCAGGTGCTGTTCGGCCGCGCCAGGCTGGAGTCGGCGCGGTGGGCGTCGTTCAAGTCCTGGTACCAGTTCTCCGCGTTCTACTGTGCGCCCGGCGAGGACGGTGCCCACGAGAAGGGCGGGGGGAGCACGAGGGCGGGCGGTTCCGCCGCAAACACCTGGTCCCGCCTCCTGCGGTCGAACCGCAGGCGGAGCTGAACGAGCGTCTAGCCGCGATCGACTTCTCCAAGAACCCGAACATCACCCCCGAGGTCGTCGCGGACCTGAAGTCCCCGACCTGGGTCCGCGAAGGCCGGCCTCTGGTGTTGATCGGCGACTCCGGCACCGGCAAGTCCCACCTGCTGATCGGCATCGGCACCGCCATCGCCGAGACCGGCCTGTCGGTGCACTACACCACCACCAGCGCGCTGGTGAACGAGCTCGCCGAAGCCGACGCCAGCCGCCGCCTGTCCTCTGTCATCGCCCGCTACAGCAAGATCGACCTTTTGTGCCTGGACGAGTTCGGCTACCTCAACCTTGACCGCAAGGGAGCCAAACTGCTGTTCCAGATCTTCACCGAGCGTGAGGAGCGCAAGGCCACCGCGGTCGCCACGAACTCACCCTTCACCGAACGGGACAAGACCTTCGGCGACGCCCGCCTCTGCGCGGCCATCGCCGACCGGATCACCTTCCGCTGCACCCTGATCCAGACCGGCACCGAGTCCTACCGCTACCAGGCCACCCAGGAATCCCTCTTCCCAGACCCGAACTGACGCACTGTTGGACGAATCTCTGCGTGAGCACGTAGGCGGGGTCGGCGTCACCGGGGGTGGACATGAGGGCTGGGCAGGGGCTGGGTGGGCAGCGGTCGACAACATCGCCTGACAGTCCCTCATCGCCGCCTTCACCCAGGAGAACGGCATCGTCGACGCGCCTCTCTTGTCCGACTACAGAATCAGCAACCGTGGCACTGGTGCCACCATGGATTCGGGTGCCAGGCTCATGGCAGACCCCCGTCGAGGTGTCCTAGCGTCGATCCCATGAAACGCAATCGCCGTATCAGCGCTGTCGCGGTGCTGACGCTCGCCGCCCTCATCACCGGAACCGGCGCCGGGTTCGCCGCCACGACCACACCGTCGGCCACACCGGTGGCCACGCACGCGTTCGACACCGCACCGGCCACGGCCACGGCCACGGCCACCGCGTCCACGCCGTCCTTCCACGGCACGCTCCCCGCGCCGACCGGCCCCTACGCCGCCGGCGAGGACATCATCCACCTCACCGACACGAGCCGCCTCGACCCGTGGGTGCCGTCGTCCGGCCCCCGCCAACTGACCGTCACGATGGTCTACCCGGCCGTCCCCGGGACCGGGACTCCGGCCCCTTACATGACCCTCGCCGAGGCAGCCGGAATCACCGAGCGCCGGAAGATACCGGCGAGCTACGGCGTCACCCCGCAGACCCTTTCCAGCGTCACCACTCACGCCTTCGACGGCGCGCGGCCGCAACGCGGCAAGCATCCGCTGGTGGTCCTCTCAGCCGCGGCCGAGAACCCGCGCATGATGCTCACCTCGCTCGCGACCGACCTGGCCAGTCACGGCTACGTCGTCGCGCTCATCGGCCACACCTACGAGGACAGCGGCGAGACGCTGGCGAACGGCCAGACGCCGCCGTGCGCGATCTGCGATCACCCGGAAACGATCGACTTCGACGCCGAAGCTGTCAGCCGCGGGCGGGACGTGTCCTTCGTGATCGACCAGTTGACGCACGGCAACACCGCGTGGCGCCTGGCACACCTCATCGACAAGCACGAGATCGGCATGGCCGGACACTCCCTCGGCGGAGCGGCGGCGGCCGCCACGATGATCGCCGACCCGCGAGTACGGGCCGGAGTGGACATGGACGGCGCCTTCCACCCGGTCCCGATGCCCGGCCAGATCAACCGGCCCTTCCTCATGCTGGGTAGCGACGGCCACACGCCCGGCAGCGGCGACGGCATCGCGGGGCGGGCCTGGGCCGCCCTCGGCGGCTACAAGAAGTGGCTGACGGTCGTCGGCGCCGACCACTTCAGCTTCTCCGACCTGGACGTGCTTCAGGAGCAGGCCGGGCTCCCGACGGGGCCCCTCTCCCCGGAACGCGGGGTGGCGATCACCCGCGAGTACGTGACGGCGTTCTTCGACCAGACGCTGAAGGGGATCCACAGTCCGCTGCTGGACGGCCCCTCGCCGAACAATCCGGAAGTAGCCTTCCAGTCCTAGTCCAGCGCCGCGTTGATCCTTCGGGGGTTCATGCGGCTTTGAGCGGGCTGCCGTCGTAGGTCCGGCGGTAGGGCTTGGCGTCGTGTTCGTCGTAGGCCAAGACGAAGGTGTCGATGGCCTCGGCCAGTTCGTCGCGGGAGGCGAACTGGCGCTGATCACCAGCGCGTTCGCACCGGGGCATAGTGCCTGTTCCACCGGGCCCGGTCTACCTGCCGGCGGCCAGCAGAAGCCGACCTGCCGACCCGAGATGCTGTCCGCCCACAGGCCGAGATCAAGATCTACAGCTGGTACTAGGTTCACCATGAGATCGGGTACAGGTTTCATGGCACCGTCCTCGTGCGGTGCCCTAGCGTCGTGCCATGACGATTCCAGCTCGACTGAGACGCACGGTCCTCCGGGCGCGGCGGGACACCTGCTTTCTTGCCGCTGGTGTGCTGCCGCACCTGGCGCTGGTGCCCGTGTGGGCCTGGGCGGCGGCGACTACCGCCAGGACGGGGAACTGGCTCCTTACGGTTTCCATGTCGGCCGCCCTGGTCCTGCTCGGAACCCCGGTGCTGACGGCCGTTCAGCGGGCTCGCTACCGGGTGCTCATCGGTGTGGACGTCCCCCGGCTCACCCCCACCGCGCCGGAACAATGGACGTGGGCCTCGACCGCCCGGTGGCTCGCGGCGACGCGGCCTTGGCGCAAGATCGGCTACCACCTCCTGCTGGGCCCGCTGCTCGCGTTGCTGGAGCTGCTGGTGCTCGCGGTGGCAGCGGCGTGCCTGGCGGGCGTCATCGCCTACGCCTGGTCATGGGCGCTGCCAACCGGAATCCGCCAGGACTGGTTCGGCTACCTGACCCAGCTGCCGGCCTACACAGCGGCTGGACTCCTCCTCCTGTGCGCCCTGCCCTGGACCGCGCGGGCAGTAGCCCGGGCCGAGGCGTGGCTGGCGTTGGGCCTGCTCGGGCCCAGCCGGGCGCAGCGGCTCCAGGAGCGGGTCGATCAGCTGGCCGTGAGCCGGACCGACTTGATCGAGGCCGTTGACGCGGAGCGCCGCCGGATCGAGCGCGACCTGCACGACGGCACCCAGCAGCGGTTGGTGTCTCTCGCGGTCAACCTGGGTCTGGCCCTTGCCACCCGCCCGGACCTGCCGAGTGATGACCGCGAGGTGATCGCGAGAGCGCACCTGGAGGCGAAGGAGGCGATCACCGAACTCAATGATCTGGTGCGGGGGCTGCACCCGGCCGTGCTCGAAGACCGAGGTCTGGACGCGGCGTTGTCCGGGCTGGCTGCCCGCACGCCCCTGCCGGTACGGCTGCGGGTCAATCTGGAGGAGCGGGTGGCGCCCAGCGTGGAGTCGGTCGCGTACTTCGTGATCTCTGAGGCGCTGACCAATGCGACGAAGCACGCCAACGCGATGCATGCGGAGGTGATAGTCCGTCAGGTCGGCGAGGTGCTGCGAGTGCGCGTTACCGACGACGGGCTGGGCGGTGCCGACGCCGCCGCCGGCACGGGGCTGACCGGGCTGGCCAAGCGGGTCGGCTCCCTCGACGGGGCCTTCCACGTCAGCAGCCCCGTTGGCGGGCCCACCACCGTCACCGCGGAGCTGCCGTGCGCGCGGTGATCGCCGAGGATTCGGTGTTGTTGCGGGTCGGCCTGATCAAGGTGCTGGAGATGGGCGGGTTCCAGGTCGCCGCCGAAGCCGGCGACGCGGAGGGGCTGTTGGCGGCGGTGGCGGAGCACCGGCCCGAACTCGCCCTGGTCGATGTCCGGATGCCGCCCGGCTTCACCGACGAGGGGGTGCGGGCGGCGATGGAGATCCGTCGGCGCTGGCCGGGGACGGCGGTGGTGCTGCTTTCGCAGTACGTGGAGGAGCGGTACGCGGCTGACCTGCTGTCTGCGAACACCAGCGGTGTGGGCTACCTGCTCAAGCAGCGGGTTGCCGATGTCGCCGACTTCGTGGCGGCGGTCCGGCGAGTGGCGGACGGGGGCACGGCCCTGGACCCGCAGGTCGTCGCCCAGTTGCTGCTGCGGCGCGACAGCGACCCGCTCGCGCGGCTGACCCCCCGCGAACGGGAGGTGCTCGGCCTGATGGCCGAGGGGCGCTCCAATGCCGGCATCGCGCAGGCGCTGGTGGTCAGCGAGAGCGCCGTGGCGAAGCACATCAACAACATCTTCGCCAAGCTCGACCTGCCCGTGGTCGACGCGGACCACCGCCGCGTCCTGGCCGTGCTGCGATTCCTCGGAGCGTCCCGGGCCTGACCTTCCCATCCGTGATCACGATCTACGGCTGGAGTACTAACCCAGAAGAACGAATCTCACTGTCCAATTTGCTGCCACAGCCGGAAGGGCTGGACCCCACGGGTCCAGCCCTTCCGCATATCCAGGGTGAGGCCCCGGCCGCGACTTGTCAGGGAGGCGACCTGGGCCCGCAATCACACCCTACCGACGCCACCACCCCCCATGGACACTCCAGCCGGGCCCAACAGGTCACCCGATCAGTGGCTCCCAATCTCGCCGGAACGGCTCCCGAATTCGCCGAAGAACACCCACCGGGGTCGAGTACATCACCGCCACGAATGGCCTACACCTGGCTCCCGTTCACACCGGAGCAGTGGCTCCCATATGACCCGACAAAATCAAGGTGGGCATGGGGAAGGTCCTTTCCACGTCAGCTGAAGAGGACTTCGAGCCGTTCCAGGGAGAGCGGGACGTCCGCCAGCCGGTAGCCGGCCGGCGGCTCGCGGTGCATGAGGTGGCGCACCAGGTAGTCCCAGCGGCGGCGGGCGACGTAGCCGTTGCGGCCGAGGAAGCTGTGCTCGACGCCGGGGACTATCAGCAGATCGAAGTCCTTGTTCGCGTCGATCAGCGCGTCGACCAGCCGCATCGTCAGATGCGGTGTCACGTTGTCGTCCATGTCGCCGTGGACGAGCAGTAGTTTGCCGACCAGGTTCCCGGCCAGCTCGGTGTTGGACAGCCGGGCCCCGGCGTCCGGGTCGAACGGTCCGTCGTAGGTCTCGGCCCACAGCGCGTGGTAGTGGCGGTTGTCGTGGTTGCCGGCCTCGGCCACGCCGACCTTGTAGAAGTCGGGGAACGCCAGGAGGGCGCGGGCGGTGGTGAACCCCCCGCCGGAGAGGCCGAAGACACCGACCCGGTCCAGGTCCAGCCACGGACGCGTTTCCGCGAGTTGGCGCAGCGCCGCGACATGGTCTTCGAGTGCGCCCGCGCTGCCCATGTTGCGGTGGGCGTGATCGTGGAAGGCCTTGTCCCGGCCGGGCGTTCCGCGGCCGTCGACGGCCAGCACCGCGAAGCCCAGCGCCGCCACCGCCTCGGCGTCGTAGCCGTAGGCGCCCGGGTCGAAGGAGGCCGCCACCCGGTGGGTCTGCGGGCCCGGGTAGGGGTGGTCGATCACCGGGTAGCGCTGCGCGGCGTCGAAGCCGTGGGGCTTGTAGAGGACGCCGTAGATCTCGGTGACGCCGTCGGCGGCCAGGGTCCTGACCCGCTCCGGCGGCGTCCAGCCGGCGGCCAGCAGCGGTGTGATGTCGGCCTGTTCCAGCTCGACCAGCACGGCTCCGCCCCGGTCACGCACGGTGATCCTCGGTGGGGTGTCGACGGTCGACGCGGAGTCGACGAACCAGCGGCCGTGTTCCGGCGCGGTGATCACGTGGTCCAGATCGTCGTCGGTGAGCTTGGCGGTCCCGCCGCCGTCCAGGCCGACCCGGAGCAGCGACCGTCGGTACGGGTCGGCCTGGACCAGTCCTGAGACGACGACGTACGCGGCCCGTTCCGCCTCGTCGACGTGCACGATCTCCTGCACCGCGAACGGCCCTCGGGTGAGCTGTTCGACCAGCGCCCCGTCCTCGTAGCGGTACAGGTGCCCCCAGCCGTCGCGCTGGGAGTACCACAGCGTCTCGCGGCCGCCGGCGAGCACGTGCACGATCGGCTTCTGGGCGACCTCCTGCGCGGCCTCCACCCGCGTGTCGCCGTGCTCCTCGACCAGGGTGCGCACCTCGCCGGTCGCCGGGTCGAGTGCGTGCAGCCGCAGCGTCCGGAGGTCACGGGGCTGATCCAGGTAGTAGACGGCCGCGCTGTCCTTGGCCCACCACGCCTTCTTCAGCGTGACAGGTGACAGGTAGGGCAGCAGGAACGGGTCGGTCCTGGCGGGTGTCGCGGTCCGGGACGCGATGTCGAAGACGATCCACTCGCCGCGGGCCATCGGCTCGCCGGGGACCGGGTAGTGGTAGCTGCGCAGGCGCGGCCGGCCGCCGTCCGGCGGGACGGCTTCGACCAGGTGCATCAGGGCGACATCGCTCTGGTCGGTGCGGTGGGTGAGGACGCGCGCCGAGTCCGGCGACCACAGCAGCGCCGGCGGCATGTCCGCAAGACCGAGCTTGCCGAGCAGGTGCGTGGGGACCGCCGCGTCGGGTTGGGCCGCATAGCTGCGATCCGCGGTGCCGTCGGCGGTGAGCGCGAACTCCTCGCCCGTCTCGACCGAACGCACCCACAGGTCGTGGTCGCGGAGGAACGCCGCCCACTTCTTGTCCGGCGAGACGACTTCCAGCGGTGAGGGTTGGACGTGCTTCTCGTCCCGCGCGCACCGGTAGTCGGCCAGCCGGCAGGTCCAGCGCGCGTCGAACGCGTCGAACGCGACCGTCCCGTCCGCCAACTCGACCGCCCGGAACGGCAGCGCGTACGGCTGGACCGGCTGGCCGGCGGCGGACGCCAGCGCGGCGGCGAGCCGTTCGGGGTCGAACGCCGGCCCCCGGGTCCCGGCGGCGGGGTCGACCAGCACGAACTCGCCGCCCCGCTCGGTCTCGACCCGGTACCAGAACCTCTCGCCGCCGCCGATCCAGACGGGCTTCGCCTTGGCCCGCAGGGCGAGCCGGGACCGGTTGTGCAGCAGCATCCGCTCAGCTCGGTCGTAGGCAGTGGCGGGGAGTGCATGTGTGGACATCCGACCTCCTGGAATCAGTCTCGATCCAGGAACAGTACAGCGTACGGTACAGTAATGGAACTGCGGTCCCGAACGAATCAGGAACCCCGATGCCATCGCCCAGGCGCAAGACAACGCCCGCTCGCGCACCCCGCGGCACCCTCAGCCCCGAGGCCATCGTCCACGCGGCGATCGAACTGATCGACCGCGACGGACTGGACGCGGTGACCATCCGTCGGCTCGCCGACCAACTGGGCGTCCGCCCGATGTCGCTCTACACGCACTTCCGCGACAAGGACGCGATCCTCCTCGCCGTCACCGCGGAGCTGCTGAGCCGATTCCGGTGGCCCGACCCCGGCCTCGACGACGTCGAATGGCTCCGGCAGGTGATGCACGCCTACTTCGAACTGTTCATCACGCACCCTGTCCTCCTGCAGATCAACACCCCCTCCGACGGAGTCGGCGAGATCGAGGCCCGCATGTCCGAGCAGATCTACGCCCGCCTGGAGCGACTGCGGGTCGACCACCGGACGGCGATCGGCCTGCTGGCCACGCTGATCCGCTTCGTCCTCGGCTGCGCCACGCTCTACCCCGTCCGCCGGGCCTGGGACGAGGACCCGCAGCACTGGGAACGGGTCCGCCAACAGTGGGCCCGCCTCCCGGCCGAGGTGTACCCGGCGATGCACGCCACCACCGTCGACTTCCCGACCTTCACCCAGCGGGACGTCTTCGAGTTCGGCCTCGACGCCATCCTCGCCTCGCTCCCACGATCGCCCTGACGGCCCTGCGCTCGCACAGCTACGGCTAAGTGACAAGTAGCTCTCTGTAGCGTGCGACACGAGGTCGCACCGTGCAACGAAGGCCAGCCACGTGAGGGAGGTGTCGATCGGCTGGGCTTCGGGCCAGTGTCCAAGGCCCGTCCCCGCGCTCCCATGCGTCGCTGGTAACGGCGGGGTGTGAAGCGGAGCGTTCAAGCTCAAGGGTGCTGGCCATCGGGACGCTACAAGCGGGGGGAAGGCCGAACGGGCGAACGAAAGTGAACCCCTGATGATGCCCCGTCAAGCTGAAGTCGCGCGATGGCAGGAAAGCGGCGGCTGAAGGACCCGGTGCTGCAAGGCACCAGGCGACCTCCAGTCAGCTCAGGCTGGAGGGTGGACACCGTCGGTCCCGGGGTAGAGGGCGCGCCCACCCCGGCCGCGTCTTACTGGTGCGGAACCGGTTGCCGGGCTCCTGGGGCGGTCACCGTACGGCGGCGTGGCGCATGTCGGTGAGGGCGGAGGCGGCGTGCAGCTCGCGCAGTGCGAAGTCGCGCACCGCCCGGCCGCCTGCTGTCCGGTCCCAGTGCTCCAGCACGCTGGTGCGCTCGGTGATCGCGGTGACATCGCCCCTGCGCAGGCGGGAGAGTGGCCGGGCGGGTGGCAGCATGGCGGCCAGTGCGACCGCGAGAACGTCTCGGCGGTTCGAGGAACTCACCTCATCGTGGTGATCGTGGTGGTGGGCCTGCTTGGCGACCCAGGCCCAGCTCGGCCGCTGTCCCCGCTCCCAGGACCAGGCAGAGGGCTTGCCGGTAGTGCTCGTGCGGCCAGGTGATGAGGCCACGTTCTATGCGCGAGACGTAGCCGGCGTCAAACGACGATTCCCGCTCGGTCGCCTCTTCGACCAGCCCTCGCACCCGCTCGGCGACCTGGCGCTGTGTCAGATTCCGGGAGAGCCGCGCGCGCCTGAACAGCGCGTTCACCATGACGCTCCACCCCCAACTCTCGCTTCAGGGAGACGATTCAGCGTATCGGCCAGGCCATGGACTGCCCACTGAAATGCCCTCGCACTGTCACCCGATCCGGTGGTCTCCTGGACATGCCCCACCCGCCGTCAGGAACCGGCGGCGGAAACGGCAACCCGCACCCGGCCAGAGCCGTACAGTCCTGGCCATGACGACCGACATCACCACCGCGTCGTGGCGCGAGATCGAACGCACCACCGTCTTCAGCAAGTTCGGCCGATCCGTCGACCGTGTCGACTTCGAACTGCCCGACGGCAGGAAAGAGGAGTTCTACCTCAAGAGCGAGCGCCCGGCCGGCGCGGTGCTCGCCCTCACCCCCGACCAGCGCGTCATCCTCGCCCGCCAGTACCGGCCCGGCCCCGGCCGCGTGCTGTTCGAACTGCCCGGCGGCTTCATCGAACCCGGGGAGCAAGCGGCCGACGCCGTCGCCCGGGAACTGCTGGAGGAGACCGGCTACCAGGGCGAGGTCCAGGTGGTCGGGCCGTACTGGCACGACGCCTACTCCGACACCCGCCGCTTCGTCTTCGTCGCCACCGGCTGCACCAAGGTCGCCGAACCGACCCCAGAACGCACCGAGTTCATCGACGTCGCCACCCTCGCCTTGGCCGAGTTCCGCACCCGCGCGCTCCGCACGGGCGAGATGACCGACACCGCCGCGGCCTACCTCGCCCTGGACCACCTCCGGCTCCTGTAACCCGGGGGACACGGCGGGGCGGGCAGGTCGGCGACCTCGCGCTCACCCGCCCACCCCCGGGAGGACACCCGTGACCGAACGGAGCACCACCGACACCACCGCCCCGTACTACAGCAGCACGCTCGTCTCGCTGCCCGCCCACGCCGTCGCCCTGGTCCTGAAGGTGGCCCGGGACCTGCTGCCCCACCTCGAGCACTCCATCACCTCGATCGCCAAGATGCTCGGCGTCAGCCCCGGCACCCTCTGCAACCACACCCCCGACCCGCGCGAGGTGCGCGCCAGCCGCACCGGCATCCCTGCCCAGCTCGAAGCGAGCACCCGGTGATCCCCGGCGAGCACCGACGAGCACCGGCTCAAGGGCGGCGCGCCGCTGCTCGGCGCCGAGGCCCACGGCGAGCCCGGCCCGTTCGGCACCTGGACCGACGAGCGCGACCAGGAGCACGACGACGGGTCGGCCGACCGGTCCGAAGACGAGCTGCGGTGCTGGCGGCGGTGCGACCTTGGCGCGTGGCCGCCCGCCACACGGGGCGTGTGGCGGGCGGTGTTCGGGACCGGTTCGGCGGGCGTACGGGCTACCGGCGGCGGAAGTCGATGCGCAGGTTGAGGTCCATGAAGTCCTTCTCCTCCCCGCCCCCGGTGTACGACTGGAGGTAGATCCGGACGTCCCCCATCGGGATCTCCCGGGGAAGCGTGAAGGTCCAGGTCTGCTTCCACTTCCCGGCGGGCGGCCGGGTGGCCCCCTCCAACTCCGCCCCCAGCATCTTCAGCACCTCGGGCAGCGTGGCCGTTTTCCGCAGCAGCGTCACGAGTCCCAGCTTCACCTGGACCTGGCACTGCACCTGGGTCAGATCGACCTGCTCCTTGAGTCGGCCGGCCATCTCCCACCGCAGTTCCTTCCCCGGTTCGGGAGAGGAGGGCGTCAGGGTGATGTCCTGGATTTCGAGGACGTAGGAGTCGTCACTGCGGTCTTCGATCAGATCGGTAAGCATGGACCAAGCGTACTCACGCAACTACTCTCCGCATCCGGTATTCGATGATCAGACACAGTCGGAGGCCCCGGCCAGGACCGAAGCGCCGGGCGTCAAAAGTTCTGACAGCAACCCGGACTTTCCGTTCCCACCGGGACCCCTTCTCCACCAGGCCGCCTCGCTCGAACCGATGCTCACAATGCTGCGGATCGGATCCGGACGCTCGGGAAGATGCTTGCCGAGGCCGAGCATCGCGGACACAGGCGCATGATCCGGCTGCTGACCTGCCCGGCGCACGGGGTGATCACCTTCGCCGGGGCGACCTATCGGATTGACATGCGGTTCTGCTCGGGGCGGTGCCGGTCCCGGGCGTACCGTCTGCGCGCCGCTCGCCGGGCGAGGCTCGCAGCGTGACGTGAAGCCGTTGCGCTACCGACGGTATGACACCTCTACGTCACGCTATTGGCCCCGAAAGGCGATTGCAGAGAGTTGCGATACTGAAGTTGAATTCGTGATGTCGGTCTGAGATCTGGTCAGCCATCCATGATCAGGCCGGTGGTGGCGAGGCATCCGTCGATGAGGTGAGGGCG
>NZ_JBFBHW010000083.1:0-21148 GCF_040685395.1 Kitasatospora sp. NPDC088779 | reverse complement strand
CCATCCGCATATCGCATGCGAGACGGTCTACACCGACAGGTGACCGTCCGTCAGTAAAACGGCAGATCCGTCACCCCAAAGAGCAAATGTCAGTAGCAGGCTCAGACCAGCACGACCATCAGCGCGGACAGCCACAGGCATAGCCAGTGCTGGCTCTGATCGACTGCGTACCGGCCCTGGTCGGTCTTCGCCCACTCGGGGCTACGGGTGACGTCCATGAGTGCCCGGATTGGCCACCGTCGATCCCAGAATCCATGTGAGATCACCGAGAAGCCAACCCCGACCGCGCAGCCGGCGAGGGACACCGGCAGGTGAAGCGCGACCACCGCGACGGCGAGCATCACCACCATCACGGCGTGATAGGTCACCAGGTGTCCGAACATGGCCCGCCAGGACTGCGCGGTGGTGGTCTTGCCGCCCGCCTCGGGGCGGCCCTTGTGCGCTGCCTGGTGGTCAGTCTGCGCGGTGTGATCACCCCACATATGGGCGACTAGGAGCGTCAGCAGGATGGCGGCGAACGTGGCTGCGGTGCTGGACATAGGCCCCCTCGGGATGGGCTGGGCTGGTCGGAACCAGGGTGGCTGAGACGTCCGGAGATTAGGGGGCCGCCGACCCCTTAACCGCGTGACCCCCATCACCCCGTGCCCATGCTGCTGCCGCCTGTCCGTGCTGACGGACCGTTCCGCATTTCTGCGGGTTCCTTGACCTCCCCGGCCTGGTCGGCCTTCAGCGATCCCCCCAATCAGTCGGAGGTACCTCATGCCGCGACGACCCCGTCCCCCTTGCTCCGTTCCCGGGTGCCCCGAGCTGACCGATCGTGGTGGCCGTTGTGCTGTTCACGAGCGCGAGGCCGAGCAGCAGCATCGACGTGATGACCCAGGTACCTCGCCATGTGCTCATCCCGCGCGCCTACCAGCGGCTCGGCTCCAAGCGGCCCGTGCGCCGGTGGCGGCTGTTGGACGCAATCGGCGACCTGGCGGCCCTGTTGGAGCTGATCTACTCGACGGACCAGGTCGTCGTGCGGATCGGCGGCGTCCGACCCGAGGAGCAGTCTGTCGGCGCCGAGTGCACCGGTGCGCCGACCACGATGTCCTCCCAGCCGGACTGCTCGCCGTCGCCCTGCAGGACCTGCGGCTGGAACCCGGGGACCGGTTCCTGGAGGTCGGTGCCTGCACCGGATACCTGTGCGCGCTCGCGGCTTGGCTGACCGGCCGTCAGGTGACGGGCGTGGAAATCGACTGGTCGCTGGTGCGCGAAACCGGGCCCCGCCTCGCGCAGGCCGGAGCTGACGTGTGGCTCCCGGCCCGTGACGCGGAACGCGGTCTGCCCGACGGCACCTGGGACAAGATCACCGCCTCGTTCGCCGTCCCGTCCATCCCGGCGAGCTGGCTGCACCGCCTCGCGCCGGGCGGACGGCTGCGCACGACCATCAACGGCGGAGCACCGGGTTGGCACGCCACCGCGCTGGTGCAACGGGGCATCGCCGGGGCCCTGACCGGCACTCTCACCGCCGAGCTGTGGGGACACGTGCCCTCGCGCCGCGTCGGCTGGCTCCCGGTGCCGTCGCCGCCCGACGGCCCGGGCCGCACCCGCTGCGCCGTCCTCCCTCCGCCCGCGCACACACAGCGCGGCTTCTGGGTGGCGGTGGGCCATCTGCTGCCCGGGGTGCGGCGCTACTGGGATCCGGCCGGCAGCGGCGAGGTGGTCCTCGTCGGGGCTGACGGCTCGCGGGCGGTTATCGCACCGGACGGTGCCACGGCCAGCGAATGGGGCCGTGCAGCCTGTGGGCGCTCGCCGAACGGGTCCACGACCGCTGGGCTGGCGCCGGTCGGCCGACGGTCTACCAACTGGAGCTGACCGACGGCCAGCAGCGGGTGAGCGGCGGTCCGGGCTGAGCTGGGAACTGCCGATGCCCTGAGCCCCCGTGGACCACGACCGGCCAACTCCTCGACGATGCATCGGAGTGCAGATGACCGACCGCACCACCGTCCCCGCCCCGCGCGCCGCGCTGCCCGCGCCGCCGGCCGCCGCGTCCGCGCCCTCCGGTTCGAACTCCCCGACGCCTCCGGCGCCCCCACCGACCCGGCCGCCGGCCGATTCGTCCTGGACCGCCCCCATCACCGTCATCTGGGAGTAGCCCCGTGCACCCGATCGGACCCATAGCCAGGCGGTTCCCCCTGGTCGCCCGCGTCCGGCCCGCGTGCCTGCCCCTCAAAGCCCGTGTCGGCCGGCTCCAGCAGCTGGCCGACACAGCCTCCCGGCAGACCGACCCGGGCCTGACCTCCACGGTGTTCAACCAAGCGGCCCTCATCGCCTCCGACGTCGGCCTCTCCGACTACGCCCGCGAGCTGTGCCACCGCCACACCGCCCTCTACCTCACCCGCGGCCCACTCCCGGCAATGAGCGCCATCCGCGGCCTCGAACCCCTCGTCAACCTCGCCCGCCTCAACATCCGAGCGGGCCAACACCAGCAAGGCCACCAGCTCCTGCTCGACCTCTACCAGGCCATCACCAGCGCCACTGAGACGGTCCTGGACGGCATCACCGTCCCCGCCCAGCTCACCGAGACCGACGAGCAGCGTGCCGAAGTCCGGGCGTGGCTGTGGCGCGTGGTCATCGCGGACGGCACCCGCGCCCTCACCTGCACCGGACGCTGGAGCGACGCCCTTCGTCACCTCGAAGAGCACCGGGGTGTCGGGCTGCGCATGCTCGACGGCCGCCCGACCGCCGTCCTCGCCGCGGCCACCACGGGAGATCTCCCCCGCGCCCTCGCACTCCTGCGCGGCACCGAGCCAGGAAACCCCTGGGAGAACACCGTCACCGCAGTGCTCACTGCCCTGTGCTGCCCTGGCGACCAACACGCCGCCAAAGCGGCGATCGACCGCTGGCTCGCGCTCGCCGCGGGCGACGGCCTGGCCGTGTTTACCACCCGCCTCGGCCTAACCGCCTTCGACACCACCGGCCCGGACACCCCTGCCACGTGGAAGGTCGCGCGGCAACTGACCAGCCAAACGAGCGAATGCGGCGACGGCTACGCAGCCCGTGACGTCCTCGCCCACCCGGCCGTCGCCGCCACCATGCCCCCGCCGAACGGCACCAGCTCACCGGGACCGTGACCGCCTGCGGCCTGGACCAGGGCGAGCTACCGGCCGACCTGCAAAGCGACTTCGCCACCGCCCTCGACCGCGCCGCTCGGCGCTCACCCGCAGTCTGGCCGCCAGCCGATAGGGAACGCATGGACTACAGCACTTGGCCCCGAGTTGTCGTCGTGGACGTGGAGGGCAACGGCGCCCAGCCGCCGGACCTGGTGGAGCTGGCCGCCGTCCCGGTGGTGAACGGCAGCCCGGTGTCCGCCTCCGTGCGCTCCACCCTGGTCCGCCCGCCCCGGCCGATCAGCCCGATGGCCGCGCGGGTTCACGACATCACGAGCCAGGCCGTCGCCTCCGCGCCGTCTTGGCCGCAGATCGGCGAGCGGGTGCGCGCCGATCTGGAGGGCGCGTGGATCGCCGCACACAACACCCACGTGGACTACGGCGTCTTGTCCCGGCACCTGCCGGGGTGGCAGCCGGCCGGGGTGCTGGACACCCTGCGCCTGGCGCGCGCGACCTACCCGCAGGCCGCCGGGTACGGCCTGGACGCGCTGATCGAGCTGTGCGGCATCGACCTGTCGGCCGTCCCCGGGAAGCACCACCGAGCCGCCTTCGACGCCCACGCAGCCGCCCTGCTGCTGATCCACCTCGCCGGGCACCACGCCACCTTTACCGCTCTGCTGGCCGCTGCCGTCCCGCGTGGCCTGCCCGGCCACCCCCAGCCGCAGGAGGACCCGACCTTGTGGTGAGCGGCCCGGCCCGAATCGAAAACGTGGTCTTCGTGGTCTTCGACCCGGGCTCGCCGAGAACCGCCGGGAACCTCCCGGCGCTTGGATGCGAAATCGAACAGGGAGCAGGATCAACCCCCATGGAAGAGCTGCTGCAAGTCGCCAACTTGGTTGCTAATAAGCTGAATTCGCGCTTCAAGGACGATCCCGAAAAGCTCCGGATGCTGCAAGGACTCAAGGTCCAGGAGGAGGCCGGCGAACTCGCCCAGGCCATCATCGGAGCCTTGGGCCTCAACCCGAACAAAGGCCACTCCCACACCTGGGACCACGTGCGCGCCGAGGCGTGCGACACCGCCCTCACCGCCCTCGTCACGCTCTGCATGCTCGGCGGCGACCCCGAATGGTTCCTCACCGAGCACCTGCGCACCATCCGCACCAAGGCCGAGGGCTGGGAGGCAACCGCTTGAGCACCACGCAGCAGCTCGACCCCACGGCCGAAGACGAGGCCGAGATCATGGAGTACCGCCCGCCCGAGAGCGACGCCGAACTCATCTCCGGCCGCAAGGCCAGCGTGCTGGCCACCGCCCGCGCCCTGCCCCGCCTGGTCCTCCTCGCGCTGCGCCTTGGCCGCCAGGCCGACCCGGGCTCCCTCACGATCATGCTGGTGTGCGCGGTCGTCGCCTCGACGGCGAGCGCCTTCGGCCTGCTGGCCACCACCGGCATGATCACCCACTTGCTGGCCAGCACCGGTTCGATCAGCCAGCGCCTCTCCGACTCCCTGCCCTCGATCATCGTGCTGGCCGCGATGGCCGCCACCCGCTCGCTGCTGGACATCGTCGGCGGCTGGGTGTCCGACCGGCTCGGCCCCAAGATCAACCGCCTGGCCGAGATGGAGCTGATCGAGGCCGCGACGCGCGCCGAACTGTCCGCCTACGACGACCCGAAGTTCCACGCCGCCTGGGACGCCGGGGACCCGGCGTGCGAGCGGGCCGTACCGTCCCGCTCGCCGTACTCCGCCAGCACCCCGGCGTCCGCGATCCCCAACTGCTCGGCCAGGTACTCCGCCACCTCCGTCGGCACCTGCCGCGGGTCCGGCATGAACCGCCCCAGGAACCGCACCGTCATCGCCAAGGCCCTCGGCTACCACGACAAGACCGCTACCCGGCTCGTCACCCAAGCTGGCGGCACACGGAGCCACACACGGTGACAAGACTTCCGTCCCCCCGAGGAATACGGGCCGTACGTGTCGAGGGTGACCACGTCTGACTTGTCGCGGGCTCCAACAATCAGGCCCACCAGCCAGCAGACGAAGCCGAGGAGGCCGCCGAGCACCGCGGCCCCCAGCGCAGCGTTCCCCAGGCGGTTGCCGCCGACGAGCTTCAGCGACCCCAGCTCCAGGACCGGGTCGGGGAAGGTGAGGGCGGCGAGGACCCCGCCGATCCCGAAGCCCGCGTACCATCCGATCTTCCCCGCAGCCAGCGAGTAGGCCACCGCGATCCCGCCCTGTTTGTTGGCGACCGTCACGGACTCCCCCGGCGGGACCTGCTCCCAGGGTTTCGTCTTCCGCTCGGGAGGGCGGGACGGTAGGGTCAGCAGCTTCCGCGCCGCGTCCACGGTGGGGCGCCGGGCCGGGTCCTTCTCCAGGAGGGCGAGGAGCAGCGGGCCAGCGCTCCCGCCCGCTCCATCGGCCTCGGCTCCTCCGTCAGCGCGGCGGTGGGGTTCTCCGGGCGGAACGGCAGGACTCCCTCCAGCGCCTCGTACAGCGTCACGCCCAGTGAGAAGAGGTCGGCGCGGCCGTCGCTCTCGGCTCCCTGCCAGCGTTCCGGTGCCATGTAGCCGGGCGAGCCGATGACGAGGGTGGTAGGGGTGAGCCGGGGGTCGGTCTGCGCGACGGCGATACCGAAGTCGGCGAGCAGGACCGAACCGTCCGCGGCGAGCAGCACGTTGGGTGGCTTGACGTCACGGTGCACGACGCCGGCCCGGTGCTCGGCGTCCAGCGCGCCGAGCAGCGCCTCGGCCACCCGGGCCGCCCGCTCCGGGTCCAGCGGGCCGTCGCACTTCAACTCCTCGGCGAGGGAGTGCCCGTCGACCCACTGCATGACGATCCAGGGGACGCGCCACGGGCCTTCGTCGACCTCGACGACGTCGTACACGGTGACGATGTGCGGGTGGTCGCGCAGCCGGGCGGCGTGCCGGGCCTCGCGGGCGGCGCGGACCAGCAGCTCCGCGCGCGCCTCGTCGGGCAACGCCCCGTCGAGGCGCACCTGTTTGACCGCGACGTCCACCCCGAGCACCGGATCGTGCGCCTGCCAGACCTGGCCGAAGCCGCCGGCACCGAGCGGGCGGGTCAAGGTGTAGCGTCCGCCGATCACCGCGCCGGGCCGCGCCTCCGCTGCCATCGCTCTCCCAACTCCGGTCCCTTGCCGCAGATTACCGTGGTGCGGCGGGGAACAGGATAGGGACGCTCTCCTTGTCGGGGGCGGCTTCCACAGGATCACTACGCGGCACCGTCACGCGACGGAGGCGATCCGGTTGGCCGGTTCGCACGGGCACTCTCGGTGGCAGCTGAAGGGCCGTCGGTCACGCAGCGGCGGTTGAATTCTTCCACCAGGCCGTTGGGTCGAAAGCGCTCCGCAGGGTCGGCCCGAACGGCATAGTTCAGCTGTGACCATGACTTCGGGCCAGCTGGACCTGCCTGCCCGGCGCCGACGACACGCGGGGTTGATCCTCGCCTTGATGAGCTTCCCCCGGTGCGCGGGACCGGCTCCCGCGGATGTGTAGGGCCGCATTCGGAATGTCCCTTTCCGGTGCATCGACCTGGGCATCTTCCCGGCGTCTCATTCGGGGGCCACCGCATTTTGTCTCACGATCTTGTCCCTTATCGCACCCCCGCAGCGCGGGCCCGGCGATCTCACCACCCTCGCCGGCAACCGGGACATCATCGCGGTCGCGGAGACCGGAAGAATCGGCGGCATCACCGACATCCCCGGCACCGCACCCGCGCTGGTCCGCACCCGCGACGCAGCAGGCGCCTTCACCGCCGTCGTCGACACTCTCAACCCACCACGCTGAGCGACGGCCGGCTCCTGCGCGGGTGCGAGGGTGAGACGAATGATGCCCGGGCCCGTCGGCCGTTGCGATCCGGAAGGGCGGACCCGGGCGTTGCACATCAGCGTGCCCGACGGTCAGGGACGTGTGATTTCGATGGCGAGCAAGTTGCGCAGGCTGCCGTCACCAGCGTCGGCCTGCGAGGCGTAGAGCATCTGCACGCTCACGACCAACGGCACGCCGGGGTCGATGGTGTGGGAGTCGTCGTTCGGAGACTCGATGATCACCTGGCCGTCGAGGCCGTCCTTGACGATCTGGTACCACTGGGTCTGCGTGGGGTTGACGCGGGTGCCTTCGGGGACGGAGAAGGAGATCTCCCAGGCCACCACCCGGTGGTCGTTGGCAGCCAGGGTGAGGTCGGTGCTGACGACGCGCCCCTTCGCGTCCTCGGGCCAGGACTGGTCCCAGTCCCCGACCTTTTCCTCAACGATGCTGACCCGAGGCAGTTCGACGTCGGTGTCGACCGAGCCGGACTGCTGCGCGGCGGTGTTCGCGCGGGTCCGCGACATGAGGCGAGCCGTCGTGGTCATCAGGCCCTCGACGCGCCGACCGATGGTGGCGCTCAGTGTGATCACCGCCTTGCTGCCCCGGGGCAGACTCAGCGGCAGGTGGAGGCCCCCGGTGACCTGGCCGACGCCGCACTGGGCGCCGTTCTCCCCGCGACAGCTCACCTGCGCTGTTTCTCGCATCGCGGCGGGTACCAGGCCCTCCACCCAGGCGTCGGGAGCGTCGTTGGGGCCCAGGTTCTGAACCTCGATGGTGTAGGAGGCCCGGCCTCCCGCCTTCACGGTCTGCGGGCCGCTCATCGTCAGGGGCATGTTGGCGGGCAGCGCCACGGAGAGGTTGCGGATCCGGTGCGCGGCGGTGGCATCACCGGTCCCCGCTGCAAAGCCGAGCTTGAATGTCGCGGGCATCGCGATCTGACCGGGCCGGCCCGCGAGGTCGAAGCCGTCGATCAGCAGTGAGCCGTTCGGGTCGGACCTGCTGGAACGGCGCACGGTCAGACGGCCTGCGATGACGGACACCTGGATGTGCGCGCCCTCTTCCCAGGTGGCACGGAACCCGCCGGGCACCTCGACGCCCGTGAGCCAGGGGAACCCGTCCAACAGGTTGCCGGAGCCGCGTACGGCCACCGTGTTCGGTCGCGGGCACGGTCCGCCGGGCCCGGCGGACGGCGAGGAGAAGGTCCCGTAGTTGTCGAACCCGATGCCGACGTAGCCCGCCGTGACCCCCGGGATGCTCGCGCCCTCGATGATGCACGAGTAGCCAAGGCCACCGCCGCGAGCGCCGGGCTCGGTCGTCTGCACACCGTCGATCAGGTAGACGGAGAAGCCGTCGCCGAAGCCCAAGGGGCCGCCGCCCCCGCAGGAGTAGTCGAAGTCGATGGTCACCCCCAGCGTGGAGGAGAACGGCTGATCGAGGAAGGCCGTCCCCGCCTCGCCTGGCTGATCGGGGGTGAGTTCCAGGCCCCCGTTGATCCTGGCACTGCCCAGCAGCTTCCAGTTCGGGTTGTCGGGGGCGGACTGGAACGACTCGGTGATCGGGAACTGCGCTGTCTGCGCGGCAGTTGGCGTCTGCTCGGACATGAAGGCTCCTCCTGGGCCGGCCCTGCACCACATGCTCCGGTCCGTGGAACCGCACGGACCGCAGAGACCATGACGGTCCCGGGACGACCCTCCCCACCCCGCAAGGTCCGCACACATGGAATCTTACAGAATGTTAATTTCTGGTCACGCATAGCTACGTTCCTCGGGTGACGCGGCACGCGGGCACGAACGTTCGCAGCCCACCCCGAGACGCACTCCCCGGTCGCGGCCAACTACCTCGACTCGGTGCCGCCGAGCGGGATCTCGGCGGTGGTCTCCCAGGTGTCAGCGTCACAGAACTCGGCTCTGGCGCTGATCTTGTGATCGGGCCAAGCCGCAGGCCCCACTGATCCGTCTCGCCCGCGTCTTCGTATCTTTGGTGCCATGGCGAATGAAGCAGAGCCGGCACCGCACACCAATCGGTGGGGCAGCACAGCGAATTCGGTCCCGGGCAGCAGCGAGTCCTATCGGGACGTCTGCACGTGCTTCGACCAGGGCCGGGTGAGCAACCGGCGACGGGTGCGCTTCCACCGTGAGCGTCAGGACACATCTTCGCCGGCCTGGCAGCACCTCCTGGCGCTGATCGAGGAAGCCGCCGCCGACGGGCGGGAGGTGTTTCGGCCGTTGGTGGAGATGAGTCCCCGAGAGCGGCGCCAGATCGTCACCCTGCCGCCCAGCATCGCGAAGCTCACCGCCGTCAAGCAGTTCATCCTCTACGGCAGCAACCTGGTTCGGATCCCTCCGGAGATCGGCGCCATGAGCAGCCTGCAGGAGTTCACCCCGTACACCTCCTACCGGCTGCACTGGTTCCCGTACGAGCTGACCAGGTGCCCGAGCCTGAAACGCAGCACTGTGAGCACACGCGCTCTGTACGGCAACGAGAAGTTCCGCCCACCGTTCCCCCCGCTCCAGCCCGGCGGCGTGGAGACCGCAGACCTCAGCCTCGACGACGTCGACCCCGCAGAATGGGGTACTACGGCACTCCGCAGGTGCAGCGTGTGTGACCGGTCGCTGGAAGGAGCCAAGATCCACCAGGCATGGATCTCGCTGCGAGTTGCCACCGACGTCTTGCCGCTCCTGGTAAATGCCTGCTCCGCAGCCTGCCTACAGGTGATTCCCAAGCCTCCCGAGGGCTACGTCCAGACCCCGCACACGGGCGGCCCCGGACTTGCCCAACCCCTCGCTGACTACGCCTGACTTCCCATCATGCCAACGAGCCGCGGCTCAGCTGCCGGATGCCGGCCCAGGTCGGCATCCGGGCCATCACAAGATCAGCGCTGACCTTGTGACGTAGTCGCGTCAGGGCGTCAGGAGTATGCGCTTGCGGAGGAAGTCGAGGTTGGCTCGTCCGAATCCTTGCCTTTTGAGGAGTTTCGCCCGTGTGACCTGTCCTTCGACCTGTCCGGAGCTCCACGGGGTGGAGAGCCCGGCCGTGACGGCGTCGACGTCGCGGCGCAGTCCACTGACGAGGGAGTGCAGGGCGGGCAGGTCGTCGGCGAGGACACGTTCCATCCAGGCGGGCAACTGGTCGCCCCGCAGGTCTTGCATCATGGCGGCGAAGTCGCGGACGTGGTGGGTGACCGCGTTGAGTTCGGGGCAGCCGGCCTGGATCTCCTTGAGGTCGACGGCATCATCGGCTGTCAGATTTGCGGGGTCGGTCATGATCCAGCGGACAATGCGGCGGGGCCGTGGAGCCGGGCGGGGCACGGGTGGTGCGGCGGTGGAGGCCTTGAAGGGACGGAGGTAGCGGCGGACGGTCTGGATGCTACCGGCGAAGCCCATGGTGACGATCTCCTGGTGGAGCTCGGCCGTGTCGTGACAGCCCTCGTTCCACCGCTGGTGGAGGTAGGGCTTGTACTCGTCCAGGATGGTGGAGCGGTTCGTCGCTTTGACCAGCAGTTCGTCGATGCTGGTGGCGCGGGCGAAGCGGCGCACGGTGGACCGGTCCAGCCGCAGTGTCCGGCAGATGTTCTCCAGCGTGCTGCCGCCCTCCAGGAGCTGTCGCACAGCGGTGTAGCGTTCCCTGGTCCGAGTCACCAGGCGGCGTTCGCGTCCGCAGACGTCGAGCATCCCGGCAGCCGGTTCCGGCGGCGGTGGCGTCAGCCAGATGTCGTCGCTTGTTGGCGGGGCTACCCGTACGGTGTTCTCGTACGCGGTCCGAGCGCAGGCGTGGTGGGCAGAGATGGTCTTTTCCACGGCCTCGCCGAGGTTGTGCCACAAATGCCAGGCGTCGGCGACCTGCACCGCTTGCGGGGCTCCGCTGCGGGCGCCCTCGGCATAAGCCCCGGCCCGGTCCCGGCAAATGATCTCCACTTCCGGGTGGCCCTTCAGCCATGCGGCCAGCGGTTCGGCATCCCGGCCTGGCAGTACGTCCACCGGGCGCCGTCTCTCCAGGTCCACCAGGATCGTGGCGTACGAGTCGCCCTTCCGCAGGGCGAAGTCGTCGACACCGAGCACGCGGATCTGCCCGACGGGTTCTTCCGGCGTGGCACGGACCAGGCGTAACAGGGTGTCCTTGGCGACGCGCAGGCCCAGCACCCCGGCAAGGCGGGCACCCGCGCGGCCGGCCAGCGCGAGAGCTATCGAGGTCAACTGCTCACGCATCAGTGGCGTGTAGCGGGCATGCGGGCTCGTCAGCCCCGCAATCTGCTCGGCGAACGTCACCACCCGACACGCCGGGTTCGAGCACTTGAACCGCCGCACCAGCAGCTCGATCACCACCCTGGCGCCACCGGCCGCCGCGTCCAGGAGCCGCCGCATGTACCGGCCGTGCACGCGGTCCGACGCACTACCGCAGTGCGGACAGTCCGCACCCGCCGAGCGGGCCCGCGCATGCATCGTGACCACCCCGGCCGCAGCCCGCTCGACCAACTCCACCACGACACCAGCCAGATGAGGCAACAACACCTCAAAACTCCGCGAAGAACACGCGAGCCATAATCACAGCTGCCACTGACACCGGCAGCGTCACAAGATCAGCGCCAGAGCCCAGAACTCCCCGTCCTCACGGTCAGGCAAATCCCCATGGGGACGCTGATCGCGAGAGGGGCGTAACTCTCTCCGGCGGCCCGGCTCACTCGAGCAGGCCGACGACCGAGTGCCCGTTTGGCCGCACGGATCGCCGCCGGGCACCCCAAGCCAGTCGGCTGCGCGCGCTGTCCCGTTCGGCGTTATTCGGTGAAGCGGTTCCAGCGTGCGATGTTCATCGGAAGGGGCAGTGGGTGGTGCCGGTCGGTGTCGGTGTCGGACAGTCGGAGTTCGTCGGTCGGAGAGGTGTCGCTGGTGTAGCGGGGGGAGGTGGCGGTCCACATGGTGACGCCGGCGATGAGGTGGCCGAGGGCTTCGAGGTAGGTGCGCAGTTGGGGGCTGGCGCCCGGGTGGAGGGTGTCGCGGAGTTTGAGGAAGGTGTCCAGGGTGCGGTTGCGCAGGGCGTTGGCCGTGTCGACGGCTTCCTGGAGGGTGAGGTGGGGGGTCTTCGTTCTGCAGGACGCGGATGAGGCTGCAGTCGTATTCGCCGCGTTCCGTCTCCTTGTGGCGGGAGAGGAGTTCGTTGTCGAGCAGGGCGATGGTCACGGCGGTCTGGGTGGCGGCGATTGCGGCGGGTGAGTCGATCTCGTGGGCGGGGATGTCGACGCCGGTGGCGATTTCGACCATGGCGGCCACGGCGGCGCCGGCGCCGGAGGCGTATCGGAAGGCGAGGTACTCGTCGAGGGACGGGAGGGTGGCGGTCCGCTGGAGGGAGGCTTCGTGGACCACGCCCAGTGCGTAGCTGCGGAATCCGTCGATGGCGCGGCGCAGGGCTGAGGGTTGGGCGATGGTGTGCAGGTCTTGGGCGATGTCGGCCCAGGCGCGGACCCAGAGGTCGTCGTCGGGCGTGTGGGCGTCGGGTGTCTCCATGACCTGGACGAGGCGGGTGACGCGGCGGATGGTCTGGTGGAGGTTGTCCTCGGAGGTGCCGGCGCGGTCGCTTTCGTCGTCCAGGGCGAAGCCCCAGGCCATGTAGCGGGCCAGGGTGCGGGCGGTGAGGCCGGTGGCGCAGGGGGTAGTGGCGGCGGTGCCGTAGGCGCCGACGGTGCCCATCAGGGCGGCGTGCTCGGCGTCGGGGCACACCAGGGGCATGTTGGCGGGCAGCGCCACGGAGAGGTTGCGGATCCGGTGCGCGGCGGTGGCATCACCGGTCCCCGCTGCAAAGCCGAGCTTGAATGTCGCGGGCATCGCGATCTGACCGGGCCGGCCCGCGAGGTCGAAGTCGTCGATCAGCAGTGAGCCGTTCGGGTCGGACCTGCTGGAACGGCGCACGGTCAGACGGCCTGCGATGACGGACACCTGGATGTGCGCGCCCTCTTCCCAGGTGGCACGGAACCCGCCGGGCACCTCGACGCCCGTGAGCCAGGAGAACCCGTCCAACAGGTTGCCGGAGCCGCGTACGGCACGAAACCAGAGCTACCGGAGCCCACCCACCGCTGTCCGGCGAATGGCTCCGACATCACTCACAAGTTCAGTAGTTGACCAGGGCAGGGACACCTCGCGATCCACCGGTGACACCGAGCCGTAACTGGTACGGCCAGTGATCGTTAGGCGCAATATGAAGAATCCCAAGCGCGCACTCGCCGCAATCGGCACAGCCGGGGCGGCCGTGATCCTCTGTGGCGTGTCCACCAGCACGGCGCAAGCCGCCAGCACACCTCCGGCACATGCCAGTAGGACCGTCCACGGCGACTCGGTGGGATGGCCGACTGTTGGCGCGACTTTGGGCAAGGGCGGCCCGTTTATTCTGGAAGACTGGGAGCTCTTGGATGAGCTTGGACACTTCGCGCGGGAGCGGTTTCCTGGGCCCATGTTGCCGTAACGCGCCGCCGTCAGAACGCCGCGCCCTCGTACCCCATGTCCCGCCGGGTCTTCGCCCGGTGGCACCCCTTGCACAGCAACTGCACGTTGTCCGCCGTGTCCGTGCCGCCCTGGGAGATCGGGATGATGTGGTCCACCTCACAGGGCGGACGCCAGGTAGTTGACGGTGCAGCCCGCGCAGGTGCCGAAGCCGGCGGCACGGAGGGTCCGCCGGACGGTCCGGGCCGCGTCATGGCCTAGGGCGGCAGCACGCCGACGGGCGGACCGGGCACTCTGGTTCACGTAGATCCCGTGGTGCTTGGAGCACCGGCCACGGCGCACGGCTCGGGCCGGGCAGTCGAGGCACGCTCGCCTCACTCCGCACCACCCCCGGTGATCGCCTGCGTGGCCCGCTTCGGATCGCCCTTCACGAAGGTGAGGACGTACTGGTGGACGCGGCCAACCTTCCGGCTCGCCCGCCACTGGTTCGGCAGCCGCATCGGCGCCGTGCCCAGGCTGTTGAGGAGGATCGAGTCGTTGTAGAACCGGGCACCGGCTGCCTCGTGCGCGGCGATGGTCAGGGGAACGAGGCCACGGAGCCGGCCGGTACTGCCCCGGACCTCGCCAACGACCCACGTGCTGAACCGGTCGTCGGCCAGCACCCGGACGGACTCACGGACGACCGCGGAGTAGGCATCCGCGAAGTCGGACCAGGTCATGTTCGACAGGTGGGCTCCGGTAGCTCTGGTTTCGTGAGGTACGCGCAGGGCGGCGGGCTGACCGACGCCGAGAGGGCCGCGCGGGAGCGGATCCGGCTGCGGGCCGTGGAACGCTTCGAGGGCGGGGAGAAGAACCGGGAGATCGCTGCCGCGCTGCGCGTGAGCGAGCGATCGGTGGAGCGGTGGCGCCGGGCGTGGCGCGAGCGTGGAGAGGTCGGTGTCCAGTCGAAGGGATCACCGGGCCGCCCGAGGCTCGGTCCGGCCCAGATCGCCAGGCTGGAGCGGGAGTTGGAGCGCGGTCCGCTGGCCCACGGGTGGGCGGACCAGCGGTGGACGCTCGCGCGGATCAAGACGCTGATCGGCCGGCTGTTCCACGTCTCCTACACGGTCGAGGGCACGTGGCAGCTGCTCAAGCGGCACGGTTGGTCGTGGCAGCAGCCCGCCCGCCGGGCGATCGAGCGCGACGACGCGGCGGTCGAGGTGTGGAAGAAGGAGACCTGGCCGCGGGTAAGAGCGCCGCGGCGGCCCTCGGAGCCGATCGTCTTCGAGGACGAAGCCGGGCAGTCGATGACGCCGCCGCGCGCCAGAACCTGGGGCAGGATCGGCCGGACACCGGTCGTCAGGGTGCGGGGCAGGGGCTCCGGTCGGGTGTCGATGGCGGGCATGGCCTGCTACAAACCCGGCGAGCGGTCACGGCTGATCTACCGCATCCGCGAGTACCGGGGCCGCAAGGACGAGCAGAAGGGCTTCGGCTGGCGCGACTTCCGGGACCTGATCGTCCGCGCCCAAATCCAGCTCGGCGGCCCGATCGTGCTGGTCTGGGACAACGTCCGCCTCCACCTGACCAAGCCGCTGCGGGAGTTCATCGCCGCGAACGCCGACTGGCTCACCGTCTTCCAACTGCCCACCTACCCAGCGGACCTCAACCCGCAAGAGGGCGTCTGGTCGCTGGTCAAACGCGACATCGGCAACCTCGCGGCGGCCGACCTCGGCCAGATCACCCGAGCCGTGAAGCGCCGGCTCAAGCAGATCCAGCACCACCCCAACCTGGTCGACGGCTGCCTCGCCGGCACCGGCCTGATCATGGACGGCTGACCGACATTACGAATTCAAGTTCAGTAGCGGGTGAACACCCCGTTCTTCACCCGGCCCATGATCGAGAAGGGCGCAAACATTGATGGCACGTGGCAGCCACCGGTATACGGGCCGCGCGAGTACAGAAAGCCCGAGCGCGAAGGCATCTTTGAGGTAGCGGCCGACCGCTTCCGCCAGGGCGTTTCAGCGGGTCCGGGCCGACGAGCAGGTCCTCGTCGAAGAGCCAGCCGCGGCGGTAGCCGGCGAGGAAGCGCAGGTTCGCCAGCTCAGCTTCCGGCGGCTCGCACCACACCTCGAAGTCCCAGCCGCGCGCGAGGACCACCTCGCGTGCCCAGCCCAGCGCGAAGGCCACCTTCGGCAGGGTGAGCAGGTGCCGGGGCTTGACGTCGACGACCAGCGGCACGTTGCTCTCGCGCAGCACGAGGTAGTCCGGGACATGGCGACGCCGCCGATCGTCCACCGTGGTGGACAGAAGGAACGGCTGGGCGAAGACGGCCCTCACGTCTTGATCGAAGTCGGCGTAGAGCAGGCGCGTCAGCTCAAGTCGCGACTCGTATACGACGTGGGCACCCATGGTGGCGGACCAGTACGTGCCCGAGTAGTGCTTCTGGCCGTAGTGCCAGCGGAACGTCCGCCACGGCACCGAGGGCTCGAAGACACCGACCCCCGTCGTCGGCCAGGGACGGTCCTCGTCGATCTTCCCGTCCGTACGGCGAAGGCTCATTGAGACTTCGCCAACCACACGCGGCATGGCTCACCCCCGAACTGCAAGAACGGAGGAGGAAGCCCCCGGCCCTGACCAGCTGAGATCGTGATGCAGAAGCTGGACTGCATCCGGCGGTCAGGTCGATACCCCGGCTCGGCCTGGGTGGCTGAGCCGGGGCACCGGCTGTCTGTCAGGTCCCGAGGTATTCGAGGAGCCAGCTGATGGGCAGGTTGTCCGCCCAGTCTGCGGCGTCCTTCTTCATGCGGCCGATGACGACCTTCTGGGTACCAGGGGGGAGCTTCTCGGCGAGGCGGTTGCCACCGTCGGGGACGTTGCGGGTCTGCACGCCGCTCCAGGTGCCGTTCGTGTAGATGCTCACGCCGAGCTTGGTGTCCGCCCAGGCGCAACCGAAGCTGAGCCACGTGTCGCCCCACGGACCGGCGTTGGGCGGCGGCACGGTCAGGATGATGGTGTGCTTGTAGTGGATGAGGGCGCCGGTCTCGGTGAACGCGAAGCCGTGCGGGATCTCTTCGGTCTGGAAGCTGTTGGCCACAAGTACTCCTTGCTTGGAGGGGCGCAGCACTTCACACCGTACGGACACGAAGGACAACCATGTTGCTTCCCGAAGTCAAACCACCGGTTTGAGCGGACATGAAGCACAACCCGTGGTAGCTCACGCTGCGCTCGCACACCTCCCACCCTGGTCAGCCGGGTCAGCGCCGCTACTGGCGAACAGTCAGAGAGAAGTTGTCCCGTCGCGTTGAGCCTGTCTGTGGATCTTGTGGTGAGCTGCGGGGTCGCCAGGTGGGTTGAGAAAGCTCGACGCGGGATTCTCACTGCGCCTGGCTTCCGCGGAATCCGGGGGCGGTCGGCTCGTCGCTGCCGGGCGGGGTGTCGTGACGTTGGGAGGTCAGGTGCGGAGCAGGTCGGTCGAGACCACCCAGAGGCGCTCGGCGAGAGCGGGATCGAGCGCCCATTCCTTGACGCCGTGCGGGTGTTGCGCGAGGTCGGCGTCGTTCGGCACGGTGTAGGCCTCCTGCGAGTCATCGAGGTAGTGGCCTCCGGAGTGGGCGAACTGCGGAGCCACGGCCGCGACCATGGTGGTGGCGGCTCCCTGCTGGATCGTCTTGTACGTGAAGACGCCGGCGGCCTCGGCCGCATCGAGCGACTGCTTCTGCTCCGTGGTGAAGTTCCGCTGCAGACCCGTCGCCACCCCGCCCGGGTTCACTGCATTGGCGACGATGCCATCGGACGCCCACAGGCGGGTCGCCTCGACAGCGAACAAGGAGTTCGCCGTTTTCGACTGGGCGTAGGCAACCTGCGGGTCGTAGCTGCGCCGCTCGAAGTGGGGGTCGTCGAAGTCGATGCCAGAACGCATGTGCGCCGTCGAACTGACCGAGACGATCCGTGCCCCGTTGCGCTCGGACGCTCCGAGGGCCAGGGCGTGGTGCAGGCCGATGGCGAGTGCGAGGTGACCCAGATGGTTCGTCGCGAACTGCAACTCCCGGCCCTCGCGGGTTCGTTCGAGGCTACCGGTGACCACGCCGGCGTTGTTGACCAGCAGGTGGAGCGGGCCGCTCCACGCGTCGGCGAACGACGTGACGGTGGCCTTGTCGGCGAGGTCCAGGTGGACGACTCGGGGGCGGATCTCTCCGGTCGAGCTCTCGATCGTTCCGGCGACGGCAACACCCACAGCCGTGTTTCGCACGGCGAGCGTCACCTGGGCCCCGGCTGCGGTTAACGCGCGAGCCGTCTCGATGCCGATCCCGGAGGAGGCTCCCGTCACGATCGCGCGGATGCCGGTGAGGTCAACGCCCTGCATCACATCGTCCGCCGTGCTGGACGCGGTGAAGGACGTGGAGAGGGGTTCGCGAGCCGTCATAGCAGCGAGGCTATACACACTGAACTGAACTTGTATAGCTGGATCCCCCGCTCCTATGCTCGCCCCATGAGCAGTCCCGAGGCCGGCCCCCTGTCGTCGCCAACCACCGATACCGACCGTCGGACCACGGTTCTGGACTCCGCTCTGGCCACGTTCGCTCGATTCGGCTACCGGAAGACCTCGATGGAGGAAGTGGCGCGGGCTGCGCGCATCTCCCGCCCCGGGCTCTACTTTCTCTTCTCCTCGAAGGAGGCTCTGTTTCGCGCTGCGGCGACCCAGGCTCTGGAAGGCGACATCGCAGTGGTCGAACACGTCCTGGCCGATGTCGACCGTCCTCTTCCGGAGCGCCTCGTCGAAGCCTTCGACCAATGGGCGGGCCGCTACGTCGGCCCGCTGGCGCGCGATGTCGCAGTCGTCATCGAGGACAACCCCGACCTCCTCGGAGGGATCACACAGACGGCTCCACGACGTTTCGAGGAACTGATCATGAATGCGATCGCCATCGAGTCAGGACAAGAGAAGGCCACTGCCGTTGCACAGACGATGATCAGCGCATCGATCGGGCTCAAGTACCAGGCCACGACGCGGGAGTTCTACCTCGAACGCCTGAAGGTCGCCATCGAACTCCTGGTGCACTGAGGAAACGCGGTGTGCCGCTCGTGCCCAGAGCCGGTACCTCCGGCCCTTACGTACATGCCGCGAGCAACCGTGGCAGTAACGATGGGAACGCGGCCTACGTAGCGAGAGCAAGCCGCCTGCACGAGGGCGAAAGGTGTCCCGTCGCATGAGGTCTTGCAGAGATAGGGCCGTTGACCTGCGGGGTGACAGGTTGGAGTGGGATTCGTGACAGGTCTGGCAGGTCGTCGCGGCTGTCGGCTCACGGGTTCCGGGGACGCGTCTCGTCGATCATGGCGGAGTCGGTGTGCCCTGAGCTGGGGTGCGTCAGGATGCTGAGACACCTGCCTCCACAGTTCTCATTGAAGGTGGCAGTTTCCTGGTTGCCTCGCCGAGGCAGGGCTTGGCCGCAGTCGGAGGAATTCGTTCGCAGTCCGAGGTGATCGCTTCTAATCAGGCGCGCTTGGGCCAGATCGGGCCCTGGTCGGTCCAGATGACGCCCTTGTTGCGGCACAGGCAGAAGGGGTGGCCGATCGGGTCGGTGTAGATCTGCCAGCCGTAGCCGTTGGGGCCGATGAAGTCCTGCCTTAGCGTCGCGCCGAGGTCGAGGACGCGGCGCTGCTCGGACTCGATCTCGTCCACTTCGAAGTCGAGGTGGAACTGCTTGGGGTGCTCGCTGTCGGGCCACTGCGGAGCGCGGTAGTCGTCCACCCGGATGAATGCCAGCTCGATCTCGCCGAACTGGATGCCAGCCCAGTCCTCGGAGCTGCCTTCCTTGATCGGACGGCCCGTCACCTCGGAGTAGAAAGCCGCCAGCTTCATCGTGTCCGGGCAGTCGATAATGAAATCGGTGAGTCGCAGCATCCCACGATCTTGACACAAGCTCACACCCGACTTCGAGACAGGCCCTAAGCAGCTCCGCTGAGGTCGGCCGCCCTGCCCCTGCCGCTCCGCGGCTCCCCCTGATCGTCCACACTGAGACGATGCCCACTGGGTTGAGACAAGCCACCTGAACCGAGACAAGAGCCACCCCAACCCGGGACACCGTCTCACTCAAACCTGTCCTGGCCCCGTGCACCGCACGACCAGCCCGCAGATCAGTGCGACAAGCCCCGTTTCGCTGAGACTGGACAAAAGTGTCCGGTCTCGGTGAACCTGGCGGATTCGCGCCGAACCTGGCGCGCGGGGCGCGATCCGATCAGAGGGGTAAAAGGGGACGGCGCCGGGCCCTGGGCCCGGCGCCGTGGTCATCCCGCCGGGGGGTGACCACGGCGGGAACGGGGGTCGTGCGGTTCAGGCGGGCTGGATGCGCCAGTTCTGGGCGTCGGTGCCGTTGCACTCCCAGATCTGGACGTTCGCGCCGTCGCTGGTGCTGGCGCCGTGCACGTCCAGGGCCTTGCCGCTGTGGCGGCTGCTGACGACGAAGACGCCGTCGCCTGCGGGGGTCAGCCACCAGCGCTGGGTGTAGAAGCCGCTGTAGTCCCAGACCTGGACGTTGGTGCCGTTGGCGACCTTGCGTCCGCTGACGTCCAGGATCTTCCCGCCGGCCTCGCTGGTGATCTCGTACTCGCCGGTGAAGACCTCGTCGGCGGTGACGGGCGTCAGGCGCCACCGCTGGCCGGTGCCGCCGTGCGCCGTGTTCTGGCCGACGTTCGCGCCGGCCTTGCCCTCCGGGCCGAGCAGGTCCAGGGCCTTGCCGCTGCCCACGTTGGTCAGGGTGTACACGCCGCCCGGCAGCGGCTGGACCACGTTCTTGTCGTTCGTCATGTGGTCGACGCGGAACCGGACCGAGCAGGTCTCGTTGTCCATGTTCGTGAGCGTGTGACCGCCGTTACCGACGGCACTGACGTTGCGCACCGCACCGGTGGTCGTCCGGCGCAGGTCCCCCTCCGAGCTCGCGCGCCGGATGAACTCGCCGAACCCCTCCCCGTCGTACTTCGAGCACACCACCACCGTCAGGGCGCACTGGTTGACCACCGAGGAGGTGATGTCGGTGAAGTCGTAGCCCCGCAGGTCGGCGACCGGCTGGTCCGAGACCAGGACCCGGCCGGACTTGTCGTCGTTGTACCAGTGGTTCTCGTACAGGGCGTACCAGCCCTGCGGGCACGCATCCTCGCCCTTGCCCTCGAACACTCGAACCGCCATGCCGTCCTCCCAGGTTCCCGGCGCACCGTCGGACCGCCCCCACCGGCCGGCCCCCGCACGCCGCGCACCAACCTATCGATCTTGACCGAGTACGCGCAGGGATTCCGTTCCACGAGGCACAGGAGACGGCCCCGCACCCGCCAGGACCGCGCCGGCAGGATGCGCCCGGCGCCCCCGCTGTCCCGTCTCATTGAGTACGTCATCGCAGATGCCTTCTGGCCTGCGGACTGTCAGGTCAGAGTGAGACTCACCATGCTGGTGCCGAGTCTTGAGGTGTTGGGTCTGTTCCGGAGGGCTCGGGTGTCTCATCGATCACGGCAGGCGTGTGTGCTCTGATCTGTGGCTTGTCAGCTCTGCCGAGACGTTGGAGGCACGATTCTCGTGGAATCTGACAGTTTCCGGGTCTGTGTCGGGCGTCAGGTTGGACTCATTCGCCAGGTTCATGTGGGGTCATGTCGTACTCGTCGACATCGAGGACGGCTCCGGTAGTGGTCAGGAAGTCCAGCACGTCGCGGTCCAGGTGCCAGCCGAACAGGTTGGGGCCTTCCGGAGTCCCCTGCTGGAGGGGCTGCTGTTCCTGGTCGGTGTCGTTGAAGTAGCGCACGACCTCTAGGACTGCGCCGCCGTGTTCTTGTTCCTCGGCGGCCA
>NZ_JBFBHW010000082.1:0-25611 GCF_040685395.1 Kitasatospora sp. NPDC088779 | reverse complement strand
GTTTTTTTCGGCTTTTTTTTGGGGCCCCATCCTGGGGTGCCCGTGTTGTGCCCCCCCCCCCAACCGGCCACCACCGGCCAGCAGCAGCCGGGCTGCCAGCGGGAATCCAGCTTCCGGACCCCGTGGCTCCGGAGGTGGGATTCGAGGGGCCCCCTCGGGCCGGCCGTGGGGGGCGCTCACGGCCGGCCCGGTCATGCGGGTGGGGGGTCAGTGCGGGAGGTTCCACTTCTGGTTGTCGGCGCCGTTGCAGTCCCAGATGCCGAGCTGGTTGCCGTTGTTGGTGGCGAAGCCCAGGTCGTCCAGGCAGCGGCCGGACTGCGGGTTGAGCAGCGAGCCGTCGGACTGGGCCTTCCACTGCTGGGCGCCGCCGCCGTTGCAGTCGTAGAGCTGGATCATGGTGTGGTTGGCGGTGCCGCCGCCCTGCACGTCCATGCACTTGCCCAGGGCGCGCAGCGTCCCGTCCACCCCGACGGTCCACTTCTGGGCGTTCGTGCCGTTGCAGTCGTAGATCTGGACCGGGGTGCCGTTCTTGTTCTCGCCGCCCTGGACGTCGATGCACTTGCTCGCGTAGCCGCTGATCTGCCCCTGCGGCCCGGAGACCGGCGGCGGCACCGTCCCGAGGAAGACGACCTGCGGGAACATGACGGTGTCGCCGAAGTTGCACATGGCGGTGCTCATCCCGCTGCCGACGACGGCTCCGCCGATCGCCATGCGCATGTACGGGCCGGTGTGGTTGACGTAGTACTGGCACTGCGCCTGCACGCGCCAGATCTGCAGGGGGCTGATGTCCGTACAGGTTCCGATGACCTGGCCGCCGCCGGTGGCGATGGCGTTACACCCGCCGGCCAGCGACGCGCCCGAACTCGCCTGCTGTGCCTGGGCAGTGGCGGGCGCGGCCTGGCGCGCGGCGGTGGATGCGGCCTGGGCGGCGGCGGGGACGCTGAGTGCTGCGGCGGAGGCCAGCAGCGTGGTCATCATGACAACAGCGGTACGGCGCATGAGGGTTGGGCCCTTTCCGTGATGACAGGGTGATGGCACTGCTCAGATGTTGCGCAGGTTTGGCCATGAGCATTGCAGTGCCACCTGGGGTCGTCAACGGATGTGAGCCGACGAGATGTCGCCATTCACCTCAGCTCATCCGCGACCTGCTCGTTCCCGCCGGGCGGGAACCAGAAAGGAGCCGAAAAGGAGCCGAAAAGGAGCCGGACGGGAGCCGGACGGGAGCCGGACAGGAGCCGAACAGGGACTGGATCCAGCCGAATTGACGCAATCTCAGCCCAGCGCGCGGTCGAGGTTGAAGGCCGCGCTGATCAGCGACAGGTGGGTGAAGGCCTGCGGGAAGTTGCCGAGTTGCTCGCCGGTCGGGCCGATCTCCTCGGCGAACAGCCCGAGGTGGTTGGCGTAGGTGAGCATCTTCTCGAAGGCGAGCCGGGCCTCCTCCAGGCGGCCCGCGCGGGCCAGTGCCTCCACGTACCAGAAGGAGCAGATCGAGAAGGTGCCCTCCGAGCCGCTCAGGCCGTCCGGGCTGGTGGCCGGGTTGTAGCGGTAGACCAGGGAGTCGGAGACCAGGCCCTTGGTGAGCGCGTCCAGGGTGGAGAGCCACTTGGGGTCGGTGGGCGAGATGAATTTGGCCATCGGCATCATCAGCAGCGAGGCGTCCAGCTCGCCGTCGTCCAGGGACTGGACGAACGCGCCCAGCTCGCTCGACCAGCCGCGCCGCATGATCTGGTGGTAGATCGCGTCCCGGGTCTGCCGCCAGCGGGGCAGGTCGGCCGGCAGGCCGCGGCGGTTCGCCATCCGGATCGCCCGCTCCAGCGCCACCCAGCACATCAGCCGCGAGTACACGTAGTTCCTGCGGCCCCCGCGGGTCTCCCAGATGCCCTCGTCGGGCTGGTCCCAGTGGTCGCAGAGCCAGTCCGCCACCATGCCGACGTCCTCCCAGCCGTCGCTGCTGATCGGCTGACCCCACTTGTCGTACAGGTAGATGGAGTCGATCATGGCTCCGTAGATGTCCAGCTGGAGCTGGCCGGTGGCGGCGTTGCCGACCCGCACGGGTGCGGAGCCCAGGTGGCCCTCCAGGTGCGGCAGCGCGTACTCGGGCAGCTCGGTGCGCCCGTCGATGCCGTACATGATCTGCAACGGGCCGTTCGCGGCGGTGTCGCGCATGCGCTCGAAGAGGAAGCCCATGAACGCCTCGGCCTCCGAGGTGAACCCGAGGCGCAGCATCGCGTAGACGCAGAAGGCCGCGTCGCGGACCCACATGTACCGGTAGTCCCAGTTGCGCTCGCCGCCGACCTGCTCGGGCAGGCTGGTGGTGGGTGCGGCGACGATCGCGCCGGTCGGCGCGTAGGTGAGCAGCTTGAGCAGCAGGGCGGAGCGGTGGACCATCTCCCGCCACCGCCCCTGGTAGCGCGACCCGGCCAGCCAGTGGCGCCAGAACCGGACGGTCGCCTCGAACTGCTCCTCCGCCTCGGCGCGCGGACACGACCGGGCCGGGACGTCGTCGCCGATCTGGTCGAGGGCGAACACGACGGAGTCGCCCTCCAGGAGCTTGAAGTGCGACCACACGTCCAGTCCGTCGGTCTCCAGCGGTGCGGTGGCGGTCAGCGCGAGCGTGAGCGACGGGGAGCGGAAGACCGCGACGTGGCCTTCGAGGGACACGGTGTGCGCCTCGGCGCCGTAGCCGAAGCGCGGGGCGATCCGCGCCCGGAACGGGAGGATTCCCCGGACGCAGACCAGCCGGCGGATCAGCCGGTGCCGGGCGACCTCGGGCGACTCGTCGGCCACGGGCATGAAGTCCTGGATCTCCGCCACGCCGTCCGCGGCGAAGAAGCGCGTGATCAGCACGTTCGTGTCGGGGAAGTAGAACTGCCGGGTGCGGGTCGGGACGTCCGCGGCCAGCTCGAACGATCCGCCCCGGTCCGCGTCGAGGATGGCCCCGAACACGCTGGGCGCGTCGAAGCGCGGACAGCAGTACCAGTCGATGGTGCCGTTCGTGCCGACCAGGGCGGTCGTCCGGAGGTCGCCGATCAGGCCGTGCTCGGAGATCGGCAGGTACCGGCCGCTGTCCGCCTGCTCGAACCCCGTCGTGTCGAACGCCATGCCGACCTCCCCGCCGCTGTGGCGCGGGCTTGGAGACGAAGCCTTCCCAGCCATGGTAGATCGCCGTCGGCATGAAGGCCGGGCCGAGCACCGGCCGGGCCTCGCGGGCCCCTGCCGGTGCGGGCCCGGCCGGGGCGATCTCCGGCCGGTGCGGCTTCCGCCGTGGGCGCGGCCCCTCCCGTCCCGGCCGGGCAGGAGGGGCCGGACACGACGGGCCGGGCACGAGGGGCCACGCCCCGTGGTCAGCGGGTGACGCTCCAGACCAGGCTGCGGGTCAGCGCCGGGGTCAGGGCCGGGTCGATGACGGCCGAGGTGGGGTCGTTCGCGACGGCCTTGAGCTCGTGGGCGGCGGGCTTGGGGCCGGTGGGGCCGAGGTCGGAGACGGCGATCGTCTTGCGGTCGCGCAGGGCCGTCACCTCCTTGCCGTCGAGGTACCACCGCAGCTTGGTGCCGGAGACCGGGAGGTCGACGGTGAGGCGGTCGGTCGCGGTCAGCCGGGTGGTGACGGGCGTGGCGCTGGAGAGGGTGGAGGCGCGCCGGTAGAAGCCGGCGATCATCGCCTCGCGGCCGGGCAGGTTGAACTCGCGGCCGAGCGAGCGCATCACCGAGTTGTCGGTCGGCCGGTTGAGGCCGGACGGGTAGTTGCTGGCGCCCTGGTAGGCGCCGACCTTGCCGCCGTCGGGCGAGGTCTTGCCGAGCCAGCGGTACCACTTGGTCTTGTCCTGGCGCATCCGGTCGGCGCTCAGGGTGGTGATGTTGGGCTGCCCGGGCTCCGCGCCCTGGTAGGGCCCGGCCCCATCGGCCCAGTACTCGTCCGCGAGCTTGCCCAGCGAGTGGCCGGTCTCGTGCACCGCTATCTGGCCGGATGCGCCGTTGCCGCCCGCCACGGTGGCGATGCCCTCGTACCCGAGCGGCGACTGGGTGCTGCCGTAGCCGGCGCCGCCGTACTTGGCGGTGTTGGCGACGACGATCACGAGGTCGGCCTGCGGGGCCTTCGCGGCGTAGGCGTCGACGGCCTTGACGTCCACGCACAGCAGCCGCTCGATGGAGTTGCACCAGAAGTGCGAGCCGAGGGCGGTCTTGCGGACGGTGTTCTGCTTCGGGTCCCCGGAGACCCCCGACTGTGCGGAGACCGCGCCCACGGCCCACACGTTGAACAGCTTGCGGTAGGTGGCGTAGGGCTCGACGGCGCTGATGTCCTTCCACTTCGCCGCGGCGTCCTTGCGGAACTTGTCCTGCTCCGAGGCCGTGTAGCCGTCGCCGATCATGACCACGTCCAGCTTGCTGTCCGTGCTCCCGTTGTTGACGACCTTCGTGACGGCGCCGTCCCCGGCAGCGGCCCCGGCGGCGTCCACGCTCATGGACTGCTCGGCTACGAAGGGGGACGCCGAAGGGACCTTGGTCCGGCTGATGGCGCCGTCCTCGGCGAAGACCTCGACGTCCTGGTCGCCCGGGAAGGCGCCCGGGAAGGCGTCCGGGAAGGCGGTGACGGCGGCCGGGTCGGACGGGACGTCGACCGGCTCGGACGGGGCGGCGACCGCCGGGCCGACGCCGACGGCGAGGGCCGCCAGCGTCGTGACGCCGGCCAGGAGGACCGAGGTGAACCTGCTGTTGCGCAAAGGAGTTTCTCCGAAATCGATGGGCGGCGAGGGCCGGTGACGAGCTTTCCGGGACATGACGCGCGGTGCCGCACGGTCCCGCGCCGTGACACCGCCGCCCCCCGCCAACACGGCCGCACCAGGCACGAGCTGACTGGGCGACATCGCCCGGTCGCCACCTCACCGGTGGATACGGCCGGTCCCCCACGAACGGTTCACACCGGCTGCCGCCATGGTGGTGACGGCGTCCTCGAAGTGGTCGACGACGGCCAGGCGGCCTGCGATGTCCACTCGTACGATGCCGCCTGCGCGCAGCCGGCCGAACGAAGGAAGATCGGGCCCAGTCATGAGTAATCCCCGCGTGTGGCACGGGACTTGAGCACACTCCCGGCCCGGGCTGTCGCGAGCACGACCGGCGACAGCCGAGTGGCCAGGTTCCTGGCCAGGATGCCGCCGCGGCCGGCCGGGACGAGCAGCGCGAAGGCCGCTCGTACGGACTGCCGGGCCTGGTCCACCAGCCCCCGGTGCGCGGCCTCGTAGCGGGCCAGGGCCGCGCGGTGGTCGGCGGGATCGGCGGCCAGGGCATCGGCCAGGCTGTAGGCGCCCGCCATGGCCAGGCTGGAGCCGCCGCCGAAGAGCGACACGCAGGACGCGGCGTCGCCGAGCAGCGTGACCCGGCCCCGCGACCACTGCGGCAGCCGGACCTGGCTCACCGCGTCGAAGTACAGTTCCTCGCTCTCGCGCACCTGCGCCAGCACCTCGGGCGCGCGCCAGCCCATCCCGGCGAACGCGGCGGTCAGCAGTCGCCGGTGCTGCTCGGTGTCGCGGTGGTCGAAGTCCGGCACTGCGGCGGACCGGACCATGAACGCGGCCAACGGCCTGCCGCATCCGGGATGCACGCAGAGAGCACGGCCCGGCGCGTTGTGGATCGCCACTTCCCGCAGGTCGCCCGCCGCCCCGGCCAACGGCATGGTGGCCACGTACATCCCCAGGTGGCGGACGAACCCGGACTCCGGGCCGAAGGCCAGCCGGCGGACGGCGGAGTGCAGGCCGTCGGCGCCGACCACCAGGGCGAAGCGGCGGGGGCGGCCGTACTCGAAGGTGACGTCGACACCCGCCTCGTCCTGGCTCAGGCTCGCGATCGAGTCGCCGAACACGAACTCGGCGTCGTCCCGGCTCGCTTCGTGGACGATCGCGGCGAGATCGCCGCGCGGCAGCTCGACCGTGTCGGCCCGGGCCGCGCCCGACAGGCCCCGCAGGTCGATCCTGCCGACCCGGCGGCCCGCGCCGTTGTAGAAGCCCACACCGGTCACCTGGGTGGCGGCCGCACGGAGGCGGTCCCTGATCCCCATCCGCTCGGCGACCTCCATCGCGCGACCGGCGACATCGACCGGGCTGCCGCTGGAGCGTACGGCCGCGGCCCGCTCGACCACGGTCGGCTGGAAGCCGTGGCGGGCCAGCCAGTGGGCGAGCGTCGGTCCGGCGATGCCGGCCCCGGAGATCAGCACGGTGCGATCGGCCGTCTTGGTCGAGGCGTTCATGGACGCTCCTTCTGTCATCGCCTGATCGCGTGTCATCGCCTGATCGCGGTCAGGCCGACTCGCGGCAGCCGTCGCCGGTCAGCGGTCGCGTCGGCGCTCCCGGACTGACCATCGGTCAGTAATTTGACGCTACGCCCTGACCGCTGGTCAGGCAAGGGGCAGCGACTAGGCTCCCCGTATGACTGCCGAGAACCCCGACACCCGGGCACGGATCCTTGCGGTGGCCCTGGAGGAGTTCGCCGCGCACGGCTACCACGCCACCTCGGTACGCGGGATCGCCGAGCGGGTGGACGTGACGAAGGCCGCGGTGCTGTACCACTTCCCCAGCAAGGCGGACATCCTCGGCGCGCTGATCGAACCGATGCTGGACGACCTGGACGCCGCGCTGGCGCCCACCGGCCCGCCGGATCCGGCCGCAGTCCGCTGGGCGGCGATCGAGGGGCTGCTCGACGTCTGGCTGCGCCACCGCGACCTGCTGCGGATGAGCCTGTACGACGCGGCGCCGGGCCTCTCGGGCCCGGGCTTCACGCGCTTCCGCGACGGGATGATGCGCGCGAACGTCCTGGTGGCGGGGCCCCACCCGGACTTCGTCGCCCGGGTGCGCGCCGCCCAGACGATCGCCATGCTCTCCGACCCGGTGATCCTGCTCGCCGACGCCCCGCCCGAGGACCTGCGCGCCTGCGTCCTGGCCGGGGTGCACCGGCTGCTGGACGGCCCCGAACCGCCCGCCGCCGGCCCTGGGCGCGTCGGCGGTGAGCGGCGCGGCCGACCGAGCGCGATGAGCCCGGCGATGGTCGACACCGCCCGGCGCCTGCACGCGGCCGGCCGCACCGCCGAGCAGATCGCGGCGGCACTCGGAGTCTCCCGGGCGACGGTCTACCGCCACCTGCCGACGTAGCCGGAGACACGAGAACCGCCGCCAGGCAACGGCTAATAATGAGACTTCATTGAGACACCGGAGGTCATCTCAGCGGTGATGCCGGTCGGACAGGCGCAGGAAGTGTCCACCCCACCGGTGCTCCGGGTCTCGCGGTGCGTCACGCGCCGCTGGCCTCCTCGATGCCCGATCTCGCGGCGGCGTCCTGCTGTTGACGGGGCAGAGCGACGGCGCCGACCGGAGAAGCGGCATCAGGAGCACGGATGAGGCGCCGCACGAGCGGGTTGACGGGCAGGGTCGCGGCGAAGGCGGTGACGAGGAGAACGGTGAACAGCCGGTCGCCGATGATGCCGAGGTCACGGCCCAGGGTCAGGATGAGGACCTCGCCGAGGCCCTTGGTGTTGAGCAGGACCGCCACCGTCGTGGCCTCACCGCGCGGCACGCCGATCAGCCGGGCACCCAGTCTGGCGCCGGCGAACTTGCCGCCCCACGTGACGGCCAGGAACACCACCACCGCGACCAGGCTTCCGGAACCCAGCCCGCCGATGTCCACGGACAGCCCGGTGAGCGCGAAGAAGACCGGCACCAGCAGCGCCCCCGCGTGGCGCATCGGCGCCTCGACGGCGTGCCGCAGTTCCTCGGCGGCGTCGCGCGGCATGGCCAGCCCGAAGGCGAAGGCGCCGATCACGGCGTGCATGCCGAGCCACGAGGTGGTCCACGCGGACAGCAGGATCCCGCTGCCGAGGGTCAGCAGGACGAGCAGGGGATGTCCGTCGGCGCGGACCGGCCGGCGCAGCAGGCGCCGCAGCAGCGGGCGGATCACGAAGGCCATCGCCGCCGCGTAGCAGGCGAGTTCGGCGAGCGAGAGGAGGACGTGGTCCGAGCCGCCGCTCCGGGCCACGGAGGCGATGCAGGCGACGCCGCACCAGGCGGTGATCTCGGTGAGCGCCCCGCAGGCCGTGGCCATGGCCCCGGTGCGGGTCGCCTGCAGCTGGTTCTCCCCCACGATGCGCGCGAGCACCGACAGCGCGCTGGCGGACAGCGCGATGCCCAGGAACACGGCCAGCAGCACGGGGGACGTCTCCGTACCGATGAGGCGGGGCCACCTGGCCGCGAGGACGGCGGCCAGGGCGACCGCGAGGGCGAAGGGCACGGCGACGGAGGCCGCGGTGACCGCCACCACGGTGCGGACCCGCCCGTTCAGCTGCTTCAGGTCGAGTTCCCAGCCGACGGCGAACATGAAGAGCGCGATGCCCAGTTGGGCGATCACCGACAGGTGCTCACGGACCTGGGGCGGGAAGAGGACGTGCGGGAGGTCGCCCGGCAGCAGCCCGAGGACGCTCGGCCCCAGGATCACCCCGACCGCGATCTCGCCGACCACCACCGGTTGACGCAGGCGAGTGCGCAGCGGCGACAGGGCGAGCCCGATCAGCAGGATGGTCGCGATGTCGGCCAGCGCGGTCGAGGAGGAGCCTTCCATGGTCGTGCGCCTTCCTGGAAACGGGGACCTGCGCGGCCCGGTGACGCGGCCCCTGCATTATCGGGAAGGGCCCGTTCGTCGACGTAGCGTTCCCCGCGTGTCGCGGTCGCGTGGCTCCTCCCCCGCGCCCCGACCCGGACCTTCACGCCCTAGTTGGTGCCGGCGGTCAGCTCGCTGAACAGTTTGTTTGCCGACTCGGAGGCGAACTGGCGCTGGAGCTCGGCGCGGGCGATCTGCTTCTTGAACTCGCCCTCGTAGCCGGTGAAGCCCGCGTTGTGCATGGTGTCGGTGATCCACGTGGCGAACGCCTGGTAGTTCCAGATGTGTGGCAGGCAGGTCTGCGAGTAGCTGTCGAGGAGGCCGGAGTCGCCCTCCTTGGCGTGGCGGATCACTGCGCGGGCGAAGACCTCGGTGTCGTGCAGAGCGAGGTGGATGCCCTTGGCGCTCATCGGCGGCACGATGTGCGCGGCGTCGCCCAGGAGGTAGAGGCTGCCGTAGCTCATCGGGTCGAACACCACACTGCGCAGCGGAACGATCTGCTTGGACAGGATCTGCCCGCGCGAGGGCGGCGTGCCGAAGCGGGCCTCCAGCTCGCTCCAGATCCGCTCGTCCGGCCACTGCTCGGGGGTGTCGTCGACCGCGCACTGCAAGTAGATCCGGCTGGCTTCGGGGCCGCGGGGGATCATCCCGGCCAGTCCCAGTTCGTGGATCGCCATGCCCGAGGGCTTGGTCTCGGTGGCGGCCAGGACGCTGAGCCAGGAGTAGCCGTACTCGTGGGAGTACTCGGTCAGCGCGGAGGCGGGGATGGAGCGGCGGGAGACGCCGTGGAAGCCGTCGCAGCCGGCGATGAAGTCGCAGTCGACGGCTCGCGCCGCACCGTCGGCGTCCCGGTAGCGCACCACGGGGTGGCCCTGGGTGAGGTTTTCCAGGGTGACGTCTGCGGCTTCGTAGCGCAGGTCACCGCCCTCGCGGAGGAAGACCTCGGTGAGGTTGCGCACCAGGACCTGCTGCGGGCAGTACAGGCTCTCGTTGTTGTCCTCGTCCACGTCGATCGGCATCGCGTGGCCGTCGATGTAGAAGCCGCCCTCGCTGTACGGGATGGGGTCGCCTGCGAGGACCTCCTCCAGGCCCCATTCGCGGAGGAGGCGCACGCCGAAGGTGTCGATCGTTCCGGCGCGCTGGCGCTTCTCGACGTAGGCGCGAGGGTGCTTCTCCAGCACGACGCAGTCGACGCCGTTGCGCAGCAGGAAGTTGCCGAGAGTCAGACCGGCGACGCCGGCCCCGATGATGACGACGGCCGTGTCGTCGTGTGTCTCAGTCATGCGTGCGAGCCCTTCATGATCCGTGCAGTGGTCGGTACGCGCCGAGCGCGTACGTCGCGGCGGCGGCCGTGAGGTCGGAGGGCCGGCGCTCGCTCGCTGTCCACTATGGAAGACCCGGCGGGCCGCGAACCACTGGTAAGTCGACACCCGATACCGGAAACCCGCCAAGCTGGCTCTGGCGTCGCGCGCTGTGCACCTGACCAGCGCGAACCGCCCGGGTGGGGGCTAGCGCGCGTGGAAGCGCAGGCCGGCCTGATAGCGGCCGGGGGTCTGGCCGACGACTTCGGTGAAGGCGTCGATGAAGGTGGACGGATTGGACCATCCGCACGCGACCGTGGTCTCCGTCACCGTCATCCCGTCGGTCAGGTGCGCCAAGGCGTGGTGGATGCGCAGCGTGGTCCGCCAGCGGTGGAAGCTCATGCTCAGCTCGGCGTGGAACAGGCGGCTGAGCGTGCGCTCGCTGGCTCCCACCGCCTGGCCGAGCTCGGCCAGGGTGCAAGGCCGGGCGGGGTCCGCGCGCAGCAGGTCGGTGGCGGCGCGCAGCCGGTCGTCGCTCGCTTCGGGAAGGTGGAGGGAGGTCTCGGCGGCGTCGGCCAACTCGTCCACGATCACGGCGAGCAGGCGCCGGTGGGCGCCAGGCCGCCGTTCTGGCTCGTCGGTGAGCGCCAGAAGGGCCTCGCGCAGCAACGGGCTTACCGCGAAGACGCTGGGGTGATCGATGAGCACGGCGCACAAGTCGAGTGGGACGGACACCAGCCGTACGTCGGTCTGCCCGTAGAAGCGGTGCGAGTGGGCAAAGCGCGGAGGCGTCCAGGTGATCCGGTCCGCCGGGGCGACCCACGTGCCGCGCTCCGTCGCCGTGACCAAGGCGCCGGCGGCGGCGTAGACCAGCTGACCGTGGACGTGGCTGTGTGGATCGAGCTGAAAGCCGTGCGGCAGCCAGGCACCGCCTTTCAGGATCTCCTCGTCTGCATCGGCGGGCAGCGGTGAAGTATGGCGGGTTGTCGGCATCGGGCGTCAGTTTACCGGTGGTCTCGCGCAGAGCGTCGCGCCGACAGTGGTCGCATGACCACGGTGACGCTCAAGTCCCGTCCCCGGTGGAGGTAGCGGTGGCCTCCCGGATCCAGCGCCCGCGCAAGCGGCGGATGCTGTCGTTGACCGTGCAGGGAAGCGAGCAGCCCAGTCCGCATTTCATGACCGTCACGCTCGGCGGCGAGGACGTCCAGCACCTGGAGCGGGCAGGCTTTGTCGCCTTCCCCGCCGCCGTATGGGGCGCCTTTGCCGCGGCCGTTCGCCAGGGGGAGTTCCCGGCTTGGCGCACCCGGGCCGGGCCGGTCAGTCGTGGGGGCGGGCCAGCAGGGCGGCCGAGTTCGGGTCGCCGACGAAGGTCGCGGCCACTCCCTTGACCACGGCCAGCGCGGCCGGCAGTGCCGCCACGGCCGCCGCCTTGAACGCGCCGATCGACGTCAGGTCGAATCCGTCCGCCAGCAGCAGGCCGAGGAACGCCACGGCGTAGGTGGCGACGGTGCGTTCGGCCAGGTCGATGATGAACTTCCGCATGGTCGGGACTCCTTCGCGGTGAAGGTGCAGAGGTACACGGGGGGCGCTCGGAATCGCCGTCCCTGGTGTACACGTTCACGCTGTCGAGTTCCGACGACGGGCTCGGCGGTCCAGTCCGGTGCCCCGCACACGCGTGGTGTGCGGGGCACCGGCTCCAGGGTCACCCGGGCGTCACAGCCCGGCCGTCACCCTTCGTGCAGGGCCCACTTGCTGCTGTCGACCTGCACCGTTCCGGGCAGCGCGATGAGTTCGGGCTTGAACAGCGGTGGCGCGCCCATCGCGGGCTCCCAGGTGGCCAGCTTCTCGTCCTGCGGAACCTCGATCCGCCGGTCCGCGGTGAGGTCGGCGACCACCTTCAGGAGCAGTCGCACGCCGAGCGGCGCCAAATGGTCGCGCCACAGGCTCTGCGCGGTCGAGCCCGGAGGCACGAACAGGTGCTCCTGGGCGGCGAGCGGGCCCGCGTCCGTGCGCTCGGTGAGGTGGTAGACGCTTCCGCCCGTCACCTTGTCGCCGTCGCGGATCGTCCACCGGATGGCGTCCCGGCCGCGGTGCAGCGGCAGCAGGCTGGGGTGGTAGCCGATGGTGGCGACGGCGGCCCGGGCGCGGGTCTGGCGGCCGAGGAAGGCGTGCGAGTGCGCGGCGACGATGATGTCCACCCCGTCCGGGATGTGCCGCGCGCGCAGTTCGGCCGAGTCCGTCCACGGGACGTCCTTGTGGTACGCCCAGGAGCGCAGGCGGTCCCAGCACATCGCGTCGCCCTCGTCGGACTTCCCCTTGCGCAGCCGGGGAGCGGCCGAGCCGACGATCTTGTGCCCGTCGTCCGACAGGGCTTCCGCGACCGCGACCGCGAATCCCCCTTGTCCTGACATGTAGATGTTCATCCGGATCAGTCGACCTCTTTCAGTCCGCGGCGGTCGGGCTCGAACCGCACCGGCATCGTGGAGAACCCGGTCAGGAAGTTGGACCGGATCCGCAGCGCCTCCTCGGTCTGCTCGAACCCGGTGGTGAAGTCCCGCAGGGCCGTGAGCAGTTCGGCGATCTCCACCTTGGCCAGGTACGAGCCGACGCAGAAGTGCGGGCCGTAGCCGAAGGCCAGGTGCTTGTTGGGGGTGCGGCCGAGGTCGAACACCCCGGGCCGCGCGAAGACCCGTTCGTCCCGGTTGCCGGAGGCGTGCCAGAGCGTGACGATGTCGCCCGGGCGCAGCCGTACGCCGTGCAGTTCGGTCTCCCGTACGGCGCTGCGCCCGAAGTGCATCGTGGGAGAGGCCCAGCGCAGCACCTCGTCCACGGCGGTCTCGACCGCGACCTCGCCGTGCTTGAACCGCCGCCACTGCTCGGGCCTGGCGGCGAGCGTGTGGACGCAGTCGATCATCGTCAGCCGGCTGGTCTCGTCGCCGCCGATGATCAGGCTGTAGCAGTTGAGCACGACGTCCTCGTCGGACAGCGGCACACCGTCGATGGAGCTGCCGATCAGCATGCTGATCACGTCGTCGCCCGGGGACTCGCGCCGCTCCTCGACGACGTCCAGGAAGTACATCAGGATCTCGTTGCGGGCCATCTCGGAGTCGACCTCGTCGACGTCCTCGTCCTCGGCCGACAGCGCGGTCCTGGTCAGGCCGAGCAGGTAGTCCCGGTCCTGCTCGGGCACGCCGAGCAGGTTCGAGATCGTGGTCATCGGGATCCGGCCGGCGATCTCCTCGGCGAACTCGCAGCCGCCGGACTCGACCGCCTCGCGGATCCACTGCCGGGTGTTGACCCGGACCGTCCGCGCGACCTCGTCGAGCACCCTCGGCGAGAGCACCCGCTGGAGGATCTTGCGCAGTTCGTGGTGCCGGGGCCCGTCGGTGACGGCCAGCATCCGGCCGGCCCCGGCGTCGCCGCCCTCCAGGAGCGTGACGAGCACGTTGCCGCGCTCGGACGTGAAGTTCGCGTTGTCCCGGTAGGTGGCCATGATGTCGTCGTGGCGGGAGAGCACCCAGAACCCCCGGCGGCCGTCGACGGGCGGGTTCCAGTGCATCGGGGCGGTGTCCCGCAGGGTGCGCCAGAACCCGTCGAGGTCGTGGTCCGCGAAGGTGGCCGGGTCGCCCAGGTCCACGGTGTCCGGTGCCGGCGTGCTCATGGTCACCAGTCCGTGCGCCAGAACCGGCGCGGCTGGAACGGGTAGGTGGGCAGCGGCACGCGGCGGCTGGCCTCCCCCAGGTGCAGGGCCTCGAAGTCCACCTGCTGGCCGGTCACCCAGGCGGCGGCCAGCTCGGACAGCGCCCGCGCGTCCTGGCCGGACGGCACGATCCCGTTGTCGTTGCGGGAGAAGCGGGAGAAGGAGCCCGGGTCCGCCTGCGGGGCGGCGGCGGTCGTGGTGGCGGGGCCGCGGACGGCGTCGTCGGACAGCGCCGCGATCAGCTCCGCGCGGCTGCGGACCACGGCCGCCCACCGGCGGGCCATCACCTTGCGGCCGAGGTTGAGGCTGAAGCAGACGTCGTCCAGGCGCAGGTCGGGGTCGGCCTCCAGCCGGTCCTTGAGCCGCGCGCGCTGGCGGGCCAGCGCGTCGTCGTCCAGGGCGGACAGGGTGGCCAGCCGCGGCCGGCCCTCGTCCTCGGGGGCGCGTCCGGCGGCCGTCGGGGCCTCCTCCAGCAGCAGGTGCGCGTTGTAGCCGCCGCCACCGATCGAGGTGATGCCCGCGCGGCGGATGCCGGCCTCCGGCTCCCAGTGCGCCCCTTCGATCTGCGGCACGAAGGGGGTGCTGGGGAAGTCGAGGTCCTGGTTGACCTCGGTCAGGTTGATCGTCGCCGGGAGCGTCTTGTGGTGCAGCGCCAGCGCGGCCTTGATCGCGCCGAAGCCGCCCGAGACCACGCCGCCGTGGCCGACGTTGCCCTTGACCCCGCCGATCGAGGTGGTCGCGGTCTGCTTCCCGAACGCCATGGTCGCCGCGTGCACTTCGAGCTCGTCGGTCATCGGCAGGCCGAGGCCGTTGGCCTCGTACATGGACACCGTGTCCGGGGTGACGCCGCCGACCTCCATGGCGTTGGCGATGCAGGCGCTCAGCCGCTCGGGCTGGGCCAGGCCGTACGCCATCGCGCTGACGCCGTTGTTGTTGACGGCCGAGCCCTTGACCACGGCGTAGATGTGGTCGCGGTCGGCGACGGCGTGGCCCAGCGGCTTCAGCAGCACGGTGACGACCCCGCTGGACAGCGCGGTGCCGGTGCCGTTGGCGTCGAACGGGCGGCAGTGGCCGTCCTTCGACAGGATGCGGTTCTCCTCCCACAGGTGGCCGCGCGGGTGCGGCAGGCGGACCATCGCGCCGCCGGCGATCGCCAGGTCGGTCTGGCCGAGCAGCAGCGACTGACAGGCCAGGTGGACCGCGTAGTGGAAGCCCGCGCAGACGGCGGCGACGGTGACGGCCTCGCCGATGAGCCCCATGTAGTACAGCGCGTTGGAGGTCATGGTGTCCGGCGACCACGCCAGGCTGGCCTCGATCGCCTCGGGGCCGACCGACACCCGGTCCGGCGGGGAGCTGTAGAGCGCGGCGGTCTGCGGGTTGTTGGCGCCGTACATGCCGATCTCGGCCCTGAGCCGGTCCGGGTCGTAGCCGCCGTCCTCCAGCGTCTCCCAGGCGCTCTCCAGGAACAGCCGGTTCTCCGGGGTCATCGCGGCCGCCATCCGGTCGCTGATGCCGAACACCGACGGGTCGAACTTGTCGTACGTGTCGAGCACGCCGCAGGCCCGCACGTAGAACGGGCTGTGGATCAGGGTCTCGTCGACGTGGATGTCGTCCTTGGCCAGGAACGACACGGACTCCCGGCCGTGGACGAGGTTGTCCCAGAACTGCTCCTTGGTGCGGGCTCCGGGCGCCCGCAGGGACATGCCGATGACGGCTACGTCGCCCGGGTCGTAGTCCTGCTCGGGGTTGTCGGTCATGGGGAGGCTCCTGCTTCGTTTCGAGTGAGGGTGACTCAGCGGCCGCTGTACGCAGACGTCGGCGGCTCAGCGGCCGGTGGCGCCGCCGCGGCCGCGCAGCGCGGCCCGACGGGTGTTGGCGCGCGCACGGGCGGACTGGACCGCCTCGGGGGTGGCGCCGCTCTCGTCGTCGAGCCAGCGGGCGAGGGAGGAGATGTCGCGGAAGCTGAAGAGGTCGGGCACCCGGACGCGGCGGTCGAAGCGCCGGGTCATCAGCCGGGCGAGGCGGATGAGCAGCAGGGAGTCCCCGCCGAGGTCGTAGAAGGCGGACTGCACGTCGATGCTCGACGGTTCGAGGTCGAGCAGTTGGCCCCAGATCTCCGACAGGGCCACCTCGGTCGGCGTGCCGGCGGCCGTCAGGGGCCCGCCGCTGTCGGCGGCCGGCGGCTCGGGCAGCGCGTTGCGGTCGAGCTTTCCGCCCGGCCCCAGCGGAAGGGCGGCGAGGACCACGAGCGTCGCGGGCACCATGTAGTCGGGCAGTTCGACGGCGAGCCTGCCGGTGACGGCGCTCTGGAGCGCGGCGTCCAGCCGGGGGCCGCCTTGCGGCGCGTCGTCGCCGGCGGGCACGACGTAGCCGACGAGCCGGTTGCCCCGGACGACGGCGGCGGCCTCCCGGACTTCGGGGCAGCCGGTCAGCCGGGCCTCGACCTCCTCCAGCTCGATGCGGTAGCCGCGCAGCTTGACCTGGTGGTCGGTGCGGCCGAGGAAGCGGAGTTCGCCGCCGTCGGTGAACTTGACGACGTCCCCGGTGCGGTACATCCGCTCGCCGTTGCGGAACGGGTCCGGCACGAAGCGTTCGGCCGTGGTGCGCGGCCGGTTGACGTAGCCGTGCGCGAGGCCGGCGCCGCCGAGGTAGAGCTCGCCGGGCTCACCGGCCGGGAGCGGCTTCAGCTGCTCGTCGAGCACGTAGACCCGGTCGCTGGTCGTCGGCGGGCCGATCGTCGGTTCGTCGGTCCCGTCCTCGGGCACCGGCCCGAACGAGCAGAAGACCGTCCCCTCGGTGGGGCCGTAGGCGTTGAACACCCGGTCGGCGCCGGTCTCCCGGTAGGTGCGGTCCACCAGCTTGCGGCGCAGGGCCTCGCCGCCGAACACGACCGTGCGCACGTTCGGCGGCAGGGCTCCGGCGTCGAGCAGGCTGTTCATGACCGAGGGGACGACGTTCAGGTGGGTGATCCGGTCGGCGTACCGGCTCTCCGGCAGGTGCACGGCGCTCTCGACGAGCACGACGGCGCCGCCGCGGCACAGCGCGTTGAAGATCTCCATCACGGACAGGTCGAAGCAGACCGAGCTCGCCGCCGAGACTCCGCTCAGGTCGCAGCCGTCGAGGACCCGGTCCATCTCGGCGAGCATCGCCACGCAGCCGCCGTGCCGGACGGCCACGCCCTTGGGCCTGCCGGTGGAGCCCGAGGTGTAGATGACGTACGCGGTGTCGCCGGGCACGACCGCGACGGGCTTCGCGCCGGGCTCGGTCGTGACGTTCTCCCCGAGCACGACCACGGTCGGGCCGGGCGGGCAACTGGCCCGGGACGCGGGGGTGGTGAGCAGCAGACGGGTCCCGCTGTCCTGGACCATGAAGGTCAGCCGGTCGGCGGGGTAGTTCGGGTCCAGCGGCAGGTAGCAGGATCCGGCGCGCAGGGCCGCCAGGATGCCGACGAGCAGGTCGGGGGTGCGCTCGACGCAGATGCCGACCGGGACGCCGGGGCCCGCGCCGTCGGCGACCAGCCGTTCGGCCAACTCCCGGGAGCGCTCGTTCAGTTCGCCGTAGGTCAGGACGCCGGCGTCGGAGTAGACGGCGGTCGCGTCGGGGTTCTTGAGGGCCTGCTCGACGAACGCGGAGTGCAGGGTTTCGGTCACCGGTCCGTCTCCTCGGGGAGGCCGGTCGGCGCGAAGTCGCCGATGGCCCGGTCGGGTTGGGCGATCGCGTCGAAGAGCACGGTGCGGTACAGCGCGAGCAGTGCCGTCACGGTCTGCCTTTCCAGGTAGCTCGGTTTGAACTGGACGTGGCCGGCCACCTCGCCGTCGATGTCGGCCATCGAGATCTCGAGGTCGAACTTGGCGAGGTGCCTGCGCACCTGAAGCGGTTCGAGCGGCAGCGCGCCGTCGGGCGTGATGGTGTCGCCGATGCCGTGGAAGAGCTTGACGGACCGGGGGAACGCGTCCGAGGAGAGCCAGTTCACCACCACGTCGAACCACGGGGAGCGCCCCTCGGCCCTCGGCGGCCGCAGCTGGGAGGCCAGCAGGTCGAGGGGGTAGTTCATGTGCTCCAGGAGGCCGAGCGAGAAGGCGTGGACCTCGCGCAGCAGCTCGCGGAAGCTGCGGTCACCGGCGGGGTTCGCCCGCACCAGCACGGTGTTGAGGTAGTAGCCGATGGCGGATTCCCAGCCGGGTTCGGCGCGTTGGGCGATGGCGGTGGCCAGTACGGCGTCCTCGGTGCCGACCGCGCGGTTGAGCGTGGCGAAGAACCCGGCCAGCACGACGGTGCTGATCGACACGCCTTCTCGTACGGCGAACTCCCGCAGCAGGCGGGTCTCTTCGGCGCTCCAGCGGAAGGCGAGGTCGCGGCCCTCGTAGGTGACGCCCGGCGGCCGCTCCTTGGTGGACAGGTCGAGGTGGGCGGGCGGGTCGGCCAGCTTCTGCGACCACCAGTCCAGGGCCGCGCCGGCCACCGGCCCGGCCAGCCACTGCCGCTCCCACGCGACGAACTCCGTGTACGGGACGACCGGCGCGCTGTCGGCGGGGTCGGCGCCCTCGTAGTACTCCTGGAGTTCGCGGATCATGACGTCGGCCGACGCCGCGTCCGACGCGATGTGGTGGACGAGCACCAGCAGGTAGTGGTCCGCCGGACCGCGCGTCATGAGGACGATCCGCACCAGCGGCCCGTTGTCCAGGTCGAGCGGCTCGTGCCCGTAGCGGGCCAGTTCCTCGCGGGCCTGTTCGTCGTCCAGGTCGGTGCCGTCCGCCACGACGAACTCGTACACCGGTTCGTCCAGGATGACCTGGTACGGGCTGCCGCCCGCCTCCACGAAGAGGGTGCGCAGCGCGGGGTGGCGCTCCATCACGGCCCGTACGGCGCGGTCCAGGGCCTTCTCGTCGACGGCGGTCCGGATCCGGGCGGTCACCATGAAGTTGTAGGGCACGGCGTCCGGCGCGACCATCTGCATGAACCACAGCGAGGCCTGGCCGTGCGAGGCCGGTGCCAGTGCGAGGCCGAGGCCGTCGGCGCGCAACTGGTCCAGGGCCGGTGCGTCGGTGGCCTCCAGCAGTCCGCGCGCGTCCAGTTCGTCCACCAGCTCCTCGGCGTCCAGTTCGGACAGCTCGTCGAGGTACGTCCGGTCCGGCTCGGCCTCGGGGGCCGAGGCGGGGGCGGGGGCGGCCGACGGTACGGGCGGTGCCGTCGCGGGCGCGGCCGGTCCGGCGGTGAGCTCGACGAAGTGGCCGACGACCTCGGAGATGGACCGGCCGTCCAGGAACACCACCGGCGACACCCGGTGCCCGAACAGCGACTGCAGCCTGTTGACGAGGCGGATCGCCAGCATCGAGTCGAGGCCGAAGTCGAGCATGCTGGCGTTCACGTCGAACCTGCTCACCGGCACGCCCAGCGCGTCGGCGAGCTCGGCGAGGACGACCTCCGCCACCGGCCGGATCTCCGTCGGCTGCTCCTCCTCCACCACACGGGCCACGGGCACGGCCGCGGCTTCGACGGCCGGGGCCGGCGCCTGGACGGGGCGGGGCTCGGTGTCGATCCAGTAGCGGTCCTTCTGCCACTGGACGAGCGGCGTCTCCACGACCTCGACGTCGTCGGCGAACAGCGGGTCGAAGGTCAGCGGCAGGCCCCTGACGTACAACGACGCGGCGGCGCCCAGCAGGCAGCGGAGGTCGCTCTCGTCGCGCCGCAGGGAGTTGATCGCGTGCACCTGGGCGCCACGGGTCAGCGCGATCTCCTCGACCGCGCCGCGCAGCGTCTCGTGGGGGCCGATCTCGATGAAGGTGCCGACGCCCTGGTCGACCAGCGCGCCGATCGTCTCGGCGAACCGGACCTGGTTGCGCAGGTTGTGCACCCAGTAGTCGACGTCGGCGACCGGGTTCACCGTGTCGGCCAGTGCCGTGGAGTGGAAGTCGATGCCGGGCGTCAGCGGGGTGATGCCGTCGATGTCCGCGCGCAGCGGCTGGAGCAGCGGGTCCATGCCGGGGCTGTGCACCGGCCGTTCGACCCGGATCCGCCGGGTCGAGATCCCGTCCCGCTTGAGGTCGGCTTCCAGGGCGTCGACGGCTTCGGGCGAGCCGGAGACCGCCGCGCTGGTGGGGCTGTTGACCACGGCGACGGCCGCGTGCGCGGCGTAGGGGGCGAGCCGCGGCAGCAGCTCCGCCTCCGGCAGGTCGACCGAGATCATGGCACCCGCGGCGGCCTTGCGCTCCAGCAGGTGCGACCGGGCGACCACCACGCGGGCGGCGTCCTCCAGCGACAGCGCGCCGGCCACGCAGGCGGCCGCGACCTCGCCCAGGCTGTGCCCGACGACGGCGGTCGGCTGGATGCCGAGTCCGAGCCAGACCTGCGCCAGCGAGACCTGGAGGGCGAACAGCACCGGCTGCTGGAAGTCCATCTCCTCGTACCCGGCCTCGTCGGCCGGGGCGGCGAGCCGGTCGAGCACCGAGCAGCCGCCGGCCGCGCGCACGGCGGCGTCGCAGGCGTTCATCCAGGTGCGGAAGCCGGCGTGCGAGCGCAGGAGTTCGCGGCCCATGCCGACCCACTGGGTGCCGCCGCCGGAGAACACCAGCGCGACCCGCCGGTCGACGGTGCCGGAGACCGTGCCCGTGACGACGTCGGGGTGCGGCTGGCCGGCGGCGACCCTGGCGAGGCCGTCCAGGACGTCCTGCCGGTTGCGGGCGAACAGGGCGATCCGGTGGTTGTGGTGGGTGCGCCTGGCGGCGAGCGTGTAGGCGAGGTCGGAGACCCGCAGGCCCGCGTCGCGTTCGACGTGGTTGGACAGCTCGCGGCAGGTGTCGGCCAGCGCGCCGGCCGTACGGGCGGTGACGGGGACGAGGTGCACCTGCTCGTCGGCGGCGGCGTCGCTCCGGCCGGGCGTGACGTGCCGCCCGCGGTCGCCCGCGAGGAAGGGGTGGGCCGCGACGGGGAGGCCGGCGGTGTACAGGGCGCCGAGCGAGCCGAGCAGGGTCGAGGCCTCGTCGGCGCCGCGGCGCAGCGAGGGCAGGGTGGTCGCCGTCAGGATCTCCGACACCGACTTGAGCAGGACGGGGTGCGGGCTGATCTCGATCACCGCGTCGACGTCGTGGTCGCGCAGCTTCGTCAGGGCGTCGACCACCCGGATCTCCCGGCGCAGGTTGTCCGCCCAGTAGTCCGGCCCGAGCTCGGCACCGTCGACGCGTTCGCCGGTGACCGTCGAGATCATCGGGATGCGGGTGGTCCGGGGCCTGATGCCGTCGAGTTCGACCTTCAGCGGGGCGAGGACGTGGTCGACCAGCGGGGAGTGCGGGGCGTGGCCCATCCGGACCCGGTGGTTGGTGACGCCCGCCGCGGTCAGCCGCCGGACGAGGTCGTCGATCTCCTGCGGTGTGCCGGTGACCAGGGTGGAGTTCAGGCCGTTGTGGCCGGAGACGGTGAGCCGGCCGGTCAGGTACGGCCCGACCTCGTCGGCGGCGGTCATCACCACGATGCCCTCGCCGCGCCCCACGGCGAGCTGCTGGAGGAGCCGGCCGTGGTGGGCGGCCAGGCGGGAGGCGTCGTCGAAGTCGAGCGCGCCGGCGATGTGGGAGGCGGCGAACTCGCCGACGCTCTGCCCCACGACGACGTCCGGCTCCACCCCCAGCGAGCGCCAGGCTTCGGCCAGCGCGACCTGGAGGGAGAACAGCAGCGGCTGGAAGACGTCCATGTCGTCGATGCGGCCGTCCGGGGACATCAGCTGCTCGACGAGCGAGAAGCCCAGCAGCTCCCGCATCCGCCGGTCGGACTTCATCATGGACCGGCGGAACACGGGCATTCCGGCGAGCAGTTGCCGGCCCATGCCCACCCACTGCGAGCCGTTGCCCGAGAACAGGAAGGCCACCCGCGGCCTGCGTCCGGCCCGCTCCCCGACGCTCAGCCCGGCGGCCGTCGCCCCGCTGCCGAAGGCGTCCAGCTGGGAGCGGAGTTCGGGCATGTCGCGGGCGGTGGCCGCGAGCCGGAACGGGCCGTCGCCGGGCGTCCGGCGGCAGAGCGCGCGCAGGTCGCTCTCGTCGCGCAGCGCCCGGGCCCGCTCGGCCAGCGCCTCCCGGGAGTCCGCGGCCAGCAGGAGCAGCGAGCTCTCGGGGCGCGGCAGTTCCTCGACGGCGACGTGGCAGATCGCGCCGCCGAACCCGAACGAGCTGACGCCGCCCCGGCGGGCGTCGGAGCGTCGCGGCCACGGCGCCAGCCGGTCCTGGACGGTGAGGTTGTACTCGTCGAACATGATCTGCGGGTTCGGCGCGCTGTAGTGCAGGCTCGGCGGCAGCACACCGTTGCGCATCGACATCGCGAGTTTGACCAGGCCGACGATGCCGGCGGCCGCCTCCAGGTGCCCGACGTTGGACTTGACGGACCCGAGCCGCAGCGGCTCCGTACGGCCGCCGCCCAGCACCGCGCCGATGGCGTTGGCCTCGATCGGGTCACCGAGGGGCGTCGCGGAGCCGTGGCACTCGATGTAGTCCACGAGGTGCGGGGCGATGCCCGCCCGCTGGTACGCGGTGCGGAGCATCTTCTCCTGCGCCTGGGGGTTCGGCGCCGTCATGCCGTTGCTCAGGCCGTCGTTGTTGGAGGAGCTGCCCTTGATCAGGCAGTACACCGGCAGGTCGCGCTCCAGCGCCACGCTCAGCGGGGCGAGCACGACGACGCCGGCGCCCTCACCGCGGACGTAGCCGTTGGCGCGGGCGTCGAAGGACTTGCAGCGGCCGTCCGGGGCGAGCGCGCCCATCGCGTCCATGGCGGTGTAGTAGTCGGAGACGAAGCTCAGGTTGACGCCGCCGGCCAGCACCAGGTCGCTCTCGCCCAGCCAGATCGACTGGCACCCCACGTGCACCGAGACCAGCGATCCGGCGCAGGCGGCGTCGATGGCCATGCTCGGGCCCTGGAGGCCGAGGACGTAGGAGACCCGGTTGGCGATGATGCCGTCGTGCATGCCGGTCGCGGTGTGCGGGGTGATCTGGCTGTCGGGGCCGCGGTAGTGCGCCAGGGCGGCGTAGTCGCCCCAACAGGAGGCCATGAACACGCCGGTGTCGCTGTCGACCAGGCTGTGCGGCGCGATGCCCGCGTCCTCCAGCGCCTCCCAGGACAGTTCCAGGATCAGGCGCTGCTGCGGGTCCATCTGGACGGCTTCGCGGGGCGAGATGCCGAAGAACAGCGGATCGAACCGGTCGATGCCGTCGATGAATCCGCCCCAGCGCACCCTGTCGTTCAGCAGCTCGCGTCGCGCGGCCGGTACCGGCCCGACGGCGTCGCCGCCCTCGACCAGCAGCTGCCAGAACGACGACGGGTCCGGCCCGCCGGGGAACCGGCAGCCGATGCCCACGATCGCGACGGGCTCGTGCGAGGGCAGGCGGCGGCGCTCGGCACTCGGGGCGGGCTCCGCGGCACGCGGACCGTCGACGAGCGCACGCGCCAGCCCGTCGACGGTCGGGTACTGCCACATCCAGGTGGCCGGGACCTGCCAGCCGAGGAACTCGGACAGCGAGGCCGCGAGCGTCACCGATCTCAGCGAGTCCAGTCCGTACCGGTGCAGCGGCGCCGAGCGGTCCACCGCGCTCGCGGACACGTCCAACAGCTCGACAACACGGGAAAGCAGGAAATCCGTTACGGCGGAAATGTCTCGCGCTGCGCGCTCTCGGGGCACGGCGACTCCCTCAACAGGGCGGATGGAATGGACGGGTGGAGCTTCACGGCCGACCGGTCGGGGGGGTTCGGTCCGCACCCGGGCAGCCGGACACGGGGGCGGCTCATGACGCGGAGGGTCCCCTTCGCCGCATCAAGTTCCTGGGTGGGGCCGATGGTTGGCGTGCGGATGGGGTCGGCGTTTCCGACCTCCGCGTTCACAGCGAGTGAGAACTCCCGTTCGTGTACCGCTGTTTCGGCTGGCGGCGCAGCTCGCTCTCACCGCGGGAGAAATCACGGGCATCTCTGGGTCACATCGGTCCGCGAGTGCATCGACGACAGGATCACGTACGCGGATTCTTCACCTGCACGGCTACTGTCGATGGGCTCCAAGGTCCATTTGGTCAAGCGCGACGAGTATGCTGATTGAGGCAAAATGGATCGTCAGTGCTAATCCGACCGGCGGACAGCAGAGTGCCAGTTTGTTAATGGTGAGACAAGCGCCATTCGAGGGCCGGTTGAGGCAGTGGCGAGATTTGATCTCCAAGTGTCCGGTTCGAGTTGGAGCTGTCGGCGGTCCGAAATGGCGCCTCGACTCAGCAGCGCCCCCGCGTCACCGCGCCCCGGCCGGGACAGGCGCACGACCCCGCGAAAGGCGCGCTCCACCGGCACGCGATTGGGGTAGACAGCGGCTGAGTGACCCATGCAAGCTGACCCCCATGGCAGTTGAGAATCTTGATGCGGCGTCAGTCGATGCCGACCGTTCCTTAGCCGGTCCCACCGGCCGCGACGTCGACGGCAGGCCCGCATGACCGACGCCACCGATACCAGCGACAGCACCGACACCGCGGTCAAGCCGGCGCTCCGGCCGGGACTGGCACTCGGCGTACTGGCCGGGGCGCTCGCCCTGGACGTGAGCGGTCTCGGAGTCCTCAACGCCGCCCTGCCGTCGGTCGGAGCGCGCTTCGACCTGGACGAGACCACGCTCCAGTGGGTCATGACCGCCTACGCCGTCACGTTCGCCGGCTTCCTGCTGGTGGGCGGCCGACTGGCCGACGTCCTCGGCCGGCGGCGGGTGTTCGAGGTCGGGGTCGCCCTGTTCACCGTGTCCGCGCTGGTCGGGGCGCTGGCCCCGGACACCGCGGTGCTGCTGGGCGCGCGCGCCGCCCAGGGCATCGGCGCCGCCCTGTCCGGGCCGGCCGCGCTGGCCCTGCTCACCGAGACGTTTCCGGCCGGTCCGGCGCGCAACCGGGCCTTCAGCGTGTACGCGGCGGTCGGCGCCGCGAGCTTCAGCGGCGGGGTGCTGCTGGGCGGCGTACTGACCCAGTTCTTCGGCTGGCGTTCGGTGCTGTGGTTCTCGGTGCTGCTGGGGCTCGCCGTGCTGGCCGCGACCCGCGCCGGACTGCCCGGTGGCGCCGGGCACAGCGGCCGACTGGACCTGCCCGGCGCGATCACGGGCACGCTCGGACTCACCCTGCTCGTCGTCGGCGTGAGCAGCGACGGCGCGACGGCGTGGATCGTCCTCGGCGCCGCGGTGGCCTTCCTGGCGCTGTTCCTCGTGCGCGAGCACCGCACCGCCGACCCGGTGCTTCCGCTCGCCCTCTTCCGGATCAGGTCGGTCCGGGCCGCGAGCCTGGCGGCCTTCCTCCAGTACATGGGATCGGTCGGGCTGCTGTTCTTCGCGCCGCTGTACCTCCAGGGGATGCTGGACTACTCCCCCTTCGAGTCCGGTCTCGCGCTGGTGCCGATGTCCCTGGCCGTGTTCCTCACCGCCAACTTCGCCACCGGACGCCTGCTGGCCCGGTTCACCCCGCGCACGCTGATGGCGGTCGGCCTCGTCCTGATCGGCGGGGGTGCCGCACTGTGGCTGGGCACACCGCACGACGGCGGCTACGTGCAGTACGTGCTGCCCGGCCTGGTGCTCAGCGGCATCGGCCAGGGGCTGAACTTCCCCTCGATGACGTCCGCCGGGCTCACCGGAGTCCCGGCGCGGCAGCACGCCGTCGCCGGGGCGGTGAACGTCGTGGCGCAGCAGATCGGCGCCAGTGCGGGCGTCGCGGTGATGGTCCTGGTCGCCGCGACCGGCACGGACCAGCTCGCCGGCTACCACCTCGCCTACCTCACCGCCGCCGGCGCGTGCGTCCTCGGTGCGGCGGTCATCGCCGTACGACGGCAGGCCTGAGGGGCCCGGCCTGCCGGCTCCCGGGGTTCGGGGTTCGGGGTTCGGGCGAGATCATGCGGAAGGGGGGGGGGGGGGGGCCCCCCGGGGGGGCGGCCCCCCCCCCCCCCGGCACGCAGCACGTCAGCGCGGCCAACGCGATAAAGAATTTTAGAAAAATC
>NZ_JBFBHW010000081.1:0-26150 GCF_040685395.1 Kitasatospora sp. NPDC088779 | reverse complement strand
GGGCGCCCGTACGGCGGCCCGCTCCCGCGGTCGCGGCCCGGCTTCCGGGTTTCGGGGGCGGTCCGCGGAACGGCCTACCGCAGGCCCAGCTCCCTGCGGATGACCGCGTACCACTCCTCCGTCATGCGCCGCGCGGTGGCCTCGTCGAAGACGTTCGCGTCGTACTTGAGGAAGACCTTGAACCCCTCGCCGTCCCGGTAGGACTCGGCAGCGAGGACGTACTCCCCGGCGTAGGGCAGGTCGTCGAACAGCCGCAGGTCCAACTCCCCGGGCGCGGCCGGGGCCGCGTTGGTCAGCAGGTCGGCGCCGTCGAAGTTCTGGAACAGGAAGTTGGTCAGGACCAGCGGTTCGTCGTCCGCGCCCACGGCCCGGGCGATCTCCAGCAGCGGGTAGCCGCCGTGCTCGATGCCGCCGACCACCTTGCGCTGCAGGGACTTCAGCAGCTCGGGGAAGCCGCCGACGGCCGTGCAGCGGATCGGCAGGCAGTTCGCGAACTGGCCGACGACGTCCTGGAACCGCTCCTCGTAGCGGGCGACCGCCGTCATGCCGAGGACCAGGTCGTCCTGCCCGGTCAGCCGGTGCAGGAACCGCACGTACGTCGCGAACAGCACGGTGGCGACGCTGACCCGGTGCTCGCGCGCCGCGTCGGCCAGGGCGGCGGCCAGCGGCGGCGGCAGCTTGACCGTCGCCACGTCCACCCGGGGCATCCGCTTGGGGTCGTACGGCCGGTCGTAGGGCAGCGCGAGCGCCGGTCGATGACCTGCCAGCTCCCGCAGCCAGTAGTCCCGGTGCTGCCGCGCGCGCGGGCCGGCGAGCAGCGCCTCCTCCCAGGCGACGAAGTCGCCGTAGTCGGCGCGGCTCACGCTCCCCCGGCCCTGGTAGGCCTCCTTGAGCGTGCGGATCAGGACCGCCGTGGACGTGCCGTCCAGCAGGATGTGGTGCGCGGTGATCAGCAGCAGGCGCCGCCGCCCGGCGAGGGAGACCAGGTGCGCGCGGACCAGCGGGCCCGTCGCCAGGTCGAACGGGAGGTTCACCAAGTCCCGCAGCCCGGCCAGTTGGGCGGCGCGCTTGGTGGCCGTGAGGTCGACCCGTTCGAAGGACGGCGCCCGGCCCGGGTCGATGTCCATGAACGGCACGCCGTCCCGCTCGCCGAAGACGGCGCTCAGCACCGGATGGATGCCGCTCTGGGCGCGGACCGCCCGCTCCAGGGCGGCTTCGTCCAGCTCGCCGTGGATCTCGAAGAGGAGCGGGAGGTTGTAGGCGGTCGACTCCGGCGAGCGCTGCTGGTCGCGGTACATGGTCAGCTGGCCGCACGAGAGGTTCCACCGCTCGCCCGCCGGGCCGGCCTGGGCATCCGCCGTGGCCGTCGCGGCGGCCCCTGCACCGGCGAAGTGGGCGCACAGGCCGTCGACGGTCTCGACGTCGAAGAGCAGGGTCGCGGAGACGTCGTCACCGAACTCCTCGCGCAGGGCGTTGGTGAGCTGGAGGACCAGGATCGAGTCCAGGCCGTAGTGGGTGAGCGGGGCCGCGGTGTCGATCCGCTCGGCCGGGATGCCGAGCACGGCCGCGGCCTTGTCGAGGATGAGCGCGGACAGGTCGGAGCGCGACGCCGGTGCGGCGGAGGGAGCGGGGGCGGGCGCGTGGCTCGCGGCCGGCGGGGCGGGCGCGGGCTCCGGCCGGGGCGTCGGCACCACGGCAGGCACCGCAGCAGGCACGGCAACAGGCGCCGCGACAGGCGCCGCAGCAGGCACCGGCCGGGTGACGCCCTTCGGCCTGGTCCCGACCGCCTGCCGGGCCACCCCGTCGCTCTCCGCCGCGATGACCTGCTGTCCCAGCGGCAGCGCCTGCGACAGCGGGAACACCACCGTCCCGAAGCCCTCCCCCGCCAGCACGTCCCGCCAGTTCTCCGGCGACAGCGCCGGCGAGCCCGGGATCCGCAGCGACCGGTCGTCGAACAGCCACCAGCCTTCCAGCAGCCCGAAGGTGACGTGGCTGAACAGGTCGAAGGCCGACAGTTCGTTCAGCAGCAGCCACCCGCCGGCCCGCATCGCGGCCTTGGCGTTGCGCAGGGTGTTGCGGGTGTCCTTGGTCGCGTGCAGCACGTTGGCCGCGATCACCAGGTCGAACCCGCCCTCGCCGACGTCCTGCCCGGCCAGCGGCCGTTCGATGTTGAGCAGTCGGCAGTCCAGGTAGGGCACGCCCGGCCCGTAGGTGGCGCGGGCGTGGTTGAGGAAGGCCTTGGAGAGGTCCGTGTAGACGTACGTCTCGATGCTCTCCTGGTACGGCTTGAGCGCGGCGAACATCCCGGCGCTGGTGCCGCCGGTGCCGGCGCCGATCTCCAGGATCCGCAGCCGCGTCCCCGGTTCACGGCGCAGCCGCTCCGACACGACGGCGACGGCGGCGCCGGCCATGGCGCGGTTGAACACGTCCGCGACGTGGTTGTTGCGGTAGCAGCCCTCCACCAGCTCCACCGAACCGCGCGGGAACATGATGTCGGTGGGCCTGGTCCGGCCGGTCACGATGTCCGGCAGCGCCCGGAGCATGGCGGAGGCCAGCCGCAGTTCGGCCTTGCGGTCGGCGTCGGCCGACCAGGACTCGCACTGCCGGTCCCACTGCGCGAGGACGGCCTCCGCGAGCACGCCCGCCGTGGACACGGCCTCCGTCGGCCCGGCCGGGACGGTGGCCCGCCGGGCGTGCTCCAGCCAGTCGGCGTACACCGGCAGGATCGCGGTGTGGTCGACGGTCGCCAGCTGGGCCGCCAGGACCTTCGCCAGCCACGGGTCCCGCTCGGTCCGGCGCCACCGCACGACCTCGTCCATCAGGCCGTCCACGCTCTCCGGCGCGAGCAACAGCTCGCCGCGCACCCGGGAGGGCGTCCGGCCGTGCACGGTGACCTGGGTGGCGCGGTCGAAGTTCGCCAGGGTGTTGTGCTGGTTGGTCTTCACGAAGGCCAGCTGCCGCTGTTCCCCGCCGAGCAGGGCGTCCAGGGCGGCGAGCCCCTCGCGCGGCTCGATCGACACCAGGCCGACCCGGCTCAGCCGCTCCCGGTAGAACTCGGAGGTGACGCTCCCGAGGTTGCCCCACCACCCCCAGTTCATGACCCTGACGGGGGTGTCCCAGTGCTGTCCGAGCGCGTGCGCGTAGGCGTCGCTGAAGGTGCAGCCGGCCGCGTAGTTGCCCTGGCCGGCCGCCGTCGTGAAGGACTGCATCGACGACAGCAGCACGGCGAAGTCCAGTTGCTCGCCGTCGAAGACCTCGGCCATCGCCGTCGTGACGTCGACCTTGGCCGCCAGCCCCGCGCGCAGGGTGGCCTCGTCCATCCGGGCGAAGGTGCTGTCCCGCAGGACGAGCGCAGCCTGCACGACCCCGTCGATCCGCGGGTGGCGCTCCCTGACCTCGCCGACGGCCCGGCGCAGCGCGGCCGGGTCCCCGGCGTCGGCGCTGAGGTAGCGGACGGTGCCGCGTCCCTGGACGGACCGGAGCCGTTCCTCGATGGCCGCGTCGGGTGCGCTGCGGCCGATCCAGGTGACGTGCGCGCCGTACTGCCGCACCACGTGCTGGGTCCAGGCGGTGCCCAGACCGCCGGCGCCGCCGATCACCACGTAGACGCCGCCCTCGCGGTAGACCGGTCGCGCGGGCGTCTCGCACGGCGCCCAGTGCCGGGCCAGCCACTGGCCGGCCCGTCGGACCCAGGCGTCCTCGGACGAGCGGGCGGGCAGGGCGGTGAGGTCGGCGGGCCAGTCGGGGCCGTCGAGGTCGACGCGCCGGACGGTCCACTGCTCGTACTCGCGCCCCAGGGAGCCGAACAGGCCGTGCAGCCCGGCGTGCGCCGGCTGGACGGGGTCGTCGGCGTGGGTGGCGAGCGCGCGGGTGGTGACCAGCGTGATCCCCAGCGGCCGGGCGTCGTACCCGGCTTCGATCAGCGCCTTGATCAGGCGGAACGCGGCGACGACGCCGTCGTTCTGCGCGGCCGTGTACCCGGCGGCGTCGACGGGGTCGAGCTTGGGCTCGGGCGCCGTCCAGACCAGGTGGTCGACCGGTCCGAGGTCGCGCAGTGCGGCGGTCACCTCCTCGACGGAGGCGGACGGCGGCAGCGGCCAGGTCAGGGCGCCGTCGAGCGGTGTCGGTCCGCCGACGACCAGGACCCGGTCGGTGCGAGCGGGTACGGGCGCGTCGGTGGCGGTGGTCGGGTCCCAGACGGGCGCGTACAGCGCGGGCTCGCTCCGGACGGTGCGGCGCGAGGTGTAGCCGGTCAGCCGCACGCAGACCGCGCCGTCGGCGTCGACCAGGTCGATGTCGAGCTTGTCGAGCGGCCCGGCCGCGCCGCCTCGCACCACGGCCCACATCGCCGACTGGCACGGGGCGTACAGGTCGAGCCGGTCCAGGGCGAACGGCACGGCGGTGTCCCGCATGCCGGTGAGGTGGGGCGCGACGGCCGCCTGGATCGCCGAGTCCAGCATCGCGGGCGCCAGCGGTCCGGGCTCCGCCGAGCCGGGCAGGGCCAGTTCGGCGAGGACGAGACCGGAGCCGACGTGCGCCTGCCGGATCGCCCGCAGGCTCGGGCCGTGGTCGATGCCCATCGCCACCAGGGCCTCGTGGATCCGCTCGCCGGACACGGTCTCCCGGCAGTCCGCGCGCAGCGCGGCGAGGTCGACCGGTGCCGGGCGCGGGGCGTCGGACGACGCGATGGCGCCCTCGCAGCACACGGTGGAGCCGGTGCCGATCTCGAACCGGTGCCCGCCCTGCTCGCTCGCGCGGACCTCGACCCGGACGTCGACCGGGGTGTCCGAGACCTCCAGCGGCTGCACCCACGTGACGTTGCGCATCCGCACCCGGGTGGCGCCCAGCGCCTTGCGGGCGAGTTCGAGGTAGGCGACCGCGGGAAGGAGGTGACGGCCCTGCACCACGTGGTCGCGCAGCAGGCCGTCCGTGCGGGTCAGCGTGACGCCGGTGCCGCCTTCGCTGCTGCCGCCGTTGCTGCTGCCGGCGGTCGGAGCCCAGTGGCGGTCGCGGGCGAACGGGTAGGTCGGCAGCGGGATCCGTCGGCCCTCGGCGGGCGCCAGGTCGTCGTCGGGCAGCCGGGCCGGGACCGTGCCGTCCAGCACCTGGACCAGCTCGTCGCGGTCGCGGACCACGCAGGCGAAGCGGTGGGCGAAGCGTTCCCGGCCGACGGCCAGGGTGTAAGCGAGGTCGCCGAGGTCGATCGACGCGTGGGCGCGGACGTGGAGCGCCAATCGGCGCCGCTGTTCGAGGAGTTGTTCCTCCGTCCGCGCCGAGAGGACCACCACGTGGTCCGTCCGCGGCGCGACGGCGGTCCGCGCGACGGCGTCGGCGACGGCCGGGGCCTCCTCGATCACCAGGTGCGCATTGGTGCCGCTGGCGCCGAAGGAGCTCACCACCCCGCACCGCGGCACCCCGACGGGGCTCTCCCAGTCGTGGGTGCGGGTGCTCAGGTAGAACGGGCTTCCCACCAACGGGATCGCCTCGTTGGCGGTCTCGAAGTGCAGCGAGGCGGGGATCTTCCGGTGCTTGATCGCCAGCAGCACCTTCAGCACGCCCGCGATGCCCGCCGCGAACTGGGTGTGGCCGATGTTGGTCTTCAGCGAGCCGACCGCGCAGTACTCCGTCCGGTCGGTGCGGGCGCGGAACGCCCGGTTCAGCGCCTGGAACTCGATCGGGTCGCCGAGCTTGGTGCCGGTGCCGTGCGCCTCGACGAGTCCGATCCGCTCCACGTCGACGCCGAACCGCTCGTACACCTCGCCGAGCAGGCTCTCCTGGGACACCGAACTCGGCGCGGTGATCCCGTTGGTGGCGCCGTCCTGGTTGACGCCGCTGGCCTTGATCACGCCGTGGATGTGGTCGCCGTCGGCCAGCGCGTCCGCGAGCCGCTTGAGCACCACGACCCCGACGCCCTCGCCGGGCACGAAGCCGTCGGCGCGGTGGTCGAAGGTGTGGCAGCGGCCGGTCGGCGACAGCATCCCGGCGCGGCCCGCGAGCCGGTACAGCCGCGGCGTGGACTGGAGGAACACCCCGCCCGCCAGCGCCATCGAGGTCTCGCCGGACCACAGGTCCTTGCAGGCCAGGTCGATCGCCACCAGCGAGCTGGAGCACGACGTGTCGACGGCGATCGCCTGGCCCTTGAGGTCGAGGAAGTACGACACCCGGCTCGGGATGACCGAGGTCATGTTGCCCCACAGGGTCTGCGCCGGCGCCTCCGGATCCAGCAGCCCCTGGTAGTCGCCGGCCCACGCCCCGACGTAGACGCCGCAGCGCGCCCGGCCCATCCGGCCCGCGTAGCCGGCGTCCTCCAGGGCCTTCCAGGACTCTTCGAGCAGCAGCCGCTGCTGCGGGTCCATCACCGCGGCCTCGGTGCCGGAGATGTTGAAGAACATCGCGTCGAACTCGTCGATGCGGTCGAGGAAGCCGCCCCGGGTGCAGGTGCTCAGGCCGTCGAGGTCGAACCGGGTCGCCTCGGTGACCAGGTCGTCGCCGTCGGCCAGGTGCGTCCAGAGTTCGTCCAGCGAGTCGGCGCCGGCGAACCGGCCGCTCATGCCGATCACCGCGATCGGTCCGCGCTCCGCGCTCCCGGTGCCGCTGTCCGGCTGCCCGGCCGCCACGGGCCGTGCGGGCCGCACGACCGGTGGCGGGGCACTCTCCCGTTCGTCGGCCGGCTCCGTCGCGCCCTCCGTGTGGACGATGACGCCCCGGTACTCGGCGAGCAGGTGCTCGGCCAGCCGGTCGGCCGTGCTGAAGTCGAAGACCACGCTCGTCGGCAGGTCCAGCGTCAGCGCGCCGTTGAGCTGGTCCACCACGCGGATCGCCAGGATCGAGTCCAGGCCGTAGTCGGCGAACGCCAGCCCGCCCTCGACCTCCTCGACCTCCATGGCCAGCGCGCGGGCGATCTTCTCCCGCACCACGGCAGGCACGATCTCGTCCAGTCCCCTGTGCGCGACGGCGGGTTGGACGATCGGCGCCGCGATCGGTGCCGCGATCTGCGCGGGCGTCGGCACGGACTCGGGTGCGACCGCGAGCGCGGGTGCCGGCGTCTGCCGGGTCAGGTCGCCGATCCAGAACCGCTCCTTGGCGAACGGGTACGTCGGCAGCGACACCACCCGGCGTGGCGCGCCCTGGCGCAGGCGCTCCCAGTCCACCTCGGCGCCGGCCGCCCACAGCGCTGCCAGCTTGGACAGCTTGCCGGCCGCGATCCACTGCCGGACCAGCAGTTCCTGGAGGTCGCCGTCACCGGCGATCTCGGCGAGCAGTCCGCCGGATTCCCCGGCGGTGCCCCGGTGCCCCCGGCCGCCCCTCAGGGCGGCCCTCAGCTCCGCCGTCGACGAGACGGCGACCGCGTACCGCTCGGCCATCGCCTCCCGCCCGACCTGGAGCGTGAAGGCCAGGTCGGCGAGGGCGGTGTCCGGGTTGCGGTCGAGGAATCCGGCCAGCCGGTCGACGGACGCGGTGAGCTGGTCGGGAGTCCTCGCGGAGAGGACGACGACGTGTTCGGCCTGTTCGGCCTGTTGGGGTTGTCGGGCTTGTTCGGCGCCGTTGCTCGCGCCGTCGGTGGGCTGCACGGAATACTCCTCGACGATCACGTGTGCGTTCGAGCCGCCGGCACCGAAGGAGGACACCGCCGCGATCCGCGGGCCGTCGGAGTGCCACGGGCTCAGTTCGCGCTGGACCCGGAACGGGGTCCGTTCGAAGCTGATGTTCGGGTTGAGCTGTTCGGCGTGCAGGCTCGGGACGAGTTGCCGGTGCTTGAGCTGGAGCAGGACCTTCGTCAGGCCGGCCACCCCGGCCGCGGCCTCCAGGTGGCCGATGCCGGACTTCACCGAGCCGATCGCGCAGAACTGCCGCTCCGCGGTGTCCCGTTCGAAGGCCTTGGTCAGGCCCGTGATCTCGATCGGGTCGCCCAGTTCGGTGCCGGTGCCGTGCGCCTCGACGTAGCCGACCTGCCGGGCGGAGACCCCGGCCTGGTCCAGTGCCCGCCGGACGACATCGGCCTGGGCGACCGGGCTCGGCACGGTGTAGCCGGTGGAACGGCCGCCGTGGTTGACGCTGGAGCCCCGGATCACCGCGAGCACGCGGTCCCCGTCGGCCACCGCGCGGGACAGCGGCTTGAGCAGCACGCACCCGACGCCCTCACCGGGCACGAACCCGTGGCCGCCGGTGCCGAAGCTGCGGCAGTGCTGGTCGGGCGAGAGCATCCCGGAGCGGCACAGCTCGACGTAGTCCAGCGGGTGCGCGTAGAGGTTCACGCCACCGGCGATCGCCACCTCGCAGGCGCCGCGCCGGAGTTGTTCGCACGCCTCGTGGATCGCGGTCAGCGAAGCCGAGCACATGGTGTCGATCGTCAGGCTCGGCCCGCGCAGGTCGAGCAGGTAGGAGGCGCGGGCGCTCAGCGAGGCGAACGACAGGCCGGGCACCACGAGTTCGCCCGAGGGCAGCCGGCCCACCTCGTGCCGGGCGTGGCCGACCTTGGTGACGCCCGCGAACACCCCGACCCCGTGGCCGTGGCGCTCGGCGAGGCGCGCCCTCGTGTACCCGGCGTCCTCCAGCACCTCCCACGCCGCCTGCACGAACAGCCGCTCCTGCGGGTCCATGGCGTAGGCGTCGCGCGGGGCGATGCCGAAGAACCGGGGATCGAACGCGGCGAAGTCGTCCAGGAAGCCGCCCCACTTGCTGTAGCTGCGGCCGGTGGCCACCGCCGTGTTGCGGTCGGGCTCGAAGAAGCCGTCCAGCGGCCAGCGGTCCACCTCGCGGACGCAGTCGCGGCCCGCCGTGAGGTTCTCCCAGAACTCGTCCAGGTCGGCGGCGCCCGGGTAGCGGCCGCTCAGCCCGATCACCGCGATCGGCTCGTCGGCGCCGGGCGCCGGCCGGTCGGGGACGGCGGTCGGCCGAGCGCTGGTGGCCCGCTGTTCGGCAGTCGCCGCCGGCTGGTCGCCCGCCACCGGCTGGTCGGCCGTGGCCGCCTGCCGGCGCGCCGGTTCCCGCCGGAGGCCGGCGAGTTGACCGGCCACGGCCCGCAGGGTCGGGTGCTCGTAGAAGATCGTCGAGGAGACCTCGGGGTAGGTCCGCACCAGCTCCCGGTTGAGCTGGATGACCATCACCGAGTCCAGGCCGATGTCGACCAGCGGGCGGTCGGGGTCGACCGCGCCCGGGGCGAGCCCGCTGACCTCGGCGAACAGGGCGAGGAGGTGGCCGAGGACGTTCGGGTCGGCGCCACGGACGGGAGCCTCCGGAACGGGAGCCGTCGGCGCGGGAGTTGTCGGCGCGGCGGCCGGGGCCGGTGTCCCGGTCGGCACCCGCGTCGGGTCGCCGTGGTGCACCCACACCTGGTCCGCCCCCGCGTTCCAGGCGTCGACCAGCGCCGTGAGCCCGGCTTCCGTGGGCATCGGCGCCAGCCCCCGGTCCTCCCACAGGTAGGCCCGGGTCCGCTCGCCGACCTGCATGCCGCCGTCCTCCCACAGCGGCCAGGCGATGGACAGGGTGCGCCCGCGGCGCAGCCCCTCGGCGACCCGCGCGTTGCGCGCGGCGGCGAACTCGTCGAGGAAGGCGTTGGCGGTCGCGTAGTCGGACTGCCCCGGGTTGCCGGTGACAGCGGCGCCCGAGGAGAAGGTCAGCACGAACTCCAGCGGGCAGTGCCCGGTGGCCCGGTCGAGGTGCACGAGGGCGTCCACCTTGGTCGCGAGGACCTCGTCCCACTGCTCGGCGGTCTTGTCCGCGAGCAGCGAGTCCCGCACCACGCCGGCGGCGTGCACGATGCCGGTGACGGCGCCCGCCTCGGCGATCAGGTGCCGCACCTCCTCCCAGCGGGAGACGTCGGCGCGCACGTACCTCGCGTCCGCGCCGGCCTGCCGCAGCTCGGCGAGCAGGCGGCCGATCCGGCCGTCCTGCGGCGAGCGGCCGGCCAGTACGACGGTCGGCCGCCGGACGTCGGCGGCGATGCGCCGGGCCGTCGAGGCGCCGATCCCGCCGGCCCCGCCGGTGATCAGGTAGACGCCGCCGTCCCGCCAGGGCTTGCCGGAGGCCGTTCCCGCACCCGGGCCCGGGAGTTCGGCCGGGGCCCAGCTGCGCGTGTGCCGGACACCGTCGCGGTAGAGCACCAGGTCGTCGGCGGCACGGGCGTTCTCCGCGACGGCGGCGGCCAGGTCGGTGCCGTGGACACCGTCGATGCCGATGACCTGGCCGACGATCCGCGGGTTCTCCTTGGTGACGGTCCGCAGCAGGCCCGCGAGAGCGAGGTCCGCCGTGACGACCTGGACGAGCGTGGTGCCGTCCCGGGCGTCGAGGCCGCGGACGGTTTCCAGCAGTTGCCACGACAGGTCGCGGAACCGGCTCTCCGGCCGCTGCTTGACCGTGTCGAGGCGGATCGCCTCGGGTACCTCCCCGTCGACCCCGCACAGCACGACGACGCGCCGGTCGTACCGGCCGGTCGCGGCGGCGGGCGTCGGCGTCCAGCGGGCGGTCAGCAGGGTCGTGCCGCTCTCCTGCCGGGTGCCGGGGGCCCAGAAGCGGTCCCGGGCGAACGGGTATCCGGGCAGGTGCGCGCGCCGGGGCGTGCCGTCGCCGAGCAGCGAACGCCAGTCGACGGCGCCCCCGCCGACCCACCGCCCGATCGGCTCCGGCTCGGCTCCGCGCTCGCCGGTGGCGACGAACGCCCGCAGCCCGTCGACGAGTTCGGAACGGGACGAGACGACCCAGCCGACCCGTTCCGCCATCTCCTCGCGGCCGACCTGGAGGCTCCACGCGATGGATTGCAGCGACACCTGCTCCGACTCCGGGGACTCCAGGTAGGCGAGCAGGCCCCGGGCCCGGTCGGTCAGCTGCCGGGCGGTGCGGGCCGACAGCGGCACCGCGACCGGCCCGCCGTCGCCCTCCCCGTCCCGGTCGCCGCGTACGTACTCCTCGACGACCACATGGGCGTTGACGCCGCCGAACCCGAAGCTGCTCACCCCGGCACGCCGCGGCGCGGGGCCGCCGGCACCGCTGCGGGGGCGCGGCCAGGCCTCGTTGTCCCGCACGATGTGGAACGGGCCGCCGGCCAGTTCGATGTACGGGTTGACCTCCTGGAGGTGCTGAGTCGCGGGCAGCACGCCGTGCTTGAGCGCGAGCAGCACCTTCAGCAGCCCGGCGATGCCCGCGGCCGACTCCAGGTGGCCGATGTTGGTCTTGACCGAGCCGAGGCCGCACGCCCCGTCGTCGCTGCGGCCCAGCCGGCGGAACGCGGTGCGCAGCGCCCGGACCTCCACCGGATCGCCGAGGGCCGTGCCGGTGCCGTGGGTCTCGATGTAGCCGATGGTGTCCGGGTCGAGGTCGCCGACGGCGGCCGTCACCAGCTCGGCCTGGGCGTCGGCGTTCGGCGCGGTCAGCGAGTTGGCCCGGCCGCCGTGGTTGTACGCGCTGCCCCGGATCACCCCGAGGATCGCGTCACCGTCGCGCTCCGCCGCCGCCAGCGACTTGAGCACCACCACCCCGACGCCCTCGCCCCGGACGTAGCCGTTCGCGCCCGCGTCGAAGGTCTTGCAGAGGCCGTCCGGGCTGAGCATGCCCGCGCGGTGCGCGCTGACGAAGGTGTCCGTGCTGAGCAGCACGTTGACCCCGCCCGCGACGGCCAGGTCGCAGGTGCCGGAGCGGATCGCCTCGATCGCGCGGTGCACCGCCACCAGCGAGCTGGAGCAGGCCGTGTCGATCGGCTCGCTCGGGCCGCGCACGTCGAGCAGGTAGGAGATGCGGTTGGCCAGGATCGAGTGCGTGGTGCCGGTCGAGGTGAAGGCGTCCGGTCGCACGCCGAGCGTGGCGAGCAGCGTCGCGTAGTCGTTGCCGGTGACGCCGATGAACACGCCCGTGTTGGTCGGCAGGTCGGCGGGTCGGTACGCGCTGTCCTCCAGCGCCTGCCAGACCGTCTCCAGGACGAGGCGGTGCTGCGGGTCCATCAGTTCGGCCTCGCGCGGCAGGATGCGGAAGAAGCTGGCGTCGAAGGCGTCGATGTCGTCCAGGGCTCCGATCCGTTGGGGGAAGTCCTGGGCCTCGATGGCTTTGCGCTGCTCCTCGTCGTAGCGGTGCAGCGGGAACGCGGTGACGGAGTCCTTGCCCGCCAGCAGGTTCGCCCAGTACTCGTCCAGGTCGCGGGCGCCCGGGAAGCGCCCGGCCGCGCCGATGACGGCGACCGGCCGGCGCGGGTCGGGCCCGGTGCGAACCGGCTCCGACTCCGGCTGGGGCTGGGACTGGGGTTGGGGCTGGGACTGGGGTTCGACCTTGATCTTGACCCCGGCCTCAGCCTTCACCTCGGCCTTCACCTCGGCCTTCGCCGTGGCACCGTGCTCGTCGACCAGGTGGGCGCCCAGCGCCTCCAGGGTGCTGACGTCGAAGAACACCGCCGGGCTGACCACGACCCCGAACCGCTCGTGGATCTCCTTCGCGAAGGTCACCAGCGAGATGGAGTCGAAGCCGAACGCGTCCAGTCCGGTACCCGGGTCGAGCTCCTCCGGCTCGAACTTGAGGATCTCGGCGGCGATGGAGCGCAGGACGTCCACGACACCCGACACCGCCGACACCACTGGTACATCCTGCTCAGCCGGTACGACCGGCTCCCGCTCTCGCACCGGGCGGGCCTGCGGCGCCGGACGATCGCCCGGCGCCACCCCTCCGGTACCGCGCCGCACCCCGGCCAGCTCCCCGACGACCTCGCCCGTGCCCCCGAGCAGCAGGATCCGGTCGTCGCCGAGGACCACGTGCGTGACCGGCGAACCGGCCCGCACCCGGATCTCCCCGACCTGGTTGAGCGCGACCAGGGTCCAGTCCGGCGCCCCGGCGCGCTTGGCCTCCCACTGCACGCCCTGGGCGATCGCCGCGAGCACGAACGGCTCGACGGTGACGTTGCGCCGGACGTGGTCCTGCTGGAACGCGGGACTGCCGATGGTCAGCACCGTCCGGCCGTCCGGCGCGCGGAACACGCCCTCGACCGCGCACGAGGCCGGCTTGTAGTCCAGCCCGCCCTCGGCCAGTTCGGCCAGGAACTGCTCCCGGGTGAGGACCTCCCGCAGTCCGGCCGGCTCGACCCGGCCGGACGGCGCCGTGGCCGCCCCCCGCACGGTGAACTCGACCGCCGCCGCCCCGTCCCCGGTCCGGACGGTGCCGTGGCCGTCGGCGAACTCCGTGACGAGCCGCGTGGTCGTGGACCAGTCGACCGGCCGCAGCACGCGCAGGTCGTGGACCGACGCCTCGGCGGCGAACCCGCTGACCTTCGCGGCGGCCAGCGCGAGGTCCACCACGAAGGTGGGCACGATGGTCGGCGCCTTGGCCAGCCGGTAGCCGTAGTCGAGCAGGTCCGTGAGGTGGACGTCCAGGGCGTAGCGCAGGCCCCGGACGTCGGATTCGTTGCGCCCCAGGAAGGGGTGCAGCCGCTCGCGCAGCGCCAGCGGGGCCAGCACGGACGGTGCGCCGTCGGTCTGCTCGATCCAGCAGCGCACCTTCTCGAACGGGTAGGCGGGCAGCGACACCCGGCGTGCCGTCGGCAGTTGGTCCCAGTCGACGCTCTTGCCGCCGGCCCAGGTGGCGGCGAGTTCGTGCGCGGGCAGCTCCCGCCGCCCGGCCAGGTAGCCGTCGACGGCCGCCAGCGCGGACCGCCGGTCCCCCGCCACGAACGCCCAGCGGTGCGGCAGTTCGTTCTTTCCGACCCGCAGGGTGTACGCGATGTCGGGGAGGTCGGCCTCCCGCGCCCCGGCGAGGTGGTCGCGGAAGACGGCCAGGTAGCGCCCGAGCGCGGCCTCGTTCATCGCCGAGAACACGAACAGCTGCTCACCGAAGGGCTCTTGGCGCACCGGCCGTTCGGGGTACTCCTCAAGGATGATGTGCGAGTTCATGCCGCCGGCGCCGATCGAGGTGATGCCGGCCCGCCGGGGGTGGGTGACCTGGCGGCCGTCCACCTCGGTGACCATCGGCTGCCAGTCGGCGAGCTTCTGCTGCACCTGGAACGGGGTGTCGGCGAAGTCGATGTCCGGGTTGAGCTCCGTGCTGTGCAGGGACGGCGCCAGCTTGCCGTGCCTCAGTTGGAGCAGCACCTTCGCCAGGCCGATCATGCCGGCCGCCGCGAGCAGGTGCCCCATGTTGGCCTTGACGGACCCGAGGGCGCAGAACTGGCGGTCCTCGGTGTACTTGCGGAACGCCGACGTCAGGGCGCGGACCTCGATGGGGTCGCCCAGCGCGGTGCCCGAGCCGTGCCCCTCGACGTAGCCGATCGTCCTCGGGTCGACGCCGGCGTCCTCGATCGCCTTCTGGATCGCGTGCGCCTGCATGCCCGGGTTCGGCACGGTGAAGCCGTTGCGCGTCCCGGCGTTGGACAGGGCGGTGCCCTTGATCACGGCGTACACGTGGTCGCCGTCGCGCTCGGCGTCGACCAGCGGCTTGAGCACGACCGCGCCGACGCCCTCGCCGAGGATGGTGCCGTCCACGCCGTGGCCGAAGCTGCGGATCACGTCGGAGGTGCCGGTGGTGAAGTGCTCCTCCGAGGAGGTGATCAGGTTGTACGGGTGCAGCATCAGGTTGACGCCGCCCGCGACGACCATCCGGCACTCGCCGGCCCGCAGCATCTGCACGGCCTGGTGCACGCACGTCGACGAGGCGGAGCACATGGTGTCCAGGAAGATCGACGGCCCGGTCAGGCCGTAGAAGTAGGACAGCATGTTGGGCAGCGTCCCGGTGTAGCTGCCGCTCTGCGGCGCGCCCCTGGTCAGGCTGTTCTGGAAGCCGTACAGGTTGTAGTGGTTGCTCATGGTCCCGACGAGCACGCCGACGTCGCCCTGGTAGCGGCGGTGGATGGTCTGCCGCGAGTAGCCGGCGTCCTCCAGCGCCTCCACGCCCGACTGGAGGAACAGCCGCACCTCCGGGGACATCTGCTCGGCCTCGCGCTTGGAGATGCGGAAGTAGCGGGGGTCGAACTTGTCGAGGTCGCGCAGGAAGGTCCCGGTCCGGATCACGCTCTTGCCGCGGACGGACCGGTCGCTGTCGTGGATGGCCTCGTGGCCCCAGCGGTCTGCGGGGACCTCCTCGAAGGTGTGCCGGCCGTTCTCCAGCAGCTCCCACAGCTCGTCCATCGTGTCGGCGCCGGGGTAGCGCCCGGACACTCCGATGATCGCGATGTCGTGCCGGTCGTCGCGCGCGGGTTCGCGGACCACGGTGACGGCGGACGCGGCCGGGGCCTCGAACCGGGCGGCCGGGGCCTCGGGCTGGACCGCGGGGGCCTCGGTCTGAACGACCGGGGCTGCCGAGGCTTCCGGGGTCTCCGCGGTTTCCGGGCTTTCCGGGGTTCCGGCCTGACCGGTCGCCCCCAGCACCGCCTCCAGCTGCGCCCGCCTGGTCTCCACGAAGTGCGCGGCCACCTCGGCGATGTTCAGGTACTCGAAGAAGATCGTCTTGGACAGCGGCCCGAACACCTTCTCCAGTTGGGCGGTCACCCCGAGGATGCTCAGCGAGTCGATGCCGTACTCGATGAGGTTGGTGGCCGACTCGATGTGCTCCGGGTCGTGCCGCAGGACCTCGGCGACGACCCCCCTGAGCAGTTCCTCGGTGCGCCGCAGCAGGTCGCCCTCGCCCGTGCCGCCTGACGGAACAGCGGACGAGGCGGTGGCCGGGGCCACGGGGGCCGGGGCCGCCCGGCGTTGTGCGGCCAGGGTGGCCTTGGCGCCGTAGGCGACGACGAGGTGCGCGGGGGCGTCGGCGAGCAGGGCCCGGCCGAAGGCGCGCAGCCCGTCCTCGGTGGGCAGGTCCTCCCAGCCGCGCTCGCGGCGCAGGGAGTCGCGGGTGACCTCGTCCAGCGTCATGCCGCCGTCGGCCCACAGCGGCCAGCTGATCGCGGCGGTCCGGCCGCTGCGCTCGCCCGCGTCGACCAGCGTCCGGCGGTGCCGGGCGAAGGCGTCGAGGAAGGCGTTGGCCGCCGAGTAGTCGGACTGCCCCGGGCTGCCGTAGACGCCGGCGACCGAGGAGAAGAGCGCGAAGAACTCCAGGTCGAGGTGGCGGGTCGCGGCGTCGAGGTTGAGCGTGCCGCGGACCTTCGGCGCCGTCACCAGGCGGACGTCGGCCAGGTCCTTGCGCAGCAGGTACTGGTCGCGCAGCAGGCCGGCCGCGTGCACGACGCCGTCGAGCGACCCGTGCTCGCGCACGATCGTGTCGACCGCGGCGCGCACGCCTGCGGCGTCGGCGACGTCGACCGGCAGGTAGTGCGCGTCGACCCCTTCCGCGCGCAGGGCGTCCACCGAGCCCGCCGGGGAGCGTCCGCTCAGGACGACCGTCGCCCCCGCGCGGCCCAGGTAGCGGGCGAGGTGGCGGCCGATGCCTCCCAGGCCGCCGGTGACCCAGTAGACCCCACCGGCCCGCAGCGCGGGCACCTGCGGTCCGGCGTCCAGTCGCGTCTCGACGGGCTCCAGCACCTGCCGGGTGCCGTCGGCGGTGTAGCGGACCTCGGTGTCGGCGGAGTCGTCGGCGCACTCCTCCCGCACGATCCGCGCGAGCTGCTCGGCGGAGGCCGCGTCCAGGCCGGCGACCCGGACGACCCGGCCCGAGACGAGCGGGTTCTCCAGGGCGACGGTGCGGAACAGGCCCGCCAGCGGTGCGTGGAAGTGGGTCGGTACCCGGGCGTCGACCAGGGCCACGAAGCGGTGCCCGGTCCGGGGAGAGGACGCGAGCACCTGCTGGACCTCGGCGAACACCTGCTCGGTCGCGGCGTCGACGCCGTCGGCCGGGCTCGCCCGGGTGATCTCCGGCAGGGTCAGGAGGTGCGCGGTGCGGGTGGCGCCGCCGTCCGCGTCCAGCGGCCGGTCGGTCCACCGGGTGGTCGCCGTGACGACGCGCGGGCCCGCGTCGGTGGTGCGCTGGGCGAGCCCCCGCAGGCTGGCGCTGATCACGCCGTCGCCGTCGCACAGGTCGATGTCGAAGGTGGTGAGCGACCCGGAGCCGGCGCTGCGTCGCACCCAGGCCCAGGTCTCGGCCGGGCAGGGCCGGTACACCTGGAGCTCGTCGAGGGTGAAGGGCAGCGTCGGGCCGGCGGCGGCGCCCGTCAGGACCACGGAGGTCTGGAAGGCGGCGTCCAGGACGCTCGGCGGCAGCACGCAGCCGTCGGCGCCGGTGGTCCGGATGCGGGCGATCGCCTCGTCGCGGCCCAGCCGGAGCCCGCGCAGCGCGCGCATGGCCGGGCCGTACTCCAGGCCCTGGGCGCGGAAGGCGGCGTAGACCTCGTCGGTGCCGCGGGTGGTGCGGCAGGCGGCGCGCAGGGCGTCCAGGTCCAGCGGTGACGGGTCCGGCAGGGTGACCAGTTCGGCGGTGCCGGTGCTGTGGACCGTCTCACCCTGCCGGAACTCGAACGCGATCGCGTCCTCGCGCGGCGTCAGCGCGAGGTCGACGTCGACCGGTTCGCCGACGACGATCGGCCGCAGCCACGCGAGGTCGCGCAGCCGGACGGCCCCCTCCCGGGCCGCCGCGCGCTCCACGGCGGCGCGCGCCATCTCCAGGTACGCGACCGCGGGCAGCACCCGCCGGCCGCGGACCAGGTGCGAGGCCAGGAAGGGCTCGGCACCGGTGAACGTGGAGGTGTAGCGCTGCTGCGCCAGGTCGGAGGTGTTGCGGTGGACGAGCGGGTGCAGCAGCGCGGCGCCCGGCGCCTCGACGGGCGGCGTGACGTACCAGTGCCGGTCCCGGGCGAACGGGTAGGTCGGCAGCCGGACGCGACGCGCCCCGGGATGCCCGGGCCAGTCGGCGCCGCCCCCGTTCGCCCAGTCCTGCGCCGCCGCGACCAGTTCGGCCCCGGCCCCGGCGGGGTTGCGCACCTCGCCGTCCGCGACGGACTCCAGCGCGGCCGCGAGCTGCTCCCGGTCCGAGACCAGGAACACGGCCCTGACCCGCATCGCTTCGCGGCCGACCTGGAGCGTGTGGGCGATGTCGGCCAGCGCCTGGCGCGGCCGCAGCGCGGTCTCCGGTGCCAGCAGGTGGTCCCGCAGGCCACCCGCGAGCACCCGCAGCCGCTCCAGGTTCTTCGCCGACAGCGGGACGACGTACGGCCCCGCGGGCTCGGTGGTGCGGTCGGCCGGCCCGCCGACGTGCTCCTCCAGCAGCACGTGGGCGTTGGTCCCGCCGAACCCGAACGAGCTGACGCCGGCCCGGCGCGGCACTCCGTCGCCGCCCGGCCACGGCCGGGTGTCGCCGACGATGTAGAACGGGCTGCCGTCCAGGTCGATCAGCTGGTTCCTGGTCCGGAAGTTGACCGTCGCCGGGAGGGTCCCGGCGGCCATCGCGCCGATCACCTTGACCACGCCGGCCACGCCCGCGGCCGATTCCAGGTGGCCGATGTTGGTCTTGATGGAGCCGATGCCGGTGCTGTCCGGCCGCGGTGACGTCCCGTGGGCGTCGTGCAGGCTCTGGAAGGCGCGTTTGAGGCCGACGATCTCGATCGGGTCGCCGACCGGCGTGCCGGGCCCGTGGGCCTCGATGTAACTCACCGTCTCGGGCGTCACACCGGCGCGGGTGTAGACGTCCTCGATCAGCGCGGCCTGGGCGGCCGGGTTGGTGACGGTCAGCGAGTTGGTCTTGCCGCCGTGGTTGGTGCCGACGCCCTTGATCACCGCGTGCACGGGGTCGCCGTCCGCCAGCGCCCTGGCCAGCGGCTTGAGCAGCAGGACGGCGCCGCCCTCGCCCCGGACGAAGCCGTCCGCGTCCTGGTCGAAGGCGTGCGAGCGGCCGGTGGGCGAGAGCATGCTCGCCTTGCTGAACGCCACGAACAGCTTCGGCGACCAGCACAGGTTCACGCCGCCGGCCAGCGCCAGGTCGCAGTCGCCGTTGTGCAGGGCGGCGACGGCCTCGTAGAGCGAGACCAGGGAGCTGGAGCAGGCGGTGTCGTTGGCGATGCTGGGGCCGTGGAAGTCGAAGTAGTAGGACAGCCGGTTGGCGACGATCGAGTAGGCCGTGCCGGTCGGGAAGTAGGCGTCGGTCGGCACGTCGTCGCGTTCGATCAGCTCGGCGTAGTCGCCGTGGCACAGGCCCATGAAGACGCCCGTGCGGCTGCCCGCGAGTTCGCCCGCCCGGTAGCCCGCGTCCTCGATGGCCTTCCAGGCCAGCTCCAGCGCGAACCGCTGCTGCGGGTCCATCGTCTCCGCCTCGCGCGGGGAGATGTTGAAGAAGGCGGCGTCGAAGCGGTCGGCGTCCTCGACGAACCCGGCCCAGACGCTGTACGTCTTCTCCTCGCCGCCGCGCGGATCGCCGAAGTAGCGTTCCTTGGACCAGCGTTCGGCGGGCACCTCGGTGATCAGCGAGCGTCCGGCCGCGAGGTGGTCGAACAGCTCGACGAGGGTGTCGGAGCCGGGGAACCGCAGGGCCAGCCCGATGATCGCGATGTCGTCGGTACTCATCGGCTCTCCCCCACTCGCTGCACGGCACGGCGGTTGTCCACGGTCACCCGCAGGTTCAGCGCGGCGCTCGACGCGCCGGCCGGCGCCGTACCGCCGCCCCGCACGAACTGCTGGTGGAGCACGGCGGTCGTCAGCAGGTAGAGGAAGGTCTGGTCCTCCTTGGTGCTGACCTCCTCCACCGGCGAGGTCATGACCTTGTCGACCAGGCGCCGGGCGAACTTCGCGTCCAGGCAGCCGATCCCGGCCAACTCGTGGTCGGACAGCAGCAGTTCCAGGTAGTCCGGGCGGCTTTCCTTGAAGGCGGCGCTGCCCGGCGCGCGGTAGGGCTGCTTGGGGCGGCTGGTGGTCCACTCCGGGAGCTCGGCGCGGAACGCCTTCTTCAGGATGGCCTTCTCGACCTGGCCGTCGTCGTAGCGCAGGTTCACCGACGCGGCCGCGCGCACCACCGCGGGGTCGAGGAACGGGCAGCGGTTCTCCACGCTGTGCGCCAGCGCGGCCCGCTCCCCCTGCGTGGACAGCAGGAATCCGGGCAGCAGCGTCTTGTACTCCAGCCACTGCGCCTTGTGCATCGCGGTCATGTCCGCGTAGCCGGGAGTCCCGGCGACGAGGTCGAGCAGGTCGGCGAACGGGTCGATCCGGTCGGCGAGCAGCCGGGCCGCGAACCTCCCGTTCTGGTACCGCATCTCGTGGGAGAACAGGCCCGGCAGCCGTTCCACCGAGAACTGCTGGTACAGGCCGAGCAGGTGGGCCTGGTGGGCGGAGCCGAAGTGCTCCAGCTCCGGGTGCAGGCCGGCCAGCCGGGTGCGGCGCTCGCCGTCGGTCAGCTCGTTCCACCGCGCGCGCAGCAGGGTCTCGCGGAACAGCGAGTAGCCGAGGAAGGCCTCGTCGGCGCCCTCGCCGCTGAGGATGGTCTTGATCCCGGCGTCGCGGACGTGCCGGGACAGCAGGAACATCGGCACGAACGAGGTGCGGAAGGTCGGAACCTCCGCGTGGTACACGGCGGCCGGGAAGTGGTCGGTGATGTCCTCGCTGGTGATCGGGACGGCGGTGTGCAGGGTGCCCAGGTGCTCGGCGACCAGGCGCTGGCTGTCGGACTCGTCGAAGGACTTGTCCTGGAACGCCACCGAGAAGGTGCGGACCTCGTACGGGGAGAGCTGGGTGGCCAGCCTCGTCACGATCGAGGAGTCCAGGCCGCCGCTCAGGTAGACGCCGACCTCGACGTCGGAGCGCAGCCGCAGCTCCACGCTGGTGCGCAGGGTCTGCCGGAGCATGTCGATCGCCTCGGCCTCGGTGCCGTCGAAGCCGGGCACGTCGAAGTCGAGGTCCTCGTAGGGGCGCAGCGAGCGGCGGCCCGCGCTGATGGTCAACACGGAGCCCATCGGCAGCTGGCGCACGCCCCGGAACGGCGTGCGGTCGGGCAGCGGCGTCCACGCGGCGTAGGTGGTGGCCAGCTCCCTCGGGTCGAACTCGAAGCGGAAGCCGGGGAAGGCGCGGAACGCCTTCATCTCGGACGCGAACAGGAAGTCCCCGCCCGCGTCGGCGTAGAACAGCGGGCGCTTGCCGTAGCGGTCGCGGGCCAGCACCAGGTCACCGGTCGCCGCGTCCCTGATGGCGACGGCGAACGCGCCGTTGAACCGGGTGAAGCAGTCCGACCCCCACTGGATCCAGGCCTGGAGCACGACCTCGGTGTCGGAGTGGTCGGTGCGGAACGGGCGGCCGAGGCGCTCCAGTTCCGCGCGGAGTTCGATGTGGTTGTAGATCTCGCCGTTGAAGCAGATCCAGTAGCGCCCGGAGGGGTCGGACATGGGTTGCGAGCCACCGGCGAGGTCGACGATGGCCAGCCGCACCGCCCCCATGGCCATGCCGTCGTCGAGGTAGTAGCCCGCCTCGTCCGGCCCGCGGTGGTGGATGTTCGACAGCATCGAGGTGATGACCTCGGCGGTGGCACCGGGGTGCAGCGAGGTCGAGAGGAAACCAGCCAGCCCGCACATGATCCGTCCTTCTACTTCGCGGAGATCTTCTTGGTGACGAACTCGTCGATCGCGGTGAGCGAGACGAAGACGTTCACGAGGATGTCCTCCGGGGAGATCTCGACGGAGAACTCGGACTCCAGGAACTTCATCATCCTGACGTAGCCGAACGAGTCGATGACCCCCGCCTTGAACAGGTCGGTGTCCGGGGTGATCACGTCGTCGAACTCGAAGAGGAAACGGTCTTCCAGGTACAGCCGGATCGTGTCCGTCGTGGTTGCCATGTGTCAGACTCCAGCCCTGATTTTGAACACCATGTGAGTGAGGGCCAGGCCCCCGATTTCGGTGAATTCCAGCTCGGCGTCGCCGTCGAGCAGCCCGCGGACGCTGTCGGTCCAGCGCACCGGGGCGACCAGCTGCTCCGTGAGCATGCGCGTCACCTGTCCCGGCTCGTACGGCCGGCCCGTGACGTTGGAGATGACGGGGGTGTCGGGATCGGCGAACTCGAACTCCGTCAGGAACTCGGCGAACCGCACCCTGGCCGACTCCATGTACCGGGAGTGGAAGGGCGCGCTCACCTTGAGCCGTACGAAGCGGATCTCCCGGCGCTCCAGGCAGGCGTGCGCCGCGTCCAGGACCGGCGGGGTGCCCGCGATGACCACCTGCGAGCCGGTGTTGAGGCCGGCGATGTCGACGCCGTCGACGCCGTCCTCCGCGAGGATCTCCAGCAGTTGCCCGGGCGGTGTGTTCATGACGGCGGTCATGCCGCCCTCGGAGGCCGCCGCCATCAGCTCGCCGCGCTTGGCGACCAGCCGCAGCCCCGTCTCGAAGGCGAAGGACCCGGCCGCGAGCAGCGCGTTGTACTCGCCCAGGCTGTGCCCGAGGTAGACGTCCGCCTCCCGGTCCCCGTGGTGGACCCGCTCGAAGGTCCGCAGCGCGTTGACGACGAACAGCGCCGGCTGGGTGTACTCCGTGCGGCCCAGTAGGCCGTCCGGGTCCTCCGTGCACAAGGAGACCAGGTCGTACCCCAGCACGTCCGAGGCGTACTGGACCAGCCCCGGGTACCGTTCGAAGACCTCTGCCCCCATTCCCTTTTCCTGACTTCCCTGACCAGCGAAGATGACTGCCAGCACGACGCTCCCTCAACCCATGACTACCTGCTGACCTGCACTGACCTGCGCCCGACCCGCCCCGACCTGCCCCCGGCTCGCCCCGACCGCGACCGCGGATCTGAGCACGTCCAGGAACGCCCTGCCGCGGCTGCTCATGGCCAGCTCGGGCATCACGGCCGCGCCCAGGGTCGCGGGCGGCAGGTCTCCGACCAGCTCGACCTCGCGGACCCTGCCCCCGTCCAACGTCGTTGCGGTTCGGGCGGGTTGATACATCAAGGCGAACCCGGCACCGGCGGCCACCAGGCCGCGCAGCGTCTCGATGCTCGCCGCCTTCACCACCCGCGGCATGCGGACGCCCGCGCGGGAGAACATCCGCTCGGCGTGACGGAGCACGCTCGGGACGTTCAGGGCGACCAGCGGTCGACCGGCCAACTCGTCCAGAGCGAGCGGGCCGGCCAGGCCCGACGGGTCGTCATCCGCCAGCAGGGCGTGCACCGGCAGATCGACCAACGGGTGGAACCTGGCGTCGCCCGCCAGGAAGTCGTACGTCACCGCCAGTTCGCACCGGCCGTCCCGGAGGAACTCCAGCAACCGGTCGGCGGACGCCTCGTGGAGGTTCAGCTCCAGCGCCCGGTGCCGCTCCCCGGCCAAACGGTGGACCAGCGGCAGCAGGAACGGGGCGATCGGGAAGAAGAACCCGACGTCGAGCTGGCCTGCCGTGTCGCCCGCCAGGGCGTCGCCCTGCGCCTTGAGGCTCCTGGCCTGCCCCAGCAACGCGCGCGCCTCCCGCAGCAGGTGGCGACCGCTCGGCGTCAGGGAGACCCCACGGGCATGGTGACGGAGCAACAGCTGAACACCGAGCTGACGTTCCAGCCGCATGATCGCCGACGAGACCGTCGACTGCGAGGCGCACAGCTTCTCCGCCGCCTCCGAGATGTTGCCGATCTCGGCGGAGACGACGAAGTAGCGCAATTGAGTGAGACTGAATCCCAAGCGATCGGTCATAGCGCGCGGAAACCTTTTCCCGGAATCTGGCCATGCGGATTTTTCGGGGTCGGCGGGCGACCGCCGGAGAAATTCTGAATTCGGTGACGAACCACGGGCGATCAGCCCGCGGCGGATCCGTGAAAGGCGCACCGGGGCGCGGTGACCGGCCTCGGTACGCAGGGCGACGGCGGCCCGTGGCGACCGCGGCGGGTCGCCCGTGCGGAGCCGGTCACGCCGACGCGTTCCGCTTCGGGCCGTTCGAAGTGTTCGAGCAGTACGGCGAGTTCATGCCCGCCGCGGCGTCAACTCGACTTTCTCGGCGCGCTGCCGGGCGATGCGGGCCCGGCAAGCTGCCGGTCCGATCTGCTTGACGCCGACGCGCGCAAATGGCTGGACACCGAGCTATTCCGGTCCAGTACTATCTGCCGGAGGTAGCCCAATCCCGGATTCGTTCCAGGGAACGGGATGACGGGGACATGTGCGATGACCATGGTGACACTTTCCTCAGCTCCGGTCATAGACGAGAAGCTATCGGGCGGGATGTCGCGGTCCAGGCTCATATGACATGAGCAGATCAACTACACAGAGAGCAAGAAACCGGACAAGTCTCCGATGAGCGTGCCCAGGTCGCCCAGCTCGAAGCGGGCCACGTGTCATACGGTAACTGAAAGGTTACCGGTTAACAAGTTGGAGCATGTGCACGAATGGATGAAACGCAGGCGGTATGGCAGCTGTGGGTACAGAGCCGTCCTGACCTCGACCTTTCGTCGATGGAGATCATCGGCGGCCTCCGACACGCCCACGCGATGCTGGAGTTCCTCCTTGAACCGGTGTTCGAAGCGGCGGCCGTCAGCTCATCGGAGTTCGACGTGCTCTACCACCTCCGCCACTCGACCGAGCCGACGATCGCGCGCCGCCTCGCCGCCTCGATGGGGCGGTCGCCGGCCGCGCTGAGCAAGGCACTGGCCAAGCTGGAACGGCGCGCCCTCGTCGTCCGGACGGTGAATCCCGCGGACCGGCGCGCGGCGCTGGTCTTCATCACCGACGCGGGCGCGGCCGCCGTCGACGACGTCATGCCCAAGCGCCTGGCCATCGAGCAACAGGTCCTCGGGGCACTCAGCGACGGACAGAGCACGCAGGTCCGGATCGCCCTGCGGCGTCTCGCCGAAGCCATCGAAGCCCAGGCCCTGCGCAGCCCGCCCGCCGACCCGGAGACCACCACCACCCCGGCCTGGACTCCGCCGCGTTCGCCGTCACGCGAGTCCCCGTCCCGCCCCCCTCGGGCGCCCCGGCGACAGCTCGCCAACGCCAAGCCTCCCCGGAGCGGTTACCCGACGGAGCTGTGAGCACCGCCGCCACCGGTGACTCGACTCGGCCGACAGCACGTGGACTTCGGGCCCGGCGGTGATCGCGACCCTCGACACCGAAGCGGTGCCCGGCGCCCCACCGCGGACGCCGGAGGATGAGCGACCGGGCGACGGGCGCACCGGCGACCGCCGACTCGCGCGGAACAGCCCGCCAGCAGAGCTGGCGGGCACCTGGTCGAGCACGGCGCCACCCGGCACCTGGCCGGGCACGGGGCGGACGAGCTGTTCACCGGGGGCGCCGCCTATCTGCACACGCTCTTCCGCCGCCGCCCGGTGACCGCCTGGCGGCAGTTGCGCGCCCACCGAGGACGGCAGCGGGGCGACGACGGCCGGCCGCACCACCTCCGGACCGCAACCGGACCAGGGCCCGCCGTCGGCGCCTTCGCTGGAGATCCGCGATCTGCGGTTCGGCTACAGCCCCGACGCGCCGGTCCTCCGGGGGTTGTCGCTCACCGTTCCCGCGCACGCGCTGGTGGCCCTGGTCGGCCCGTCCGGGGCCGGAAAGTCGACCGCCTTCGCCCTGATCAACCGCTTCTACGAGCCGTGGAGCGGCAGCATCCGCATCGACGGGCGGCCCGCCACGGACCTCGGCCTCACGGAATGGCGCTCACACCTCGGCTGGGTCGAACAGGACTGCCCGATCCTGCACGGCACCCTGCGGGACAACCTCTGCTACGCCGCCCCGGACGTCACCGACGACCGGCTCTGGGAGGTCCTCGACCTCGTCAACCTCACCGGGAAGGTGCACGGCCTGACGGCGGGCCTCGACACCGAGGTCGGGGAACGCGGGGTGCGCCTGTCCAGCGGCGGACACCGTCGTCATGCTCTCCGACGGCACGGCCGCCGCCACCGGCACGTACGCCGAGTTCCTCCGCACCGACCCGGGATTCCAGCAGCTCTGCGGACACCGGCGGACCGCGGACCGCGGCTCCGCCACCCCGCCGGTCAGCCGGCCCGGGGCAGCAAGCGCTCGCCGCCGAGGACCCAGCGGCCGCGGCGCATGACGGCGACCAGGTCGTAGCCCTCGGAGTCGAGCACGACCAGGTCGGCCTGCTTGCCCGTCTCCAGCGAGCCGATCGAGTCGGCGAGGCCCAGCAGGCGGGCCGGGGTGGCGGACAACGACTCGACGGTCTGGTTCAGCGTCAGGCCGTCGACGGTGAGCGAGCGCTTGAACGCGACGTCCAGCGTCAGGGTGGAGCCCGCGATGGAGCTGCCGTCCGGGAGCATCGCGACGCCGTCCTTGACCTCGACCTGGAGCGGGCCGAGCGGGTAGAGGCCGTCGCCCATGCCGGCCGCGCCCATCGCGTCGGTGATCAGGGCGAC
>NZ_JBFBHW010000080.1:0-26433 GCF_040685395.1 Kitasatospora sp. NPDC088779 | reverse complement strand
AGGTCCTCGCCCTCGGGCATCGGGGTGGCGCGCTTGGCGATCCGGGTGAGGATGACGGTCTGGCCGACGGTCGGGACGGTCAGCTCCCGCTTGAGGGCGGCTGCTGCGGCGGCGAAGGCGGGCACGCCGGGGACGATCTCGTACGGCACGCCGGCCGCGTCGAGGGACCGTCATCGCCGCGAAGGAACCGACCGCCGGCACTGTCGGCCGGACCTGGCAGGCCCTCGATCCGGGCGGGGCCAGCACCGTGGAAGTCGTGCGGATCATCAGGCTGGACGAAGTAGTTCTGTCCTGACCGGTCCAGGTGCGGTCTCGGTCTCTGGTGGGGCCGGTTCACAGAGTGGTCCCACCGGACGTCGTCGTGGTGTCGGTTACCCGATGTTCTCCGCGAGGTGGATGAGTTCCTCGTTGGTGAGTCGTGGGGGGCCGCCGGTGGTGACGACGAAGGTGTAGGTGCCGTCGGACCAAGTCAGCGAGTGGGGGTCGCCTTGGGAATCCGAGTGCGTGATGGTCGCGGGGTGGCCCTTGACGGTGGCGGCCTTGCCGGGTGGTGGTGTGCTGCTCCGGAGGGTCTGGCTGATGATCAGAGAGCCGGCTTCGGGACCGGTGCCCAGCCGGTAACCGACGGCCCAGGCCGGGGTGTCGGTCGGGATCGCTTCCAGGCCGGGCAGGAAGACCATCCTGCCCGCGGGGTAGGGGTAGTAGTTCTCCGGCAGGAACGCGGGCCGGAGAAGGTCGCGCTCGTCGAAGTGGACGGCGGGCTTGCCCGTGGCGTCGTTCAGGGCCCTGGTGCCGAGCGGTTTGTTCAGGTGAGTGGTGATCTGCGCGAAGCCGCCCGGGCCGCAGAACCCCGGATGGACCGTGTGCCGCAGGGAGACCTTCACCATGCCGGTGGACTCACGGGTCACGAGCTCCGGTCGGTCCTCGCAACCCCAGCCGATGTTGAGTGTCAGGGTTTGGCCGTCGGAGCTGACCAGTAGCGGGTAGCCGGCCACGGCGCCTTCGTGGGCCTTGATCTCCGGGCCCCGGTTCATCCATGCGTTGATTGCGAACCCGCTACCGAGAACGGCTATCGCAGCCACGGCGGTCAAGCGATTCCGTCGCCCGCGCTTCGACTTCTGACGGACGGTACTTTGCGTCACGGGCCCTCCCCGGCAGTCATGGCCATGCTTGCGGTAGGTCGCGCCTGCCGGATGCAAGCCCGGCAGGCGTGACCACCCCGGCCTTCACCAGAGGTGCAGGAAGGTCCGGATGTCGTCGTAGCCGTCGAGGGCCCGTCCGTCCACGTCCGCCGGGTCGGCGGCGGCCCGCTTCGACAAGGAGTGCGCCAGGTCGAGGGCTTCGTCGCTGAGGCGGCCGAAGCGGCGGGCGATGTGGCTCAGACACAGGACGGCCAGCCCCAGCAGGGGACTGCCCGGTGCGGCCCGTGTGCCGGTCTTCACGCAGCAGTGCTCGGCGAAGTCGCGGTCGTCTCCGTGCAGGGCGATCCCGACCAGGGCCTCAGCCGTGTGGTCAGCTGCGGATCGGTCGTCCAGAGCCCCTTCCAGGGCTTCCGTCACCATCTCGCGAGCCGGCGCGGGCGGGTTCTCCAGGGTCCTGTGCATGCCGCGAGACTACGGCCTCCGCCACGGTCGCGTTGCCCAACAGCCAGTGGTGAGCGATGGGTTGGGCGAAGTGGCGCTGGAGTGCGAAGCCGGCGTGCGGTGGGCGTGCGTGCCGGGCCGCGGTCGGGAACGGCCGTCGTGTCCGTCGAGGCTCCTGGGCTCGCGACCATGACCCCCACCACCAACCCCCCTGAGCAGCGGCATGTCCGTATCCAGGCGACCGGCCCGACCGCGCGTCTGGAGATCGACGGCCAGGACCTCGCCGACCAGGTCCGCTCGTACGAGCTGCGGCACACCGTCGGGCAGCTCCCCGAACTCCAGTTGCTGCTGCGCCCGACCGCCAACCCCGTGTGGGAGGGCGCCGCCCGCGTCGTGGTCGGCGAGGACCCGGACCCGGACCCGGATCCGGCGGACGCGGCGTTCCTGGCCGCCCTCGGCCCCGCCGAGACCGAGCGGGCGCTCCTCGCCCGGCTCGACCTCCTCGACGGCGGCGCGCACGAGTTCGCGAGGGCGCTGCTCACCCAGCTGGGCGAGTGGGCGCCCGGTGTGCGGCAGCCCGGCGAGCACGGGGCGGTGGACGGTTGATGGCGCAGGTGACCAGCGACGCCGGGGTCCTGGCCGCGCAGCTGGAGTCGAGGGCCGCCGTCGCGGTGCCGGCGGCCACGGCGGTGGTGCGGCACCACGCGATGATCCTGGAGACCGCGATCCGCGCCGGCGCATCGGGCCGTCCTGGGCCCGGCGTTTCAGAGCGGCGAGTACCGGAGGTCGTGGACCACGGAGGTCCACGCCACCGCCACCGGTGTGGAAGCGACCGTGGGCACCAGCCGCCCGCAGGCCGTGCGCCGTCGATGCGGACCATGTCCGCCAGCGCGTGGGCGCCGCCCTTGTCGCTCTTGGCCCCCGAGGTGCCGTACCTCTCCTTGAACCGGGCAGCCTGGCGGGGGTTGGCCGCGTGGACGCGGCAGCCAGCGGCGATCAGGGCCTGCACCCACGGGCCCCGGTCGGTCTCGATGCAGACCGTCACCTGCCCGGGCTCCAGGTCCTGGCCGCCGTGGCGGGCGACGAGGCGTGCAGCTTCGCGGTGCCCTCGGAGCCCTCCGGTAGTCGTGCGCTCGCCGGCTTCCGGCCCGTCTCGTTCTGCAGCTCCGCGTCGTGGTGGCCTTCGGCCCAGTCGTCGCCGATGAACAGTACTGGTCTTCTCCGGCTTCTCTTGGCGTTCTGTGTGTGCAGCCTGCGGAAGGCGTGGCTCGCGTTCTCATGGATCAAGTGCTCACGCCCAACCTGCCTGGCGGGCACGCGATCCCATCAGCAGTCAAGCCCCCGGCCGACCAGAGGCGGCACGGTCTGACCTCAGAGCTCACGATGGCTCCGAAGAAGGAAGTGCTCACCTGCTGGCGGCTACGGGCCGTAGTCTCTCCTACGGCCCGACGGGGCCATTAGAAGGAGCTGCTGCTTCCGGCGAAGGGGCTGGGCTCCTCCGAAGGACTGAGCTCGCCCGGGTGGCTGGGTGCAGTGAAGAAGCTGGGTTCCCCCGAGGGGCTGAGCTCGCCCGGAGGGCTGGGTGCGGCCGGGGAAGCGGGCGTGGCCGAGCGGCTGGGCGCGGCGGAGGGGCTGGGCGCAGCGGAGGGGCTGAGCTCGTCGGAGGGGCTGGGTGCGGCCGGGGAACCGGGCGTGGCGGAGGGGCTGAGCTCGTCCGAGCGGCTCGGGTACGGCTGAGGGGCCGGCTGTGGGCGAGCGCCGCTGGGTGCGGCGGAGAGGCTGAGCCCGTTCGAGGGGCTGGGCGTGGCCGAGGGACTGGGTGCGGCCGGGGAACCGGACTTGGCGGAGGGGCTGGGCGTGGCCGAGGCGCTCGACGTGGCGGAGGGACTGACCGTGGCCGAGGGGCTCGGGCGGGGGTCGTGGGGGCAGAGCACGGCAGGGTCTTTGAACCCGTAGCTCAGGTCCCAGTCCCTGTCGCAGCCGCCCCAGTAGGTCCTCACCCAGCCGCAGTAGGGTCCGCCGTAGCTGAAGCAACGGGGCACCGAGTCCTCCGAGTCCTCCGAGTCCGGATTCGTGGAGGGAGACCAGGATGATTCGGCTTCGCTCTGCGAGGTGCCGAGGGCGTTGACCGCGCGGACCTGCGTGGCATCGGAACTCTGGGACGTCCCGCCCGTGAAGAGGACGGCCAGGCCAAAGGCTGAGGCGGAAGCCGCCACGATTGAAGCGGCGAGAACGCGGCGGGTGGAGCGCATGGCTGGTCCTCTTGGCTGCGTGGTCTGTGGCACGTGGGAATGCACTCCGGGCACGAGCACCGCCGCTGTGAGCGCCGGAGTTAAACATATGGTCGGAAGACCTTTTCATCGCCGACGAAGCGCCAGTCAGGCGGCCTTGCTCCGGTTTTTCACTCGAAGAGGCTCGCCTCGACCCACGTGCCGCGACCGCGCGCAGATCTTCGCCCACGGGGGCCTCGGCCGGGCCCGGTGATCGGCGGACGACCGGCGATCGACACGGTCAGCGCAGGGAGCGGACCGCCGGGCTCGTGGCGACCAGGCCGGCGCAGGCCAGGACGGCGCTGCCGCAGACCAGGAACAGCGTGGTCGTGCCGTAGGGGAGCAGGGCGCCGGCGATCACGTAGGAGAACGGGTCGAACGCCACCGTGGCCAGCACGACGAGGCTGAGTACCCGGCCCAGCAGTTGCTCGGGCACCCGCTCCTGCAGAGTGGCCACGACCACCACTCCGAGGAACCCGGATCCGAGGCCGATGAGCGAGACGACCGCCGTCGCGGCGACGACATGGGTGACGGCGGCGAGTCCGGCCATGCCTGCGCCGATCGCCGCGACACCGCCGACCACGGTCCGGCCGCGCCGGGCGGGCGGCCGCCACCCGGCCATCAGTGATCCGGCCAGCGAGCCGGCACCGAAACCGGAGAGCACGACGCCCAGAGATCCCGCGCCGCCGAGGCGTTGATCGGCGAGCACCGCGCCGCCCACGAGCACGGGGCCCACGACCGCGATGTTGATCAGGGCGATGGCTGCCAGCATCCCTCGCACCAGCGGTTCGTGCCAGGCGTACCTCAAGCCCACGCCGAGGGCACGCGCACTGCTGAACTGCTCGCCGTCGACGGTGGCCGGACCGGCGTCGTCCCCGGCACCTCCGCCGCGTCGTACCACGCGGATCAGCGTGCTGAGGACGACGGCGGCCAACGCGGCCATCGCCACGATCCCACCGAGCGTCGCGGCGAAGCCGACTGCGGCGATGCATCCGGCGGCCACCGCCGGGCCGACCAGGTCGCCCCCCGACTCCGCGCCCTGCACCAGCCCGTTGACCCGGGAGAGCTTGTCGGTCGGCACGACGGCGGGTAGCAACGCCAGGGCCGCCGGGAAGTAGGCGGCGTCGGCGGCGCCGAGCAGCCCGCCGAGCAGCGCGACCGTCGTCAACGACGGTGAGGTGAAGGTGACCAGGGCGCCGAGGGCGAGCAGGACGGCGACCCGGAGCCAGGCGGCACTGGCCACGACACGGGCGGGACCGAGGCGGTCGACCAGTACTCCCGCAGGAGGCAGGAGCACCGCTCGCGGCAGCGCCACGGCCACGAGCACCAACCCCGTGGCGATTCCGGGTTCCGACAGGTCGAGCACGAAGAGCGTGAGCCAGACGATGAACAGCGCATCGACCACGGCCGCCAGCCCTTGACCCACGATCAGGCGGCGCAGGTGCGAATCGCCGAGCGGTTCGCGCGGAAGGGGCGGGGCGGTCGGCTCCGTCGTCATCGGTGGCTCTCCGGGGCTCGGGTACGGGGCGTCAGCCATGGCGTGGCGGCGGCCCACCGGCGACGCCGGCGGGTCCGGCGCCGGGTGTCACTATGCGATGTGGGTGCCCCCATCGACCGTCAGGGTGGTGCCGGTGATGTAGGACGCCGCGTCGGAGACGAGGAAGACCAGAGCCGCAGCGAGCTCCTCGGGACGCCCGATGCGGCCTGAGAGCACCCGCGGCATCATCGCCTCCAGGTAACCCTCGGCGTAGCCGTCGGTCATCGCGGAGGTGAAGAGGCCCGGCGCGAGGGCGTTCACGCGAATGCCCTTGCCGGGGGTCCACTGCTGGGCGAGATCGCGGGTGAGCCCGAGGATCCCGGCCTTCGACGCCGAGTAGGCGGCCTGCGGCAGCCCGCCCGTGACCAGGGCGAGGATGCTCGAGACGTTGACGATGGAACTGCCGGGCAGCATCACCGCGCCCGCGGCCTGGGCCATCCAGTAGGAGCCGTTCAGATTGATGTCGATGACCTCGCGGAACTGCTCCGGGGTCTCCTCCGCCGCGGGTTGCTCACTGCTGATCCCGGCGTTGTTGACGAGAATGTCCACCCGCCCGAATGCCCGCACGGCCGCGTCGACCAGCCTGCGGCAGTCCTCCGGCTCGGCGACGTCGGTGCGCACGGCGACGGCCCGGCGGCCGAGCTTCTCGACGGCCGCGCGCACGGTCTCCAGCCGCTCGGTGCGCCGCGCCCCGAGCACGACGTCGGCGCCGGCCTCCGCCACCGCGGTGGCGAAGGCGACGCCCAGCCCGGAGGAGGCGCCGGTGACCACGGCGACGCGACCGTCGAGCCGGAAGCGATCGAGGACGCTCATGGCTGTCCGACCTCCTGGGGAGCCTCGTGGGGAAGGGTCGTCCCGGCGGAGGTCACCGGTGCTCGGCGACGTAGTTCACCGCGTCGCCGACGGTCCTCAATCCGGTGACCCGGTCGTCCGGGATCTTCACCTCGAACCTGTCCTCGACCGCCACGGCGATCTCCATCATGGCCAGGGAGTCGACGTCGAGGTCGTCGGTGAACGACGTCTCGGCGCTCACCTCGGCGGAGTCGATGCCGAGGACCTCTTCGACGATCTCGGCAATGGCGTTGAGGATGTCGATGTTGTCCACCACGGGTTCCTTCCTCTGGGGATGGGGATGGGGTCGGCGTCGGTCAGAGGTCGGTGGGGCGAGCCTCGGTGCGGCGAGCGTCGGTGGGGAGGTCAGAGCCCGAGGCGTCGTCGGTAGGCGAGGAGGGTGTGCAGGAAGCCGTCCATCTGCTCCTCGGTGTGGCCCGCGTGCGGGAACAGGCGCAGGAGCGCCTGGTTGCGCGAGACGGCCGGGTAGGAGAAGACGGGTACGAGGTAGCCGTCCTCGACGAACCACTCCCGCATCTGCAGGGCGGCGGCGTCGCTTCCGATCGGCACCGAGAGCATGTACGACTCGGTCGGCGTCGTCGCCGTGCCGGCCTCGTGTATCTGTCGGCGAAGGCGGGCGGCATGCGCCAGGTAGTCGTCGACGATCCCCGGATCGCCGGCGAGGACGCCGATCGTGCGGTCGGCGGCGTAAGCGGTCGGCGGCTGGATGGCGGCCGTGAACATCGAGGTGCCGGAGAGCAGTTCGAAGGCGTCGATGGCCGCCGCCGGCCCGGCGATCGCGCCGCCTTCCAGACCGATGGCCTTCGACAGCGACACCATGACGAAGTCGGCCCGCTCCCGGATCGCGGCGGCCTCCCGGGCGTAGGGACGGTTCTCGGGTCCGTAGACCATGAAGCCGTTCGCGTCGTCGATCATGCTGACGGCGCCGTGACGGTCGCACTCGTCGAGGATCTCCACGATCGGTCCCATGGTGCCGTCGGCCGAATAGATGCTCTCGGCGATCACCACGGTCTTGTGGGTGCGGACCCGCTCCAGGACGCGGGCCAGGTCGGAGACGTCGTTGTGCCGGAACGCGTGGACGTTGCGGCCGTAGCCGAGCCCCTGGAGGCCCTTCCAGATGCTCCAGTGGACGTCGCGGTCGACGACGAACACGGTGTCGTGGTTGCGCACCTCGATCCCGGCGTCGAAGTGCGCGGAACTGCTCATGGCGTGGACGAACCCGATGTTGGCCAGGAGCCCCGTGGCGAAGCTGATGGCTCGCTCCTTGCCGGTGTGACGGGCGATCGTCTCCTCCAGCACCTGGTGCGGGCGGCAGATCCCCTGGGTCATCCTGGATCCGCTGGTGCTCAGGCCGTGGGCGAGCGCCCCCTCCGCGAAATGACGCCGTACGGGGACGTGGCGCTCCAGATCGAGGAAGCTGATGCTGGCGAAGTTCACCAGCTCGCGGCCGTTGCGGACGATGGTCGGCCCGACGGGACCGTCCACCACCGGCGGGCGGTAGGCCGTGTCGTGGGTGTTCGCCTCGACGAAGGCGGCGAAGGCCCACGGGGCCAGGCGGTCCGCGGACGGGTCGGCGGTGCGGGACGCGGTCATGGCGAGGTTTCTCCTCCACGATGGGCGCGGGGCGGTGAGGGCTCCAGGGCTGTGGCGAGGTGGCCGAGCGAGGCCGTTCCGGCCAGTTCGTCCGACGCGATCCCGGTGAAGCCGGACCGGTGGAGCAGCGCCAGCAGACGGGGGACGGCGACCAGGGTGACGCCGTGGTCGGCGAGGCAACGGTTCATGTCCACCGCGTCAGGGCTGTCGGAGGAGCCGTCCGGTGGATCGCCGGGTGCGACAGCGGCCACGGCGGCGGCCAGCGCCCGTTCGGCGCCCGTCGCGGGCGGGCGCGACGGGACCCGCGGCGTTCCCGCGCCGGTGGTGGCGGTGCGGGACCGGTCGGACCCGGGGCCGGCCGGGGACAGGACGTAGCGGCCCGGGGCCGCGATGCCGGGCACTTCGTCGAGGTGGTCCAGGACGTGGCGGTGCAAGTCGTCGGGGGTGACACCGGGGGCGGTGCGAGCGCGTGCGACGAGGTGCGGTTCGCCTTCCCCCGCTGCGTCCCCGCTGGGCGCCACCGTCACGTCGAGCACTCCGGGGTGGCCGCGCAACACGGCCTCGACCCTGGCCGGGCACACCCATCCCTGCGGGGAGCGCCACCATCCGGCGGCGGCCGGTGTCGGCGGGCGCGCCGGAACCGGGCACTCGGCACCGTCGGCGAGCGCGCGCAGGAAGGCGCACAGACGGACGGGCAACGCCACGGCCTGCCCGGCGTCGAGCAGGTGGTCCCCGACGGTGACATCGAGGGTGACGACCCCCGCGTCGAGGCTGAGGTCGACGTACAGCGTGTCGCAGGGCTCGTCGGGTGCGCTACGGATCCAGGTTGCGGACCCGTCCGGCGGAGCGTACTGCGCGGGGACCAGGTACCCGGGGACCAGGTAGTCGCGCGGCCACGAGTAGCAGTTGTACTCGATGGTCGGTACGGTCACGACACCCCGGCGACGGTGCATCCGCGCCTCGGCGGCGACCAGTTCCGCGGGGCGCCACTGACCGTGCCGGTAGGCGGCGGAGGAGGCGGCGGCGACCGAGGCGACCACCTCGCCGAACGCCGCGCCCGGGCGGAGGTCGATCTGCACCGGAACCGTCAGGGCCCGGACGCCGACGCTGTTCCGCAGAGCGGCCCGGGCCCGGTTGGAGACGACCACGGACGCGAGGAACCGGTGCTCACCGGTGCGGGTGGCGACGTCGTGGGCCAGCGCCGCGAGCACGACGACCTCCGGACCGGCCCGATGGCGCCGGGCGACGCGGTGGAGGTCGTCGTACGCACCCGCCGAGCGGTGCTGGAGGCGGTGGCGCCCAGCGCCGTCGTCGGTCCCGCCGAACGGGGCCAGCACACCGGTCGGGTTGCCCGCGAGCCGCGTGAGCCACTCGCGCTCCGCCGCGCGGGCGCGTTCCACGGGCTGGGCGGCGACCGTGTCGAGGGGGTGCTGCACGCTTGCCTCCGCCGGTGCGCCGACGCCGCGCAGTTGGTCGTGCAACTGGTTGATCAGCACCGCCAGCCCCCACCCGTCGATCACGACGTGATGGGCGGCCAGCAGGACCGCACGCGGCCTCCCCGCCTCCAGCAGCACCCTGGCGCGCCAGGGCGGGTTCCGCTCGGGATCGATCGGACGGGCGGCCAGCGCGGCGGTGGCGGCGTCCAGGGTGTCGGCATCGACGGCGCGGACGTCGACGTGGTCGACCGGCAGCGGCGCCCAGTCCGCACGGTGGACGTGTTGGACCGGGCGGAGCGGGTCGACCGTGGTGCGCAGCGCCTCATGGCGGGCGGTGAGGGCCGCGAGTGCCGCGTGGACGTCGGTGACGGTGGCCGGGGGCGGGACGTGGCAGTGGTCGGCGAGGGGCGTCGGGTTCACCCGCCGTGGTGCGGGAACGGTGCGCTCGAACCAGTGCCACTGCTGGACCCAGGTCAGCGGCCCGCTGCGGTTGACGGTGGCGGCGCTCGGGGGCGGCTCCGGGAGGCGGTTCACGGCCGGGCCCTCATACCGCTCGGACCACGAGAGCGGCATTGTGGCCGCCGAAGCCGAACGAGTTGCTGAGAGCGATCCGCATCCGCTCGTGGTGCTGCGCCCGGTGCGGCACGAAGTTGATGTCCGGGTCGATCGGGTCGTCGCAGTTGATGGTCGGCGGGACGTCACCCGTGCGCAGGACCTGGATCGAAGCCACCAGCTCGACCGCTCCGGCGGCACCGATCATGTGCCCGGTCATCGACTTGGTGGAGCTGACCGGGATCCGGGTGACACGGTCACCCAGCACCGTGCGCAGGACGGCCGTCTCGGTGGCGTCGTTCAGCAGCGTTCCGGTGCCGTGCGCGTTGACGTAGTCCACGTCCGCCCCCGTGATGCCCGCGTCGCGCAGCGCCGCCTCGACGGCGAGGCACGCGCCGCGTCCCTGCGGGTGCGGGGCGGTCCAGTGATGAGCGTCGGAACTCGCTCCGTAACCCGCGAGTTCGGCCAAAGCCGTGGCCCCTCGCCGGTCGGCCACCTCGGCGGCCTCCAACACCACCACGGCGGCCCCCTCGCTCATCACGAACCCGTCGCGGTGCGCGTCGAACGGCCGGCACGCCGCGGTCGGGTCGTCGTTGCGCGTGGACAGCGCGCGGGCGTTGCCGCTGCCCGCGAGGTCGACGGTGGTGACGCAGGCGTCGGCGCCGCCGACCAGGACGACGTCGGCCTCCCCGTTGCCGATCATGCGCATCCCCGCGCCCACCGCGTCCGCGCCGCTGGCGCACGCCGTGCTCTGGGCCCGGCTGGGCCCCTGCGTGCCGAGACGCATGCTGATCTCGCAGGCGGCGCTGTCCATGGCGGTGGTGACCTGGGTGAACGGGCTGATGCCCCGGGGCCCTTTGTCGCGCAGCGTGTTGGCGGCGCGGTAGATCGACCCGACCGGGCCGTAGCCACTGCCGATGATCACGGCGACCCGCGGCGCCAGGCGGTCGTCGACGACGAGTCCGGCGTGCTCGCACGCCTCCAGTGCCGCGGCGAGGGCGTACTGCGCGTACGGGTCGGCGCGGCGGCTGACCGTCGGCGGCATGTAGCGGCCGGGTGTGAAGCCGCGCACCTGGCCGCCGATCCGGACTCCGAGACCGGTCACGTCGATCGCGTCCACGGTGGCGATGCCGCTGCGGCCGGCGAGCATCGCCGCCCAGGTCTCGCCGACACTGTGGCCGAGCGGCGTCACCGCCCCGTACCCGGTGACCACCACCTGGCGCCGGGGTCGGCTGGGCCCGGCGTCGCCCCGCTCTCCTGCGTTCGTCACTGGGGAACCACCTCGGCGTCGCGGATGCAGGGGAGGATGTCGTCGGGTGCGACGGGCACCATGAGCACGGCTGTGCCTCCCCGGGAGCAGAACCGCCGCGCGGCGAGAATCTCAGCGGTCAGCGCGGCCTTGTCGCGCAGCACTCGACAGTGGATGTCCGGCCCGTCCACCACGGGCGGCGGTGCGCCCGGACGGGTGAAGGGGTGGCGTTCGGCGTCGAGACCGAGGCGGGCGCGTTGGGCGTCCAGCCAGCCGTAGCCGCCGTTGCACAGCACCACGTACAGCACGCCGCCGTGGACCGGAGCGGTGACGGCGATGTCCGCGCGGGCCGCGAGGAACGCTCCGTCTCCGATGAACGCGGTGACCTCGTGGTCCGGGGCGGCCCGTTTGACCCCGATGGCCGCGGCCGCACCGAAGCCCAGGGGGGTCTGCTCCGACGGCACGACGGACCCGCCACCGACGTGGAAGGGGAAGCCGTAGGACCACATGTCCTGCAGCCCGTTCTCCTGGACCAGCACGCGGGGCTCGCCGGCGGTGGCATCGAGCGCGGAGAGCAGTTCGGCGATGCGGATCCCCGGGAGTGTCGCCGCGCGGACCAGTTCCGCCTCCGCCTCAAGTGACATGGCCTTGCGGGCGACGGCGATCCTGTTCGCCCACACCTCGGTCGCGGCCGCGCGCTCGGCCTCGCCGTCCTCCTCCAGCGCCCGCGACCAGCCGAGCACGGCGTGCCGGGCGTCCCCGAGCACCCGCGGGCCCGAGAACTCGGCCGACAGGCCGCCCGGGTCCACGTTGACCTGCACCACCGCGACCGGGGGCCACGGTGTTCCGCCTTCGACGACCGTCTCCTCCAGCCGTCCGGCGAGCGAGACCACCAGGTCGCAGGACGACCACAGTTCGCGGGCGGGGGCCGCGGCGTAGAGGCCCGCCACGCCGCAGAACAGCGGGTGGTGCTCGTCGACGGCACCGCGGCCGGACGCGGTGGTGAAGAGTGCCGCGCCGAGGCGTTCGGCGAAGCGCTCGACCACGCCACCGCCGTTGCGGTGCCGCATTCCGCCGCCCACCAGCACCACCGGACGCCGGCTCTCGCGGATCGCCGCCAGGGCCGGCCCCGGCGTCACGGGAACGGATTCGAGGACCAGTGGTTCGGGCAGCGTCGGCCACGGCCCGGTGACGAGGACCTCCGCGGTGCGGACGTCATCGGGTACCTCCAGGTACACGGGCCCGGACGGCGGCCCCACAGCCCGGGTCAGCGCCGTCACCGCCGCGGGGACGACCCGGTCCGGGTGCCCCACCCGGTGCGCCCACCGCACGAGCGGTGCTGTCACGGCGACCTGGTCGAGTTCCTGGAATCCGCCGCTGCCCCGGCGGCGTTCGGGCACGCCGGCGGCGAGCACGAGGACGGGTGCACCGGACTCCCGCGCTTCGAGCAGCCCCGTGGCCGCGTGGGTGACAGCCGGGCCCTTGCCCAGTGCGCATACGGCGAGCCGGCCGGACTGCAGCGCGTAACCGGTCGCCATGTACATCGCGTTGCGCTGGTCACGGCACGGCACGAGGTCCAGGCCGGCGGCGTCGAGGGCGCGGAGCAACTCCAGATCGTCGCCGGGCAATCCGAAGCAGGTGTCCACCCCGTTCGCCACCAGCAGGTCGACGATTGCGGACCACGCGTCGGCGTACCGTTTGCTCACCTGGCTCACCTGGCTCACCTGGCTCACCTTGCTCACCTTGCTCACCTGGGTCACTCCCCACTCGCCGTGACGGGCGCAGCCGCCGGGAGGGTCTGCGCCACGGCCTGCGACATGAGCAGCGGTTCGGCGTGCCGCTCGCCGCCGTAGGAGATGTAGTTCGCCCGCATCCCGAATCCGCCGAACGGGCGGTTGCCGTCCTCGGCGTCGAGCAGCGTGTGGTCGACACAGGTCTGGTGACGCCTGGCCAGGACATCCACCGTCTGCGGATCGTTCCCGTAGACCATCGCTCCCAGCGCGCGTTCGCTGAAGTAGGGGTTCGACAGCCGTTCACGCAACAGCCTCGCGCTGGGGTAGGCCACGACGTTGAACACCGGGGCGAACATCTCCTCGAGGGGGATCTTGTCGTCGAAGCCCCAGAGCAGCACGGTCGGCTCGATCTTGCGGGACGGCAGGTCGATGCGCCCGCCGTGCCGGATACGGCGGGCATGGTGCACCAGGTAGCCCGAGCAGTTCACCAGCGCCGAGTCGTAGAAGATCGGACCGTAGTCGGCGCCGGGGTCGCCGTTCTGCCCGAAACGCAGCGAAGCCAGTTCGGCGGACAACAGGTCGACGAATTCCTCGGTGCGGCCCTTAGGTGTGAACACGACGTCGGGACCGAAGCAGTCCTGTCCCGAGTTGTAGAGCCGGAGCCTCGTGACGTCGTGCACGGCGCGGGTGAGGTCGGCGTCGGGTGCGACCACGAAGGGATTGATGCCGTTACCGAAGAAGAGGAGGAGTTGGTCCTCCGCCAGCCCCTCGCGGACGGTCTCGGCATTGGTGTAATTGCCGGTGAAGACGATGAGGTCCGCTTCGCGTACCGGTCCCGTCACGAACTTGCGCTGACTGAGCTCGGAAAGGCTGATGGGCAGGCCGTGAACCGGTGCCAGCAGGTCGTGCAAGCGCCGCATCTGGCTTTTGATCTCGGAGGACGGCCGAAAGGTGATTCTTTCGCTGTAAAGGGATGCTATGAGCATGTAGAGCGCGTAGGAATGGAGCGGCATGTTGGAGGGCATGAAGACCGCGACCCGAGGCACGCGGCCGGGCCGGACGCGACGGATCTCCTCCTCCGCTCCGTCCAGGGTGGCGAGGAACGAGCGGATCTCCGCGCCGGCGGTGTGGTGGGGCGAGATCTCGGTGAGGATCCCCATCACCGCGTCCTCGTTGTCGGCCACGTACCGGCGCACTGCGCGCAGCGCGTCGACGCGGTCGGCGAAGGGGATGCGGTAGCCGCTCGCACCGCCGGCCGAGCCGGTGGTCGAGCCGGACGCGGTGACGTCGGTGGTCGTCCCGGGTGATGCGGACAGCGAGCTCATGGCGATCTTCTCCAGAACGGCCCGGTCGGGCTTTCCCGTGTTCGTGAGGGGCAGCGAGGGAAGCACGACGATCTGATCGGGCTGCTCGTAGCGGGCGAACACAGGGCGCAGCAGCCGTTTCCAGTGCGCAGGCTCGTGAGCGTCCGGGTCCGCGATCACGAACACCAGGCGGCAGCCCAGACGGGCGTCGGGGACCGCGACGACCTCCGTCTGCGCGCCGGCCGACTCGGCCAGCTTGGCAAGGTGGTCGGGATAGAGCGTGTGACCGTCGCGGTGCGCGGCGTGCTTGCGCCCGACCGGGAAGACGCGGCCGGCGTCGTCGATCAGGCCGATGTCGCCGGTGCGGTGAACGGGACTCGAAGCCGGAACGATCTCACCGTCAGTGCCGAGGTGGCCGGTCATCAGGCCGTCACTGCGGACGACGAGCTCGCCGAGCCGGCCGTGGGGAAGCGGCCTGCCGTGGTCGTCGTGGACTTCGACGACCACACCGGGCAGCGGCGTGCCGCATCCGACCGGATCGGTCGGGGGCGCCAGCGCGATGTTTCCGGCCTCGGTCGCTCCGTAGCCGTCGAGCAGGTGCCGGCCCGTGCGGGCGTGGAACCGGGCCGCCAGGTTGCTCCCCAGTGGCGCGCCGCCCACGCACCAGGCTCGTACCGTCCCCAGCGCGTTCACGAGGGCGGGGCGACGGTCGAGCAGGTTGAGCAGGCTGTAGTAGGTCGACGGGGCCCCGTCGACGATGGAGAGGCCGTGGTCCACGCCGACCGCGAGCGCACGGTCCAGGCGCGTGGTCGATCCGTAGACCACGAGCGTGCCTCCGCCCAGCCACCAGCAGAGGACCAGTGACAGACCGTACTGGTGGGAGTACGGCAGGATCGGCAGGAAGACGTCGTCAGGCCGGTACCCCATGCGTTCCGCACTGAGCGCGAGGTTGTCCAGGATCGAACGGCCGGAGCGGACGATGCCTTTGGGGCTGCCGGTCGTCCCCGACGACCAGGAGATCGCGGCGTCCTGACGCCGTGCCCAGCTCGCGACGTCGGGCACGGCCGCGGTGTTCGAAGCGGGGCGCGGCGCCGCGGTGCGGCCCGCACCGTCGCCGATTTCGAGCACCACGCGCGCCTGGGTGCGGATCTTCGATCGCTGTGACGGGGTGGCTCGATGATCGGCCAGGACCACCGAAGCGTCGAGGTGAATGAGCGCGAGCAGGGTGACGACCCATTCCGGGGAATTGGCCCCGCTCATCATCACCCGTGAACCGGGTTCGACGCCACGGCGTGCAAGAAGTTCGGTGGCGGCGAATACGCGGGCCACGATTTCGTCGGTCTCCCAGATGCGCCCGTCGGGCGAGATCAGTCTCCTGGAAACGGGCAACTTGTGCTCCTCAAAACCAGGTGGTTCAAATTGACTGTCCCATAACTGCGGAACGGTGTCGAGTGCTTCGACGAAATTCCGCTACCTGTGCAGGGTGATTGGGTGCGCAGTGACGAAAGAGGCATATGAGGAGCGAGATATTCTCAATATAAATAATTTCATATTGCTATTGAAGGTGAGGGTGGCCCCGCCACCCCGGCCCGCGCTCCGGACCGGCCCTGGCTCAGCCCAGGGCGTCCAGCAGGGCGGTGACGTAGGCGTCCAGCCGCTGCTCCACGGCTCGCGTCGTCAGCTCCGTCCGTCCGGCCTCCTGCCAGGGCTGCGCCACCGACCGCACTTCCTCCGAGCACGCCAGTCCGTCCCGCACCCGCCAGTACAGCCGCTCGCTCGCGGTCACGGCCAGCACCCCGCCGGCCTCCTCGTACGCCTCGGCGAACCGCTGACCCCACTCCGGGCCGTGCAGCAGCGCGAGATTGGTGGAGCAGTGCGCCACGTCGAGATCCGCCGGGCCCCAGGAGGCCGCCGCCCAGTCGACGACGCCGGTGATCCGCGCACCTGCCGGCCCTGGGGGCGGCACGTCGAACAGCACGTTGCCGGGTTGGAAGTCCCGGTGCAGGAACCGCCCTTCACCGGGCGGCGGGGGCCTGCGGATCACGTCGATCGCCGCGGCCCATGCCGCCGCGTCGGCGCCCTTCGGCACCACGACGGTGTCGGCGGTCGTCAACGCCACATAATCCCGGGGCCGTTCGGCGGGCCGCAGCGCGTGGATCGCCACGAGCTGACGGGCCAGCAGGGGGACGCGTTCCTCCACCCCCTCATCGTCGAGGACCGTCCGGCCCGCCAGATGCGTCATGAGGAGAGACGGATGCTCGCACTGTGCGGCGCTCGGATCAACCGCGACCAGCGCGGGAGCCGGCACGCCGGTCCCCGCCAGCAGGGCCAGGGCGCCGGCCTCCCTGTCCAGCCAGTCCTCGGCGCGTTCCACGGAGAACGGGTCGACGAAACTCCGCAGCACCAGGTCGCGGGTGCCTCCGTCCCGCGTGCCGATGGTCAGCCTCCGCATTTCGGCGGTGATGCCGCCGTGCAGCGCCTCGATTCCGACGATCCGTTCGCCGGCCTCCAGGTGCCGGCCCACCCAAGCCAGTGTCAACGGCCGCACGGCTGAGATCTCATGAGGGTCGGTCACCCTTCCACCTCATCATCCGGGCGGCAGCACGCGCAAAGGACTTCAGCGGTACGACGGTCAACGGTCAGCCGCAGGCCGCCGCGATGCCGCCGGACGGTGAGGTCCCCCGATCGCGGCGGTACCGCCCGTGCCGGCTTCCTGGCCTTCGACGGCGGAAGTCAGGCCGTCGAGGAGCGTCTTGAGGCCGAATTCGAAGAGCGCGTCGAGACGCAGGTCGTAGCCGTCCTCGAAGGCTCCGACCGCCTTGGTGAAGGCCGGGAAGCGGCCGGATTCCACCAGCTCCTGGAGGGCGGGGGCGCGGCTGTCCATCCACTGGTCTTCCGACTGGCCCGTGGCGGCTTCGGCGTGCGCCTCCATCTCCAGGTGCACCGCCAGGCCCTGGACATGGCTGTAGAGCAGGACGTGGATGTCGAACAGTGTCGTGGGGTCGAGTCCGTGGCCGTCGAGGGCGCCCAGCACCCACTCGCCGTGGACCATCAGATTGGGTACGAGCAGCGGGCGCGTGAGGCAGCCGAGCTGGGCCAGCCACGGGTGCTGCCGGTACAGGCTCCACAGGGTCCGGGCGCCCAGCTCGATGCGGGTACGCCAATCCTCGGGGGCTTCCGCGGGGTAGGACTTCTCGCCGAACGCGGCGTCGGCCATGCGCAGGACGAGGTCTTCCTTGCTCGGGACGTACCGGTAGGTCGACATCGCCGCGACGCCGAGGCGGGCCGCGACGCCGCGCATGGAGAGCGCCGAGAGCCCTTCGGCGTCGGCGATCTCGATGGCGGTGCGGACGATCCGGTCGAGGCTCAGCTCCTGCTCCTGCGCCTGCTCGGAGTCCGGGGCGGGTGACGGGCGCCTGCGGGCCGGCACGGCGGGGGCGGTTCCGGCGACGACCGTGCCGACCCGGGGTCGGGCCTCGACAAGTCCCTCCAGGCGCAGGGTGGTCAGGGCCTTGGTGGCGGTGGCGAGCGCGACGCCCCATTCCCCGGCGATCTGCCGGGTCGAGGGAACCCGGTCCCCGGGAGCGAGTTCACCGTCCGCGATGCGCCGCCGGATCGCGGCGACGATGCGCAGATAGGGCGGATCACCGGCTGTGCCTGTGGCCTTCGTCACGACCTGCCGCCTTCCTGTCCTGTGCTAGTACAGAGGGTAGCAGCGGCAGTGTCGAACCGAAGGCTTCTGCCCTAGTACACGGCGTGCAGATGGCTGGTTGAACGGTCTACGCGTACGACGTACGTTCAGGGCGCGTACACCGTACAGAGCACTGGGGAGCTTCTCATGCAGACCGTACTCGTCTCCGGCGGCGGAATCGCCGGGCCCGTCCTCGCCTACTGGCTGCGCCGCCACGGCTTCGCGCCCACTGTCGTCGAACGCGCTCCAGGCCAACGCCCCGGCGGCCAGGCCGTGGACATCCGCGGTGTCGCGCTGGAAGTCGTGGAGCGGATGGGCCTGCTGGAGCAGGCGAGCCGCGTACGGACCCGGATGCGCGGCATGTCGATCCTCGACCCCGACGGCCGCGAGGTCGGCCGCTCCACCGAGGCGACCTTCAGCAGCGGACGGCTCGACAGCGAAGACCTCGAGGTGCTGCGCGAGGACCTGGTGAGGATGGTGCACGAGCACACGCGCGCAGGCGTCGAGTACCTCTTCGGCGACAGCATCACCGCGCTGGACGAGGACGAGACCGGCGTGCGCGTCGACTTCGCGCACGGACCGTCCCGCACCTTCGACCTCGTGGTCGGGGCCGACGGCCTGCACTCCACCGTACGGCGCCTGGCCTTCGGTCCGGAGGAGCACTTCGCCCACCACCTGGGCAGCTACCTCTCGGTGTTCAGCGCGGACAACTTCCTCGCCCTGGACGACTGGCAGGTGTGGCTGCGGGGCGGCGACACGGGTTTCGGCATCATGCCCGTACGCGACAACACCGAACTCAGGATCGCCTTCGGCTTCGAGTCCGTGCCCCTCGCCCACGACCTCCGCGGCGGGGGCGCCCTCCGGCAGCTCGTCGTGGACAAGCTCGCGTCGATGCGATGGGAAGGGACCCGCTTGGCCGAGGCCGCCCGGACGGCCCCCGACTTCTACTGCGACGCCATGGCCCAGATCCGCATGGACCCGTGGTCGCGGGGCCGGGTGACCCTGCTCGGAGACGCCGGCTACTGCCCTTCCCCCCTCTCGGGGCAGGGCACCAGCCTGGCCCTCGTGGGCGCCCACGTGCTGGCCGACTGCCTTGCCCGGGCCGGCGGCGACCACCGCACCGCGTATGCCCGCTACGAGCGGCGGATGCGCCCGTTCGTCACCCTCAACCAGGCCCTGGCCACCGAGAACCCCGGCGGACCCGCCTCGGAGGAATCCGTCGCGCAGGCCAAGAACGCACTCTCGCTGGACGACTGAGCCCTGCCCTGGACGGGCACCGAAGCCGACAGGGGAGGGCTTGAAGCGGTGGCGAGGCCTGCCCGACGCAGGCGTCGGCCCCCTCTACCAGGAGGGGGCCTCTACTGCTCCTGCGACTTACACTCTCGTTCCTGACGCCTGCAATGCTTTCGAATGCCTTCGTTGGTGCCGTCCGTGCTCACTGGCCGGACGGAGCGTCGCGTACGACGCGGCGAGATGCTGTTCCGAGAGCGACCCCCGCCGGGGGCCTCCGTCCGTGCGCAGTCGGACCGGACGGTTTGTTTCGTTTCACCCGGGTGTGCTCGGGATGGGCCGCTCCTCCGGACGGGCGGTGACGCTCCCGAACTCCCTGCTTTCCGTGGGGCTCTCGCCCTACGCGGCTTCCAGGGGACAGCTCCAGCCTGCGCCTTGCCGGCCGCGGAGGCAACCCCAGCCGGGCCTTCACCGAAGGTGACGGCGGAGGAGCGCGGTGTCGCCGGGCCGCACGTGGCCGGGCAGTTGACCGGGTTTGCGCCTTCAGCCGGTGGGGGTGCCGACCTGGTCGCGTTCGAGCGCGGAGCGCAGCCGGCGGAGGGCCCGGGCGGCGGCTGCCGTCGTGGACTGGTCGAGGGTGCCTTCGACCAGTTCGCTCAGGCCCGCGGCGAAGGTCGCCTCGGCGGCGTCCAGGAGCTGTGAACCGTCGTCGGTCAGGGCCAGGAGCGAGGACCGGCGGTCCGCCGGATTGGCCTGGCGGACGACCCAGCCCTGCTTCTCCAGGCGGTCGACGCCCTTGCTGGTCGCGCCGGCTCCGATGGCGAACTCCGCGGCGAGGTCGGCGACTCGGGCCCCCGGGTGCTCGCGCAGGAACCGCAGGAACTCGAACTGCGAGGTCACGATCCCGTGCCGCTCGCGCAGGCGGTCGTTCAGCGCGTTGTACAGGCGCGTCTCGCAGCGGACGAGATCCGCGAAGAATCCTTGGAGGTCGGCGATGCCATCCGATGTATATTCCACAGCATATAGTGTAGAGGAAGTCATTCCATAGGAGGAGCGCAGATGAGCAAGGAACAGCTCGCCAAGATCGACGCGATGCTCCGCCGGCCCCGGCCGGAGGGCCGGCGCTCCGTCGAGGAGCTGCGCGCCGGGTTCAGGGCGCTGATGGACACGATGATCGTGCCGGACGACGTCCGCACCACTCAGGCCGCGCTCGGCGGCCGGCCCGCCCTGCACGTCACACCGGACAGCGGCGCGCGCCCGGGCACGATCCTGTACTTCCACGGTGGCGGCTTCGTCTTCGGCTCTCCCGAGACCGCGCTGTCGCTGACCGCGCAACTCGTCTCGAGGACCGGGTTCGACGCGTACTCGGTGGACTACCGGCTGGCCCCCGAGCACCCGTTCCCGGCTGGTCTGGAAGACAACCTGAGCGCTTACCGCGCCCTCCTCGACAGCGGCCTGGACCCGTCCGCCATCGCGTTCGCCGGGGACTCCGCCGGCGGCGGTTACGCGGTCACCACCGCCCTCGCCGCCCGCGACGCGGGCCTGCCGCTGCCCGCCGCGATCGTGGCCTTCTCCCCGGGCGTGGACGCCACCCGGAGCGGGGAGAGCATGACGACCAAGGAGGGCATCGACCCGATCTTCACCCGCGAGGCCGTGATGCACACCGGGGCCATGTACCTCGCCGGCCAGGACCCCGCGCAGCCCCTCCTCAGCCCGGCCCTCTTCGCCGACCTGACCGGCTTCCCCCCGCTCCTCATCCAGGTGGGCGCCAACGAGATCCTCCTCGACGACTCCACCCGCCTCGCCGCCCGCGCCCGCGACGCCGGAGTCGACGTCATCCTCGACATCACCGCCGACGCCCCCCACGTCTTCCAGGCCTTCGCGGGCGGCCCCCTCGACGAAGCCGACCAGGCACTCGACCGCGCCGCCCTCTTCCTCGCCCAGCGCATCCCCGCTCCCTGACGCTCCGCGCCCTCACCGGCCGCCGGGCCGCTGGCGTGGCCAGATGATCGTTCAGGCCGGTGCCTGCGGTCCGGCGGCTGCTCGTCGCCGGGGCGACCAGTTCAGCAGCCGGGCCGGGTTCACGGTGACGGCGGCGCGCAGGACCGACGGGCCGACGTGCGCGGCCGGCCAGGCGAGGCAATCGGCGAACGTCCTGCCGCGTTCGTGGCGGGTCCAGGGCCAGTCGCTGCCCCACAGCAGGCGCTGGTGGCCCGCTTCCTCCAGCACGCGCCGCAGCATGAGGCCCGGCGCGTCGGGCGCGCCGGGGGCGCAGCGGTAGGGCGCGGAGGCCTTGATCCACACGTGGTCGCGCGTGGCCAGATCCAGTACCGCGCGATCGGCGCCCTCGGACGCGCCCGGCAGGCCGAGGTGGTCGATCACCACGGGGGACGGCCAGCTACGGAGGGCGGGCGCGATCGCCGTCCACTGTCCGCCCGCCGCGTGCACCTCCAGGTGCTGCCCGCGCTCGGCCAGCAGTGCGGCCACCTGCCGCCAGTGCGGCCCGGCCAGGTCGGGCACCCGCCGACCGATCAGGTTGAGGCGGATGCCCGCGACGCCGTCGAGGGCGAGCGGGGCGAGCGCGTCCGGCCGGCAGGGGCGGTCGTGGTCCAGCACGATGACGGCGCGGAACCTGGCGGGGTGCCGGGCCAGGCAGCCGAGCAGGAACTCGTTGCGCGATCCCAGGAAGCTCGGCTGGACGAGGACCGCGCCGCCGATGCCGTGCCGGTCGAGCAGCGCCAGGTACGTCGCCGGGAGGGCGTCGTAGTCCGGCACCTAGCGGGGGCGGTCGGCCCTGGGCAGGCCGCGGTGGAACACGTGGGCGTGGGTGTCCACCGACTCCACCGACTCGGCCGGTTCGCAGATCACCCGTCGATGGTAGGTCCGGGGGCCCAGGACCGGGGGCCTCTGGACCTTCACCTGACCGACTGTCATATTGGCCTGCATGTTCGACGACGTACTGACGTGCTCACGTTCAGGGCGGCCGGTGCCGCGGAGGCGCTGCCGCTGCGCCGTGCCGGTCGTTGGTTCCTTCCGGCACCGCTCCGACTGCTACCGCACCGACTGCTACCGCACCGACCTCGGGTAAGGAGCGAGCATGCGTCAGTGGTACCGCTCGGCGTCGCCCGGGGGGCGACGGGCGTTCTGGGCCACCTTCGGCGGCTGGGCGCTGGAAGGGGCCGACGCGCAGATCTACGGCCTGGTGCTGCCGACCCTCACCGCGCTGTGGCATCTCACCAACGGCCAGGGCGGGCTGGCCTCCTCGGTCACCCTGGTCTGCACCGCGCTCGGCGGCTGGCTGGCCGGGGCGGCCTCCGACCGGTGGGACCGGGTGGCCGTCCTGCGCTTCACCATCGCCTGGTACGCGGTGGCGACCGCGCTCGTCGGCTTCGCCGACGGCTTCGAGTCCCTGCTGGCCTTCCGGTGCCTACAGGGCATCGGCTTCGGCGGTGAGTGGGCCGCGGGCGCGGTACTGATCAGCGAGTACGTGACCACGCGGTACCGGGGGAGGGCCCTCGGGGCGGTGCAGAGCGGGTGGGCCGTCGGGTGGGCCCTCACCCTCGCCGCCTACTCGGTGCTGGTCGCCGTCCTGCCGCAGGCCTGGGCGTGGCGGGCGATGTTCTGGCTCGGCGTGCTGCCCGCCCTGCTGGTGCTCGCCCTCCGCCGCGGGATCGCCGACCCCACGGCCGACCAGCGGCGGCGGGAGAAGGCCTCGCCGACGGAGATCTTCCGCCCCGGCCTGCTGAGGGTCACCGTCTTCGGCGCGCTGCTCGGGCTCGGCAGCCACGGCGGCTACTACGCCCTCACCACCTTCCTGCCCACCTACCTCCACACCACCCGGCACCTGTCGGTGATGGGCAGCAGCGGGCACCTCGCGGTCTTCATCGCCGGCTCGTTCCTCGGCTACCTCGCATCCGGGTGGCTCTCCGACCGGGTCGGCCGCCGCCGCAACGTCGTCCTCTTCGCCCTGTGCTGCCTCGTGACCCTCGTTCCCTACCTGCTGCTGCCACTCGGTGATCTCGGCACCCTCATCGCGGGCGCGCCGCTCGGGTTCTTCTCGGCCGGCATCCCCGGCGGACTGGGCGCCCTGTTCGCGGAGTTGTACCCCACCCGCGTCCGGGGTACCGGGCAGGGCTTCTGCTACAACCTGGGCCGCATCGTCAGCGCCGCTTTCCCCGCCCTCGTCGGCTACCTCTCCGGACGCCTCGGACTCGCGGCGAGCATCGCCCTCTTCGCGGGGCTCGCCTACGCACTGGCGGCCATCGCCGCCACCTGCCTCCCCGAGACCCGAGACCGCGAACTGCCCCATGACCCGGCTCCCGTGGCCTATCCAGAGCGAACCGCCAAGCTCCCCAGGTAGGGGGCGGGCTGCGCGGACGCTCGGGAGCGTCCGCGCGGCCCAGGGGTGGGGCAGCGTGAGCCTGCGGATCCTGACCTGACCGGCTCTGCCGTCGCGCCCCTTCCGGGGGGAACGCCTCACGACATTCAACCGGCCGAGGTCGCGCCGGCACCGACCTGGTGGACGTAGGTGGCCACAGTGTCAGGAGGCCTCCTCGACGGTGTCGGAGAGGCGGTGGGCGGTGGAGGTGTCGACGCCGAGGGCGGCGAGCAGGTCGAGGACGACGGTGAGGGGTGGGGCTCCGGCCAGGCGAGCGGCTGCAAGGTGGGTGGGGAGGCGGTCGGCGGCGATCAGGGCTGTCCACTGGGTGGCGGAGAGGGCGAGGTAGCGCAGGCCGGGGAGATCGGCCAGCAACGCCAAGTCCGCGGTGGGGCAACGGGACAGGTCGAGGGAACGCAGTCCGGGGAGGGTGCGCAGCGGGGCGAGGTCGACGGGTGACGGGACGTCATTGAGGTGGATCGCCTGGACGCCCGGCGCGAGCCGTTCGTCCAGGGCTGAGGCCACCAGCTGGCGCGAGTCGTCCCCGGACTGCTGCGGGGCGTGCGGATCGGGCTGGCCCAGGATCTGGCCGAGCCAGGCGGTGACGGAGGAGGCGACGTAGCGCGGGCCGCCGTTGTCCGGAAGAAGGAGCCCGGACGGCTCGGCACCACGTACCCGCCGCCGGACAGGCCGACGCTCCCTCGGCTCCCGTGCCCGCGCAGCACGCACTTCGTCCAGCCCTCCGGCGCCTGTGCGACGACCTCCGCCGTGATCTGCCGCGCCGCCTGTTCCACCGTCAGGTCCACACCCACCCTTTTCGTCCCACTGTTCGGACGATCATGTCAGCAGGGTGTGACAGAGCGACCGGCAGTCGGCGCCGACGAGCCGCTTGCCGTCTCCGATCTCGTCAACGCCAACCCGGCCGACCTTCTCGGTCACGGCGCGGGCGTTTTGCGTCGGACGTCTGGGCGAACCCGTACCCGGGATCCACCGCGGCCACCGGCTGACGTGCGGGTTCCGACTCCTCGGCGCTCAGCATTCCGGGAACCCGCGCGTTCTGCCGCGAACCGGGGCGATGCCCGCCATGGGTCACGCGGGTCACACGGGTGACGCGGTGACCTTGGCGACGAAGGCGGCGACGTTGGCCACCGTGCGCCGGATCTTCTCCTCGACGGTGAGCGACTCGTGCAGCCGGGTACCGGTCTCCCGCTTGCCGCGCACGTAGAGCGAGCAGGCGAGGTCGCTGCACATGTAGGCGCCGACGGAGTTGCCCTGCTTGCCGGCCTTCCCGGCCAGGGGTGCGACCAGCAGCGAGACGCCCCCGGTGTGGGTGGTCACGCAGAGCGAACAGATGCTGCGGCGGGCCTGCCAGGAGGCGGCACCGGAGGAGCGCAGCGCGACCGCCACCGCGCGGCCGTCCGACTCGGCCGCGAGGTAGGCGCGATCGGGCGCCTGCGGGTCGCGCCACCCGAGGAAGTCCAGGTCGTCCCAGGGCTGTTCGGCCAGGTCGCGGGGGATGTGCAGTCGCTTCGCCTCGCCCTTGGTGCAGTTCACGAAGGCGGCACGGATCTCTTGGTCGGTCAACGGCTTCATAGGAGCCAACGTAAATTACCTAGGACTATTAGGCAAATGTATAATGGCCTCAGTCGATCGGAGGGAAGGCCATGGCGCGCGTAGGACTGAACGCGGAACGACTCACCCGGGCGGGAGCGGAACTGGCCGACGAGGTCGGCTTCGACAAGGTCACGGTCTCGGCGCTGGCACGACACTTCGGCGTCAAGGACGCGAGCCTGTACTCGCACGTCAAGAACTCCCAGGACCTCAAGACCAGAATCGCCCTGCTCGCACTCGAGGAACTCGCCGACCGGGTCGCCGCCGCCCTGGCCGGACGCGCCGGCAAGGACGCCCTGGCCGCCTTCGCCAACGCCTACCGCGACTACGCCCGCGAACACCCCGGTCGCTACGCCGCCGCGCAGCTCGAACTCGACCCCGAGACCGCGCGCGCCAGCGCCGGCGTCCGGCACTCGCAGATGACGCGCGCGATCCTGCGCGGCTACGACCTCGCGGAACCCGACGAGACCGACGCCGTCCGGCTGCTCGGCAGCACCTTCCACGGTTACGTGGCCCTGGAACGGGCCGGGAGCTTCCAGCACACCCCGCGCGGCACGGAGGACACCTGGGCGCGCATCCTCGACGCCCTCGACGCACTGCTGCGCAACTGGCCGGCGGCCTGACCGCCCGCTCGCAGGCCGCCTGCGCCCCGGGGCGGCCGGTAGGAGGCCATCACCGCGAGGCGGGTGAGCCGGAGTCCGCCCCGGGCCCGGCGGCAGGTGGCCGGCGGTCGGCGCCGGTGTCGGCGTCGGCGGCGCGGCCACACCGGCCCTCTGACGGGGTGACCCCAACCACCCCGAAGAACTCAATGGCGGGCGTCCGCTCCCGGGCCCCTCACCATGGAGCCATGACCGGATCACCGCACACCACACTCGTTCTCGGCGGCACCGGCCGCACCACCGGTTGCATGCCGACCGCGTTCCGGGAGTTCGCGCAGCGCAACGCCCACGCCTGGACCGCAAAGGCGGGTGCGTGACCATGACCATCGGGAACCTCGAGGACTTCGCGGCGCTGGACCCGTTCTTCCGGATCATCCAGGAAGGCCTCGCCGGTCTGGTCGACGGCGGCCACTTCTTCGACCTCCTGGCCGAGGACGTCGTCGTCGAGTACGTGGTCTCCGTCCCCGGCTACCCGCGCCGAGTCCAGGGCCGCCAGGCGGTCGCCGACCTGTACCGGGGCTACGGCGACGCGATGGTCCTGACCGGCGCGGACGAACTGGCCGTCCACCGGGACCCCGACACGTCCGTGGTCGTCCTGGAGTACGCCGTGCACGGGCACGCCGTCCACACCGGGCTCCGCTACGACAACCACTTCGTCTCAGAGGGTGTTCGATAGGGGATTCCCCCCAACTGTCCGGCTTTGGTTCTTGCGGCACGGACTCGTTTTCAGGATCTCGTGGCGGCCGGGTCCGTGT
>NZ_JBFBHW010000079.1:11324-27039 GCF_040685395.1 Kitasatospora sp. NPDC088779 | reverse complement strand
CGGTCCGATATCCGCTCACTCGCAGGCGCCTTGACCTGCCCCACCCTCGCCACACCACAACCAACGAGACACCGACCACAAAGTCACCGGCATTGCGGCTAGGCCCTGTCCGGGGCAAGATCCGCCGGACGGGCCATAGCCCCCGGATACGACTTCGAACTCCCACGAGGCACGCGGGAGTTCGAAGTCGTATCCGGGGGTCCGGCCGGGCGCGGGGTCAGGCCTGGCCGTGCAGGATCAGCGCCCAGGCGAGGCAGGCGACGGCGGCGGTGCAGAGCAGGGCGCGAAGCACGTTGAAGCGGACCCAGCGGGCTTCGAAGCGCCCCCGGACGGCGGCCGGGTCGGTGATGCGTCGGGGCTCGCCGCCGGCGGCGAGCTCGTCGTTGAGCGGGATGTTGACGGAGCGGGTGACGCCGATCGCGGCGATGTAGAGCACCAGGGCGGCCACGGTGGCGGGTAGCGCGTGGTGGCCGTCGGAGGGCAGGTGGAGGGCGACGGCGGCGCCGGTGGTGAGGAGGGCGCCGACGAAGCCGAGGACGAACCAGCCGTTCAGGATGGCCACGTTGATGCGCTGCATGACCTCGATGAAGGTGCGGTCCTCGACCCGCGCGAGCGCGGGCATGACCGAGCACGCGAAGGCGTAGAACAACCCGGCGGTCAGTCCACAGGTGACGGTGGCCGCCACCAGTGCGAGTGTGCGTGCCAGTTCCATCTTCGTAGCCCCTCACTGTCTCTGCGTATCTGCGTATCTGCGTATCTGCGTATCGGTTCGTCCCCCGTGCGCCGATCATCCGGCATCCGGGCCGCTCGGGCCACCTCGATCACTCAAGACCCTCTCAAATGACGAACCGTCAAATGATGTCTTGCCGTCTACACTTGGGGCCATGGACACTCTGACGGGACTCCTCGACGGCCCCAAGGCCCGCGGTGCGTTCCTGCTGCGCTCGATCCTCACCCCGCCGTGGTCGCTGCGGATCGAGGACCGGGCCCCGCTGTCGGTGGTGACGATGGTTCGCGGCGAGGCCTGGATCCTGCCCGAGCGCGGCACGCCGCTGCTGCTGCACCCCGGCGACGTGGCGATCGTCCGCGGCCCGGAGCCGTACACGGTGGCGGACGACCCCGACACCCCCGTGGACGTGATCGTCGGCCCCGGGCAGGTCTGCACGCGCGGCGGTGTGGACGTCTCCGAGGTGATGTCGCTCGGCGTCCGGACCTGGGGGCAGGGCCGGGAGGGCGACCAGGCGTCCTCGGTGGTCCTGTCCGGCACCTACCAGGCCGAGCACGAGATCGGTCAGCGCCTGCTCGCCTGCCTGCCGGCCCTGCTGGTCCGCCCGGCCGGCACCGGTGCCGACGACACCCTGGTGCACCTGCTGGCCGCCGAGATAGGGCGCAACGAGCCCGGTCAGGAGCTGGTCCTGGACCGCATCCTGGACCTGCTGGTCGTCTCCGTGCTGCGCTCCTGGCTTGCCGCCCCCGACTCCGGCGCCCCGGCCTGGTACCGCGCCCAGCACGACGCCGTCGTCGGACCGGTGTTGCGGCTGATGCACGACGACCCGGCCACCGCCTGGACGGTCGCCGACCTCGCCCAGCGGGTCGGGGTGTCGCGGGCGGGCCTGGCCCGCCGCTTCACCGGCCTGGTCGGCGAACCGCCGATGGCCTACCTGGCGGGCTGGCGGCTGGCCGTCGCCGCCGACCTGCTGCGCGAACCCGAGTGCACCGTCGCCTTCGCGGCCCGCAAGGTCGGCTACAGCAACGCCTTCGCCCTCTCGGCGGCCTTCAAGCGCGTCCGCGGCGTCAGTCCGCAGGAGCACCGCCGCCTCGCCGCGACCGGCGCCCCGGCCCAGCAGGCCGGCTTCTCCGGTCCGGCGGAGACGGTCATCCTGGCGGGTTGACGCCGCGGCCGTGGCCGCCGCCGACAGCCAAGGCCTGGGGATCCAGGACCGGGAATCCAAGGCTGTAATCCCATTTGCCTAAACTCATTAGGTAATCCCATACTGACTATAGCCGGATGGCAGAAAGCACATGGCGCGGGCAGGGCCCGCGCAGAACGCGATGGAACAGCGATGAACACCTCTTTCACCACCCCCGTCACCGAGGCCCTGCTGCACGGCCACCTCGACGTCGAGCACACCGAACGCGGCCTGCTGCCGCACCGCCTGCCCGCCCGGGCCCGCCGGCAGATCCCCGACGAACAGCTCGCGATCGCCGAGTCCCAGCCCACCGGCGTCCGGCTGGCCTTCCGCACCCGCGCCACCGCGATCGACCTGCACACCGTCCCGACCAAGCGGGCCTACGTGGGCGTGCCCACCCCGCCCGACGGGGTGTACGACCTCCTCGTCGACGGGCAGCTGACGGCGCAGACCACGGTGTCCGGCGGCAACCTGCGCACCATCGACCTGGGCACCGGCCGCGTCGAGCTGACCCAGGGCCCGCCCGGCACCGCCCGGTTCACCGGTCTGCCCGCACGGGACAAGACCGTCGAGATCTGGCTCCCGCACACCGAGACCACCGAACTCCTCGCCCTCGACACCGACGCCCCCGTCACCCCGGTCCCGGACGGCACCCGCCGTCGCTGGCTGCACCACGGCAGCTCGATCAGCCACGGCTCCAACGCCACCCACCCGACCGGCACCTGGCCCGCCCTGGCGGCGGCCTCGGGCGGCGTCGACCTGGTCAACCTCGGCTTCGGCGGCAGCGCGCTGCTCGACCCGTTCACCGCCCGCGCCATCCGCGACACCCCCGCCGACCTGATCAGCCTGAAGATCGGCATCAACCTCGTCAACGCCGACGTGATGCGCCTGCGCGCCTTCGTCCCGGCGGTGCACGGCTTCCTCGACACCGTCCGCGAAGGACACCCGGCCACGCCGCTGCTCGTCGTCTCCCCGATCCTCTGCCCGATCCAGGAGGACACCCCGGGGCCCCTCGCCGTCGACTTCAGCACCGGGGCACTGCGCTTCCGGGCCACCGGCGACCCGGCCGAGACCGCGGCGGGCCGCCTCACCCTCACCGTCATCCGGACCGAACTCGCCCGCATCGTCGCCGCCCGCGCCGCCGACGGCGACCTCAACCTGCACTACCTGGACGGCCGTTCGCTCTACGGCCGGACCGACCACGACGACCACCCGCTCCCCGACGACCTGCACCCGGACCAGGCCGGCCACCACCGCATCGCCGAGCACTTCACCCGCCTCGCCTTCGGAGACACCGGCCCGTTCGCTGACTGACCCGCCCGCCGCCGCCCTCGTGCGCGACAATCATCCGGTGATCGGGGGGCAACGGGCCGAGGGTCAACGACCGAGGGTCAACGACCGAGGGGGAGAAGGCAGATGAGGCACACCTGGAGCAGGACAGCCACCGGCCTGGCGGCGGCCGTGACGGCGCTGGCGCTCGCCGGCTGCGGATCGACGAGCGCACCGAGCAACGCATCACACACCGAATCCCGCGAGCCCGGCCAGGCCGGGGCCGAGGCCCTGGCCCGCCACGACCGGCTCTTCCCCCAGGTCGCGGCGACATGCGCGGGCGTCGCCGCCACACCGCCGTCCGCCCCGGCCGCCGCCCCCACGGGCGACGGCGGTACCTGGGCCGACAAGTACGCGGAGAACCACGCCTACAAACAGACCGTCAGGCTCCTCGCCGACGCCCAGTGCCGCGGCGAGGCCCACGCGGCACGGATCGCGGACGCCCTGCGGCCCGCCGGCACGCCGGCCGTCCTCGACGAAGCCGGCCTCCGCGCGGCGCTCCAACGCCTCGGCTACCCCGCCGAGCTGGTCAACGTCCGCACCTCCACCGGCGCCCCCGGATTCGACCTCCAAATCCCCGAAGCCGTCTTGTGCGTCAGCGGCCTGCTGACCTCCCCGCCCGACATCCACCCGCACGGCATGTACCTGGACGGCGGCTGCACCGAACCCGAGGGCGGCCACTGACCCGGCCACTGACCCAGCAGCAGAAGCCGGACGGGGAACAGGCCCGCGGGGGACGTTCCCCGGGCGTTCACCGTGCGGAGGCCGGCCGTCCGATCGGCGGTCCGCGTCGTGCCCCTAACGTCGCGATCACCGTGCACGGCCCGAGGAGCTGCCCCGATGAACCACCATCAGAACGACCTTCCCCACGACGACCACGGGTCGAGCTGCCCGCGGACCGTCGGGTTCGACTCCGACGCGCCGGCGGCGGCCGGACGCCGCGCCTTCCTGCGCGCGACGGGGCTGGTAGGCGCCGGGCTGGCGGTCCTCGGGGCGGGCTCCACGGCGACGGCGTCGGCGGACGAGCCCGCCGACGCGACGGCCGACGCCTTCGGCGCGCCCGCCGCCGCGGACGACGGCCGGGGCGCCTGGGATCCGGACCCGGACGGCCCCCGCTTCTCGCTGGCGGTGATGCCCGACACCCAGTACCTCTTCGACGACGACCGGATCCACCCCGCCCCGCTGGAGGCCTCGCTGCGCCACGTGCTGGACGGCAGCGACGAGAACTTCGTCTTCCTCGCGCACCTGGGCGACGTCACCCAGAACGGCAAGGCCGAGGAGTTCGCCGCCGCGGGCAAGGCCTTCACCCTCCTCGACCGCCACGGCGCGGCCTACAGCGTCCTGGCCGGAAACCACGACGTCGGCTCGGGCAGCGACGACCAGCGGGGCCGGACGGCGTACCTGGACACCTTCAACCCGGCCCGGTTCGCCCGCTCGGCGACCTTCAAGGGCGCGAGCCCGGACGGCTACAACACCTACCATCTGTTCCGGGGAGCGGGCCGGGACTGGATGGTGCTCTCGCTGGACTGGCGGCTGTCCGACCGCGGCTTCGCCTGGGCGAACTCGGTGATCGCCCAGCACCCGACCGTGCCGGTCATCCTCACCACCCACGACCTCGCCTACGCCGACGACGGCGGCGCCGCCCAGCTGTCCGACCACGGGCACGCGCTCTGGGACAGGCTGATCAGCGGCAACGACCAGATCTTCCTCACCCTGAACGGCCACTACTGGCCGCCCGGCAGCACCACGCTGACCAACAAGGCAGGCCACGACGTCCACGTCCACATCACCAACTACCAGAACCGGTACTACGGCGGCGCGGCGATGATCCGCGCCTACCGCTTCGACCTGGACCGCAACACCATCGACGTGCGGACGTACTCGCCCTGGATCCAGCAGCTGGCCGCGGAGAAGGTCAACCGCCTCGCCAGCGAGGAGATCGAGCTGACCGGCCCGGTGGACAGCTTCTCGGTGCAGGTGGACTTCGCGCGGCGGTTCGCCGGCTTCGCCCCGGTCCCGGCCCGCCCGGCCCGCCCCGCGCGTCAGCTGACGATCCCGGGCACGGTCGCCTACTGGCGCTTCGACGGCGGCCGGCCGGCCGGCAGCGCCGTCGCCGACTCCCAGGTCGTCAAGGACCTGAGCGGTCACGGCAACGACCTCGTCAAGCAGACCGCCCCGGGCAGCCCGGCCGGGACGCTCACCTGGTCCACCGAGTCGCACCCCGACCAGCCCGGCCGCGGCAGCCTCTACTTCGGGGGCCGGGGCAAGCCGGTCCAGGGCGCGTACCTGCAGACCGTCGCCAAGGCCCCGATGAACGCCGACACCTTCCAGCAGGGCTACACCTTCGAGGCGTTCTTCAAGCTGCCGGCCGACTGGGACGCCGGCCGCAACGCCTGGACGGCGCTGCTCAGCCGCTGGGGCACGAGCGGGGAGGCGGGGAAGACCGGCCCCGACACCGACCCGCAGGAGCCGGTCGCCACGCTCAGCCTGTCCGGCGGGCGGGAACTGCAGTGGTGCGTCTACCCGACCAACCTGAGCGGCCCCGTCACCAACTGGGGCCACGAACTCCCGCTCGGCGCCTGGTGGCACGTCGCGGTCGTCAACAACAAGCGGCTCACCCGGATGTACGTGAACGGCTGCGAGGTCGTCCGCAACCCCTCGACACCGTCCGAGGGCCTCAGCACCCTCGGCCACCCCTGGCTGCTCGGCGGCTACGAGTACGGCGGCGCGCTCAGTCAGGTCTTCCACGGCTGGATCGGCGACGTCCGCGTGGTCAACCGCCCCCTGCCGGTCCGGGACTTCATGATCTCCTGACACCCCCGCGCCCCGGGGCGCCCGCCCCACGGGCGCCCCGCCCGTCAGCCTCCCAGCGCCCGCAGCGACACCCACAGCGCCAGGACGGACAGCACCAGCGCCGACGGGACGGTGAGCAGACCGAGGCGGGTGAACTCGCCCAGCCGGACGGTGCTCCCGTGCTGGTGGACGATCTTGCGCCACAGCAGGGTGGCCAGGGAGCCGGCGTAGGTGAGGTTGGGGCCGATGTTCACGCCGAGCAGCATCGCCAGCACCGCACCCGGGCCGGAGGCCGCCGTCAGCGGCAGGAGGACCAGGACGGCGGGCAGGTTGTTGATCACGTTCGCGAGGACGGCGGCCAGCACGGCGACCGCGAGCAGGGACGGCAGTCCGGTGCCGGCGGGGACCACGTGGCCGAGCGCGGTGGCGAGGCCGTTGTCGACGACGGCGCGGACGACGATCGCGAGGGCGACGACGAAGGCGAGGAACGGAACGTTCGCGGCCCGGACGACCGCCGTCGGCGTGATGCGGCGCCGGGCGAGCGCCCGGCCGGCCAGCACGAGGGCCCCCGCCGCGGCCGCCCACGCCGGATTGACGCCCAGCGCGGAGGTGAGGACGAACCCGCCGAGCGTGCAGGCCACCACGACGAGCGCGAACAGCGGCAGCTCGGGGGCCGCCTCGTCCGGTGGCGGCGGGGCCCCGCTGTCCAGGTCGGCGGCGAAGAACCGGCGGAAGACCGCGTACTCGGCGCCGATCGCCACCAGCCACGGCAGGGCCATCAGCGCGGCGAACCGGGTGAAGCTCAGGCCGCTGGCCGCGAACGCCAGCAGGTTGGTCAGGTTGGACACCGGAAGCAGCAGCGACGCGGTGTTCGACAGGTGTGCGCAGGCGTAGACGTGCGGCTTCGGCCGGGCTCCGAGCCGGGTGGCGGTCGCGAACACCACCGGGGTCAGCAGCACCACCGTCGCGTCCAGGCTCAGCACCGCGGTGATCACCGAGGACAGGGCGAACACCTGCACCAGCAGCCGTCCGGGCCGCGCGGCGGTCCGGGCCATCCACGCCCCGCAGGCGTGGAACAGCCCCTCCTCGTCGCACAGCTGCGCCAGCACCAGCACCGCCGCCAGGAACCCGACCACCGGTCCCAGCCGTTCGGCCTCCTCCAACGCGTGCGCGGGCGATATCGCTCCGGTGGCGACCAGCAGGGCGGCGGCGGGCACCGCGACGGCGGCCTCGGGCCAGCCCCACGGCCGGACGACGGCACAGGCCAGCACGGCCAGCAGCAGTACCAGTGCCAGGCCCTCCGCGAGCGGGGTGTTCAGCGCGGGCTCCCTTCGAGACCAGCCGAGTCCGGCTGGCGGCCACCCGGACGGGTGCGCCGGCGCGCGTCCCTTCGAGCGACCTGCCCGGCTCTCTGGACCGGCGGCCGGACTGAACTGCTGCTATGAATTTTTTGAGCCTATCTGTTCGGCTCCCGTTTTTTTGAGGAGGCATCCTCATGGGTGCGGTTGCAACAACTTCAGCCGATGCCGCCGTGGTGCACATTCTCTGGATCAATGCGGGTCTGAGCTGCGACGGGGACTCGGTCTCCCTGACCGCGGCGATGCAGCCCAGCATCGAGGAGATCGTCACCGGCGCACTCCCCGGCCTGCCGGAGGTCGCCGTCCACTGGCCGCTGATCGACTTCGAGTGCGGTCCGGTCCAGGGCGCGGACAACTTCGTGGAGTGGTTCTTCAAGGCGGACCGCGGCGAGCTCGACCCCTTCGTCCTGGTCGTCGAGGGTTCCATCCCGAACGAGACGATCAAGGAGGAGGGCTACTGGTGCGGTTTCGGCGACAACCCGGACACCGGCCAGCCGATCACCACCAGTGAGTGGCTGGACCGCCTCACCCCCAAGGCCACCGCGGTGGTCGCCATCGGGACCTGCGCCACCTACGGCGGCATCCACGCGATGGCCGGCAACCCGACCGGTGCCATGGGCGTGCCCGACTACCTGGGCTGGGACTGGAAGTCCAAGGCGGGCCTGCCGATCGTCTGCGTGCCGGGCTGCCCGATCCAGCCCGACAACTTCGCCGAGACGCTGACCTACCTGCTGTACCAGCTGGCCGGTTCCGCGCCGATGATCCCGTTGGACGACAAGCTGCGTCCGGCCTGGCTGTTCGGCGCGACCGTGCACGAGGGCTGCGACCGCGGCGGGTACTACGAACAGGGCCAGTTCGCCACCGACTACGGCACGCCCGAGTGCCTGGTGCGCCTCGGCTGCTGGGGCCCGGTCGTCAAGTGCAACGTCGCCAAACGCGGCTGGATCAACGGCATCGGCGGCTGCCCCAACGTCGGCGGCATCTGCATCGCCTGCACCATGCCGGGCTTCCCCGACAAGTTCATGCCGTTCATGGACCCGCCTCCCGGCTCCCGGGTCTCGACGGGTGCCAGCTCGGCGTACGGGGCGGTGATCCGCCGCCTGCGCACGATCACGGGCCGGACGGTCGACCGGGAGCCCAAGTGGCGGCACACGGGGCGCCGCCTGACCACCGGTTACCGCCCGCCGTGGTGACCCCTTTCCCCCTTCGGCCCGCCCGCCCCGCCCGGGGCGGGCGGGCCGTTGCAGAGCCTCCTCCCGCTGACAGAAGGGCATGACAGACGATGGCACCGACGACCAGGACGGCCGGCGACGGCAGCGGTCTGGTGGAGATGTCCTGGGACCCGATCACCCGGATCGTGGGCAGCCTGGGCATCCACACGAAGATCGACTTCAAGCAGAAGAAGGTCGCGGAGTGCTACAGCACCTCCTCGGTCTTCCGCGGCTACAGCGTCTTCATGCGCGGCAAGGACCCGCGCGACGCGCACTTCATCACCAGCCGGATCTGCGGCATCTGCGGCGACAACCACGCCACCTGTTCCGTCTACGCGCAGAACATGGCCTACGGGGTCAAGCCCCCGCACCTCGGCGAGTGGATCATCAACCTCGGCGAGGCCGCCGAGTACATGTTCGACCACAACATCTTCCAGGAGAACCTGGTCGGGGTCGACTACTGCGAGAAGATGGTCCGCGAGACCAACCCCGGCGTCCTGGAACTGGCCGAACGCACCGAGGCACCGCACGCCGGCGACCACGGGTACCGCACCATCGCCGACATCATGCGCTCACTGAACCCCATCGAGGGCGAGTTCTACCGCGAGGCGCTCCAGGTCAGCCGCTACACCCGGGAGATGTTCTGCCTGATGGAGGGCCGCCACGTGCACCCCTCCACCCTCTACCCCGGCGGCGTCGGCACGGTGGCCACCGTCCAGCTGTTCACCGACTACCTGACCCGGCTGATGCGCTACGTGGAGTTCATGAAGAAGGTCGTGCCGCTGCACGACGACCTCTTCGACTTCTTCTACGAGGCCCTGCCCGGCTACGAGGAGGTCGGCCGGCGCCGCGTCATGCTCGGCTGCTGGGGCAGCCTCAACGACCCGGACCACTGCGACTTCACCTACCGCAACATGACGGACTGGGGCCGGCGGATGTTCGTCACCCCGGGCATCGTGGTGGACGGCAAGCTCGTCACCAACGACCTCACCGAGATCAACCTCGGCATCCGCATCCTGCTCGGCAGCTCCTACTACCAGGACTGGGAGGGCAAGGAGCTCTTCGTCACCCACGACCCGCTGGGCAACCCCGTCGACCCCCGCCACCCCTGGAACCAGCACACCATCCCGGCCCCGCAGAAACGCGACTTCGACGACAAGTACAGCTGGGTGATGTCCCCCCGCTGGTTCGACGGCAAGGACTACCTCGCCCTCGACACCGGCGGCGGTCCGATCGCCCGCCTGTGGTCCACCGCGCTGTCCGGACTGGTCGACATCGGCTACATCAAGGCCACCGGACACAGCGTGCAGATCAACCTGCCGCGCTCCATGACCAAGCCGGAGACCACCTTCGAGTGGAAGATCCCGCAGTGGAGCAACGCCATCGAACGCAACCGCGCCCGCACCTACTTCCAGGCCTACGCGGCCGCCGCGGCCCTGCACTTCGCCGAGAAGGCGCTCGACGAGGTCCGGGCCGGGCGCAGCCAGACCTGGGAGCGCTTCGAGGTGCCGGACGAGTCGATCGGCTGCGGCTTCACCGAGGCCGTACGCGGCGTGCTGTCCCACCACATGGTGATCCGGGACGGCAAGATCGCCAACTACCACCCCTACCCGCCGACCCCGTGGAACGCCAGCGTCCGCGACAGCTTCGGCACCCCCGGCCCCTACGAGGACGCCGTCCAGAACACCCCGATCTTCGAGGAGAACCCCCCGGAGACCTTCAAGGGCATCGACATCATGCGCGCCGTGCGCAGCTTCGACCCCTGCCTGCCTTGCGGCGTCCACATGTACCTGGGTGACGGGAAGACGGTGCAGACCATGCACGTGCCCACCGGGCTGAGCGGACTCACCGCATGACCCCGGAACAGGCGGGGGCCCGCATCCAGGAGGCCCTGGACCAACTGGCCGGCGCCGACGCGCAGGAGGCCGGCGAGCACCTCGTCCGCGAACTGATGGCCCTCTACGGCGACGCCCTGGCCCGTCTCGTCCAGGCCCTGCCGCCCGCCGCGCTGGCCCGGCTGCTGGACGAACCGTCGCTGGCCGGGCTGCTCGTCCTGCACGACCTGCACCCCGAGGACGTCACCGCCCGCATCACCCGCGCACTCGCCACCCTGCCCGAACCGGTCGACCTGGCCGCCTTCGACCCCGCCACCGGCACCGCCCGGCTGCGCCGCACCCGCAGCGGCTGCGGGTGCGGCGAACAGGACATCGAGAACGCCCTGGCCTGCCACGCCCCCGAGGTCACCGCGGTCGAGCTCGAACGCCCCGCGGAACTGCTGCAGATCGGCGCTCGGCCCCCGGCGGACCCGCGATGACCTTCCGCCAGCTCGACCGGCCCGGCACCGCGCTGCTGCGCCGGCTGCGGGAGCCCGCACCCCCGCAGCCGCAACGCTGCGAGTTCTGCGGCCGGCACCTGCCCGCCGAGCACCGCCACCTGGCGGACACCGACCAGCAGGCGCTCACCTGCGCCTGCACCGCCTGCGCCCTGCTGTTCCAGCAGCCCGGCGCGGCCGACGGCCGCTACCGCGCCGTCCCCGACCGCTACCTGACCGACCCGGCCCACCCCCTCGGCGAGGACGCCTGGGCAGCCCTCGGCATCCCGGTCGCCACCGCGTTCCTGCTGCGCACCACGCGTCTGCAGCGGTCCGTCCTGCTCTACCCCGGCCCGGGCGGCGCGACCGAGGCCGAACCCGACGAGGCCGCCTGGCAGGCCGCGCTCGGCGGCAGCCGCCTCCACGCCGCGCTGCGGCCGGACGTCGAGGCGCTACTGCTGCGGCGCGACACCGATGGCATCCAGTGCTACCTGGTGCCGGTCGACGTCTGCTACGAACTCGTCGGCCGGCTGCGGCGCTGCTGGAAGGGCTTCGACGGCGGGGCCGAGGCGCGCGCCGAACAGGCCGCCTTCTTCGACCGCCTGGCCGCCCGGTCCCGCGTCCTCCCCGAAGGCGGCGCCCGGTGACCTCGATCTCCTTCGCCTGCACCGGAGTGCGGGCCGATCCCTACGCCGCCGGGCCCGCCCTCGTCTTCCGGCTGCGCATCACCGCCCCCGCCGACGTGCGGGTGCACGCGCTGGCGCTGCGCTGCCAACTGCGGATCGAACCGGCCCGCCGCCGCTACGGCGACGCCGAGGGCGGGCGGCTGACCGACCTGTTCGGCGAGCGCTCACGCTGGGCCGGCACCCTCCACCCGGTCCAGTTCGCCCAGGTCCCGCTGCTGGTCGGCGCGTTCACCGGCGAAACCGAGACCGACCTGGTGGTGCCCTGCACCTACGACATGGACGTCTCCGCCGCCCGCTACCTCGCCGCACTGGACGACGGGGACGTGCCGCTGTTGCTGCTCTTCTCGGGTACCGCCTTCGCCGGCCCCGGCGGCTTCCAGGTCACCCCGGTGGCCTGGGACCAGGAAGCCGCCGTGCGGATGCCGGTCAAGGTCTGGCGGGAGGCGATCGACGCGCACTTCCCGGGCTGTGGCTGGCTCCGGCTGCCCGCCGACCTGATGGCCGAACTGCTCGCCTACCGCTCCCGGCACGCCCTGCCGTCCTGGGAGGCCACCGTGCGCGAGCTGCTCGGCACGGCCCCGACCACGAAGCCGACCCAGACCACAGCGCCGACCCGGACCACAGCGACGACCCAGGCCGCGAAGCCACCCCAGGCCGTCAAGGCGGCCCAGACCGCGAAGGGGGAGCGGTGACCGCGCCCGCCCACGAGAGCGAGAACAGGTTCGCCCACGCCCGGCAGATCGCCGACGCCGTCCTGTTCGAGGGCTACGTGCTCTACCCCTACCGGGCGTCAGCGGCCAAGAACCGGCTGCGCTGGCAGTTCGGCGTCCTGACCCCGCCGCGCTACGGCGCCGACAGCGGCGAGCACTCCCACCAGCGCACCGAGTGCGTGATGGAAGCGCGCCAGGGCGACCAGCTGGCCGTCGAGCTGCGGTTCCTGCGCCTCCAACGGCGGACGGTCCAAGAGGCCGGCAGACAGGGCGGATTCCGGACCGTCGATGAGCTGGAGCTCGCCGACCGGGTGCTCGTCCCCTGGGACGAAGGGGTCGAGGAGCGGATCGAACTCCTCATCCCGGTCGAGGAATTGGCGGCCGGTGAAGCCGTCCGCGGCTTCGAACTCGACGCGTCCGAGGACGAGGAGCCGCTCGTCGAGGACGGTGCGCTGGCCGGGCGGCTCCTGCGCCGCCGCGAACGGGTCCAGGGCCGACTGCGGATCACCGCCCAGGACGTACCCGGCCCCTACCGGGCGCAGCGGCTGACCGTCCTGGTGGAGAACACCTCCGACTGGGACCCGGTGCCCGGCACCCGACGCGAGGCCGCACTGGCGCACGCCCTCGTCTCGGCCCACCTGCTGCTCGGCCTCGACCGCGGCTCCTTCCTCTCGGCGACCGACCCGCCCGAGTGGGCGGGCGAGGCGGTGCGCGCCTGCCGCAACGAGCACACCTGGCCCGTGCTGGCAGGCCCGCCCGGCAGCGGCAAGGTGCTGCTCTCCTCGCCGATCATCCTGGATGACCACCCGCACATCGCCCCCGAGAGCCCCGGCGCGCTCTACGACGCCACCGAGATCGACGAGATCCTCGCGCTGCGCACCGCGGCCCTGACCGAGCGGGAGAAGCGCGAGGCCCGGGGCACCGACGACCGGGCCGGCGCAGTGATCGACCTCGCCGACTCGATGCCCCCCGAGATCCTGGAGCGGCTGCACGGCGCCGTCCGGGGGCTGCGCGAACTCACCCACCCCGAAGCCGGGGCGGACCGGCCCTGGTGGGACCCGGGCAACGACCCGCAGACCGACCCCGAACGGGACCAGGTGATGATCGACGGCCGCCCGGTCGCCGCCGGCAGCCGGGTGCGGCTCCGGCCCGGGCGCCGCCGCACCGACGCCCAGGACGTGTTCCTGCACGGGCGCACCGCGCTGGTGGAGGCGGTGCTGCACGACGTCGACGGTTCGGTGCACCTGGCCGTCACCGTGGACGACGACCCGGGTGCCGACCTGTGGCGGGCGCAGGGCCGCTTCCGGTACTTCCAGCCGGACGAGGTCGCCCCGGTGGAAGGGCCGTGAGCGCCGACCGGACCGGGCGGGTCCTGGTCGCCGGGGTCGGCAACATCTTCCTCGGCGACGACGGCTTCGGGGTCGAGACCGTCCGGCGCCTCGCCGCCCGGGAGCTGCCCGCCGGCGTCGAGCTCCTCGACGTCGGCGTGCGCGGCGTGCACCTGGCCTACCAACTCCTCGACGGCTACCGGACGCTGGTGCTCGTCGACGCCACCGCGCGCGGCGGCGAGCCGGGGACGGTGTACCTGATCGAAGCGGACGCCGGACCGGTGGAATCGATGGTCCTGGACGGCCACCGGATGGGCCCGGACGCCGTGCTCGCCCTGCTCGCGACCCTGGCCGCCGGAACGGGCGGCACCGCGCCCGGGCGGGTCCTGGTGGTCGGCTGCGAACCCGCCTCACTGGAGGAGGGAATCGGACTGAGCACCCCGGTGGCCGCCGCCGTCGACGAGGCGGTCGCCGTGATCCTGCGCGTCCTCACCACGGACGCACACACCCACAGAGAGGCGGCACCATGCTGAAGAACCTCGCCGTCGCGGCCGTCGCGGCCGTCCTGGCCGCAGCCGCGGCGCTGATCTGGCAGAGCCTTCCCGACCTGAGGCGCTACCTGCGGATCCGGCGGATGTAGGAGCGGATGCGGTAGCGGAGCAGTACGCGCGGGGACCACCACCGGCGTGCTGCGAACAGGTAGTCACGGATACGGCGGCGGCGCGGCTTCGAGCCGTTCCCGCCGCCGCACCCTGTAATGGGGCCTGTTGCTCACGGGGCCTGTTGCTCACGGGGCCCGGACACCGGGCCCGCGCCCCCACGGAGCCGGGCGCCTCCAACCGCGGGAAACGAGACAGATGCACGAGATGTCGATCGCGACGGCCGTCGTCGACCAGGTGGACCGGGCCGCCCGCGCACACGGGGAGAGCGCCGTGGCCAGAGTCCGGCTGCAGATCGGCGAACTGGCCGGAGTCGTTCCGTCGGCACTCGACTTCTGCTTCGAACTGGCCTGCGCCGGAACGCTGTTGGAAGGTGCGGTGCTGGAGACCGAGGCCGTCGCCGCACGGGCGAAGTGCACGCCCTGCGGGGTCGAGTGGAGCGTCGGCATGCCGCCCGACCTGGGCTGCCCGCGCTGCGCCGGCGCCAGGGTCGAACTGCTGGCCGGGCGTGAGCTGCAGATCCTCGGCGTCGAGTGGTCCGAGCCCCCGACGGGCGCCCGGACCGATCAAGGAGGCTGAAACCGATGTGTCGCACCGTTGATCTCCGGCAGGCGGTTCTCGCCCGCAACGACGACGACGCCCGGCGGCTGCGGGCGGAACTGGCCGCTCGGGGCACCGTCGTGGTGAACCTGCTGTCCAGCCCGGGCAGCGGCAAGACGGCGCTCCTGGAGGCCGAACTCGGCCTGGCCCGGGAGCGCGAGGTGCCCGTCGCGGCCCTCACCGCCGACCTCGCGACCGAGAACGACGCGCGCCGGCTGGCCCGTTCGGGCGCGCCGGTGAAGCAGGTCCTCACCGACGGCCTGTGCCACCTGGAGACGGCGATGCTGCGCGGGCACCTGGCCGGCTGGCTGCCGCCGGACACCCGGCTGCTGTTCGTCGAGAACGTCGGCAACCTGGTCTGCCCCGCCTCCTACGACCTCGGCGAATCGCTGCGGGTCGTCCTCGCCTCGGTCACCGAGGGAGAGGACAAACCGCTCAAGTACCCGACCGCCTTCGGACTGGCCAACCTGGTGCTGGTCACCAAGGCGGACCTCGCGGTCGCGGCACAGTTCGACGAAGCGGCCTTCCTCGCGAGCGTCGCGCGGGTCAACCCGGGGGTGGAGGTGGTCTTCACCTCGGCCCGCACCGGGCAGGGCGCCGGGGCGCTGCTGGACCGGGCGCTCGCGGTGCTGGCCGGAGCGCAGGTCCACCGGCCGGTGATGGCCGGCGCGCACGACCACGACCACGGCAACCACCACGACCTCGGCAACCACCACGACCACGACCACGACCTCGGCAACCACCACGACCACGACCACGACCTCGGCAACCACCACGACCACGACCACGACCTCGGCAACCACCACGACCACGACCACGG
>NZ_JBFBHW010000079.1:0-11229 GCF_040685395.1 Kitasatospora sp. NPDC088779 | reverse complement strand
CACGGCAACGACCACGCGGGGGCCCACGACCACCCGCACCCGGCCGTGGACCTGCCGTGACCACGGATCAGCAGCCGTCCCTGCTCCAGCGCCGCCGGGTCGCCGTGCGCGGACTCGTCCAGGGCGTCGGCTTCCGACCGTTCGTCTTCACCCTCGCCACCGAACTCGGGCTGTCCGGCAGCGTCACCAACACCGGCGAGGGCGTGCTCGCCGAGATCGAGGGCACCGGCGAGGCGGTGACCGCGTTCTGCCGGCGCATCGCCAGCGACGCGCCCCCGCTCGCCGACGTCGCCTCGGTGGACCACCAGCCGCTGGCCGTCACCGGCACACCGGGCTTCGTCATCACCCCCTCCCGCGCCGACGGACCGCACCGCACCCAGATCCCCCCGGACACCGCCACCTGCGCCGACTGCCTCGCCGAACTGGCCGACCCCGCCGACCGCCGCTACCGGCACCCGTTCATCAGCTGCACCAACTGCGGGCCCCGCCACACCATCGTCACCGCCCTGCCGTACGACCGGGCCAACACCACGATGGCGGCCTTCGCGATGTGCCCCGACTGCGCCCGCGAGTACGCCGACCCGGCCGACCGGCGCTTCCACGCCCAGCCCGTCGCCTGCCACACCTGCGGCCCGACCCTCACCCTGTCCGTCCCCGGGCTCCCCGTACTCGACGGCGAGCAGGCGCTCACCGAGGCCCGGCGCCTGATCACCTGCGGAGCGGTCCTGGCCGTCAAGGGCATCGGCGGCTACCACCTGGCCTGCGACGCCACCGACGCGGACACCGTCGCCCTGCTGCGCAGGCGCAAGCGGCGCGGTGACAAACCCTTCGCCCTGATGGCCCGCGACCTCGAACAGCTCAGGGCCCTGGCGGCATCCGGGGCGGTGGAACTGGGGCCCGTCGAGGAAGACCTGCTCACTGGCCCGGTGCGGCCGATCGTACTGCTGCGCCGGGGGCAACACCGGCTCGCGGAACTGGAAGCAGCCGCTCCGCGCAGCCCCGACCTCGGCGTGCTGCTGCCGTACACCCCGCTGCACCACCTCCTGCTCGCCCCTCCCGGCCCCGGACTGCTGGTCATGACCAGCGCGAACCTGTCCGGCGAGCCCATCGTGACGGACGACCGGGAGGCCCTCGCCCGCCTCGCCCCGCTGGTCGACGGCTGGCTCACCCACGACCGCCCCATCCACGTGCCCTGCGAGGACTCCGTGGTGCGGGTGGTGGACGGGCAGCCGCTGCCGGTACGGCGCTCGCGCGGCTACGTGCCGCTCCCGGTGCCCCTGCCGGTGCCGGTGCGGCCCGCGCTGGCCGCGGGCGGCGACCTCAAGAACACCTTCGCGCTGGCCCGGGACGGCTACGCCTGGCTGTCCGGCCACCTCGGCGACATGGACGACCTCGCCACCCTCCGGGCCTTCGACCGCGCGGTGGACCACCTCGGCGCCGTCACCGGCGTGCAGCCCGAAGTGCTCGTCGTCGACCGCCACCCCGGCTACCGCTCTGCCCGGCACGTGCGCAGGTCGGCCCGGGGCCGTGAGGTGCGGGACGTCCAGCACCATCACGCGCACATCGCCTCGGTGATGGCCGAGCACGGCCTCGACGGCAGCCGGCCCGTGATCGGGATCGCCTTCGACGGCACCGGCTACGGAGAGGACGGCGCGGTGTGGGGCGGAGAGGCGCTGCTGGCCGACTACCGGGGCTTTCGGCGTCTCGCCCGGCTCGACTACGTTCCGCTGCCGGGGGGCGACGCGGCCGTGGTGCGCCCGTACCGGATGGCGCTGGCCCATCTGCGGGCGGCAGGACTCCCGTGGGCGGCCGGCCTGCCGCCGGTGCGTTCCTGCCCTGCTGAAGAACTCCGACTGCTATCCCAGCAGTTGGACCGATCGGTGAACTGCGTGCCGACCTCCAGCATGGGCCGGCTGTTCGATGCGGTGTCCTCGCTGGCCGGGGTCTGCCAGCAAGCCGGGTACGAGGCGCAGGCGGCGATCGAGCTGGAGGCGGCTGCCCTCGCGCACGGGCCGGTGGCCGGCCCGGGGGAGGCCTACGCATTCCAACTCGCCGACGAGGGCGGGGTGGTGACCGCCCGACCGGGGCCGGTGCTGGCCGCGGTGGTGGCGGACCTGGCGTCAGGGGCGCCACCCGGACTGATCGCCGCCCGGTTCCACGCGGCGGTGGCCGCGCTGGTACGGGCGGTGTGCGCCGAGATCGGGCGGCGGCACGGCACCCAGACGGTCGCGCTGAGCGGCGGCGTCTTCGCCAACGCGCTGCTGTCCTCGGCGTGCGCGCGGGGCCTGGCGGAGGACGGGTTCACCGTGCTGCGGCACCGCCGGGTGCCGCCCAACGACGCGGGGCTCGCGCTCGGCCAGTTGATGGTGGCGGCGCGGGCCGACGGCTGAGTGGCCGCCCGCACGAAGTTCGGCAGGTTCGGAGGAACCGGAGAGAGGAGGGAGACCGCGATGTGCCTGGCGGTACCCGGAAGAGTGTTGGAGATCGCGGAACGCGACGGGACCAGGATGGCGGTCGTCGACTTCGGCGGGGTCGTCAAGGATGTGTGCCTGGAGTACCTGCCGGACCTGAAGGTGGGCGAGTACGCCATCGTCCACGTCGGGTTCGCCCTGCAGCGGCTGGATGAGGAATCGGCTCGCCGGACCTTGCAGCTGTTCGAGGAACTCGGCCTGCTCCAGGAGGAGTTCGGCGACCCCTGGGAGGCCGCGGAGACTGCGGAGGCTGCCGCGGCCTCGGCAGCCTCGGCAGCCTCGGCGAAGCGGGAGGAGGAACGGTGAGATACCTGGAGGAGTTCCAGAACCCCGAGCTGGCCGGCGGCCTGCTCGCCGACATCAGGGCGACGGTCACCCGGCCGTGGGCGCTGATGGAGGTGTGCGGCGGTCAGACACACAGCATCATCCGACACGGGATCGACCAACTACTTCCTCCCGAAGTCGAGTTGATCCACGGCCCGGGCTGCCCGGTGTGCGTCACCCCGCTGGAGGTGATCGACAAGGCGCTGGAGATCGCGGCCCGGCCCGAGGTGATCTTCTGCTCCTTCGGCGACATGCTGCGCGTGCCCGGCACCGGCCGTGACCTCTTCCGGGTACGCGGCGAGGGTGGCGACGTCCGGGTGGTGTACTCCCCGCTGGACGCGCTGCGGATCGCCGAGGAGAACCCGCACCGGGAGGTCGTCTTCTTCGGCATCGGCTTCGAGACCACCGCACCACCCAACGCCATGGCGGTGCACCAGGCCAGGAAGCGGGGCATCGGCAACTTCAGCATGCTGGTCTCGCACGTACGGGTGCCACCCGCCATCGAGGCCATCATGAACTCGCCGCAGTGCCGGGTCCAGGGCTTCCTCGCCGCCGGACACGTGTGCAGCGTGATGGGGACCGACGAATACCCTGCGCTCGCCGATCGCCACCGGGTGCCGATCGTCGTCACCGGCTTCGAACCGCTGGACATCCTGGAGGGAATCCGGCGCACCGTACGGCAGTTGGAGAACGGCGAGCACACCGTCGACAACGCCTACGCGCGGGCCGTACGCCCGGAGGGCAACCCGGCGGCCCGGGCCATGCTGGAGGACGTCTTCGAAGTGACGGACCGGGCCTGGCGCGGCATCGGCGTCATCCCGGACAGTGGCTGGCGGCTCTCCCCGCGCTACCGCGACCACGACGCCGAGCACCGCTTCGACGTCGCGCGGATCACCACCGTCGAACCCGCGCAGTGCCGCAGCGGGGAAGTCCTCCAGGGGCTGCTCAAGCCGCACCAGTGCGAGGCCTTCGGCACCGTCTGCACCCCGCGCACCCCGCTCGGCGCCACCATGGTCTCCAGCGAGGGCGCCTGCGCCGCCTACTACCTCTACCGGCGGCTCGACGCGCCGGGCATCGCCCGGGAGGCGAGCCCCGTTGGCTGAGACCCAGACCCAGACCCAGACCCAGGCCCAGACCCAGACCCAGACGCAGACGCAGACGCAGACGCAGACGCAGACCCTGACCGGCGCCGGCGGCGCCCCGGACATCCTCGGGTGGAGCTGCCCGCTGCCGCTACGCGATCACCCCCGGGTGGTGATGGGGCACGGCGGAGGCGGGGTGCTGTCGGCCGAACTGGTGGCGAACCTGTTCGCCCCGGCCTTCGGCGGGCCGGTGCTCGCCGGGCTCGCGGACTCGGCGGTCGTCGAGCTCGGCGGTGCCCGGCTCGCCTTCTCCACCGATTCCTACGTCGTGCGGCCGCTCTTCTTCCCCGGCGGCAGCATCGGCGACCTCGCGGTCAACGGAACCGTCAACGACCTGGCCATGAGCGGGGCCCAGGCGGCCTATCTGTCCTGCGGCTTCATCCTGGAGGAGGGCGTGGAGACGGCCGTGGTCGCGCACGTCGCCCAGGCGCTGGGCGCCGCCGCCCGGGCCGCCGGGGTGGAGGTGGTCACCGGCGACACCAAGGTCGTCGAGGCCGGGCACGGCGACGGCGTGTACCTGAACACCGCCGGCATCGGGCTCGTCCCGGCCGGAGTCGACATCCGGCCGCAGCGCGCCGCCCCCGGTGACGTGGTGATCGTCAGCGGTGAGATCGGCCTGCACGGCGTGGCCATCATGAGCGTGCGCGAGGGCCTGGAATTCGGTGTCGAGATCGAGAGCGACTGCGCAGCCCTCGGCGGACTGGTGGCCGCGATGCTGGCCGTCACACCCGACCTGCACGTGCTGCGCGACCCCACCCGGGGCGGCCTCGCGGCGGCGCTCGGTGAGATCGCCGAGGCCGCCCGGGTGGGCGTCGTGGTGAACGAGCGGGCCGTCCCCGTGCCCGCGCAGGTCGCCAACGCCTGTGCGATCCTCGGTCTCGACCCGTTCTACGTCGCCAACGAGGGCAAGCTGGTCGCCTTCGTCCCGCGCGAGCACGCCGACGCCGTCCTCGCCGCGATGCGGGCGCACCCGCTGGGCGCGGGCTCGGCAGTGATCGGCGAGTGCGTGGTGGACCACCCCGGTATGGTCGTCTGCCGCACCCCCTTCGGCGGCACCCGCGTCATCGACCTGCCGATGGGGGAGCAACTCCCGCGGATCTGCTGAGGGTTCCGCCCGCCTCGCGCGGGTGGTGGAACAGGATCGGGGCTCGTACCGGCTTCACCGGTACGAGCCCCGATCCTTGTCCAGGGCGTGCGATCAGCCCGGGGGCACCAGTGCCGCACGGCCCGACGGAGCCGGAATCCTGCCGGTCCCGGGTGTGCCCGGAACCGGCAGGGCGGCGGTCAGCGGCGGGTCCGGCGGAGCGTCAGCAGCAGGCCGCCCGCAGCGCAGTTCGGGCCGAACGCCTGCTCCGGCGGGGGAGGCGCGGAGACCGCCGGCGCGGCAGCGTCGCTGCCCACACCGGTGCAGCCCGCGAGCGGCACGAAGGCCGGCGCGACGGCTGCGGTCAAGACGGGGCAGGTCGTGCGACGACGCATGCGAAGTCCTCCTCAAGGGGGCGAACCGGCCATCCGGGCTTAATGCGCTCAGATAGCGACACGGGAACGGGATGATCCCCGGGACTGACCTCACCTGACCACCCGGCACCGAATCGGCGCCGGGATCCGGCGGACCGGCCCGCCCGGGCGACGGGCGAGCCGAACGGGCTGTCCTCGCCCGGATCCCCGTCAGGGGGTGAGTCGGAACTCCTCCAACTCCATGCCGTACCAGCGGGTGGTGCGGCCCAGCGCGGTCATGCCGAGCCGGTGGCAGACGGCCAGCGACGGCCGGTTGTCCGGCCGGACCACCGAGTGGATCTCGGCCAGGCCGTCCGCGAATCCCTTGGCCACGGCGCCCTGCGCGGCCTCGGTGGCGTAGCCCTGCCCCCAGCTGTCCGGATGGAGGTGCCAGCCGACCTCGACCTCTCCGTCGCCGTCCGGGATCGGGGCGAGCAGGACGGAGCCGGCGACCACGCCGGTGTCCTTCCGTTCCGCCGCCCAGATGCCGAAGCGCGGGTCGGCCGAGCGGGAGCGGAAGCGTTCGATCGTCGCCTCGGCGTCAGTGAGGTTCTCCAGGGTGCGGGGATCGCGGCCCAGCCACTGCGTCACCTCCCAGCGGGAGTAGATGTCGAGTGCCCGTTCGCGGTCCTCGGGCTGCCACTGGCGTATCGTCAGGCGATTGGTCGTGAACATGGACGTGATTCTGCTCCGACTGACCTGCGGGTGCCAGGCGTAGGCGCTTTCGTCATCGACCGCGCGGCCTCCCCCGCAGGGCTTCCACCTCGCAGCTTCCATCGCTCCGACCTGACGGGCTCCCGTGCGCAGGGCGACTTTGGGCCAAGATTGCCTGTTCATGCGATCGGCACATGTTGTGCACACCTCCTCCCCGCAGGGTGTGGCCGTTCCAGGAACCGGTCAAGGACGGGATCTGGACCTGTTCGGGCTCGCCGATCGTCCCCGGGTACGTCATCACCGACCACATCCAGACCGGCTGCAACGGCATCGGCTCCTGGCGGCACCGCGCACTCGTCGTGCCGGTGCCTCCGGCACGCTCCCACCAGGGCAACTGGTCGAAGCCGTCGCCGTCGACCCGCACAGCGTCGAGATCCACGCCGCCCATCGTGTCCGCACAACGGATGGTTGTGCCTTCCCGGCGGATCGGTTGTTTGATCCCGCCATTCGCCATCCGCTTTGATGCCGGTGGTCATCGGGTGGTTGTTCGGATCGGCGAAAGGCGTACGGGCATGAACGGGCGGCGGGCACTGGGGCGACGGTTCGGATGGCTGTGGGCGGCGTTCGCGGTCAGCTCCTACGGCTCGGGGCTCGGATTCGGCGCGTTCCCCCTCCTCGCTATCCTCGTGCTGCACTCCGGACCGACCCAGGTGGCGCTGCTGTCCGCCGCGGGGCGGGCAGTGGGGGCCCTGGTCGCCGTGCCGCTCGGTCCGTGGATGGAGTTCCGGCGCAAACGGCCGGTCATGATGGCGATGGACCTGACCCGGTTCGCGGTGCTGTTGAGCGTCCCCGCCGCGTTCGCGCTCGGCCGGCTCAGCTTCGCCCAACTCCTCGTCGTCTCCGTCGTCACCGCCGCGGCCGACATCGCCTTCAAGGCCGCCGGCGGCGCGTACCTCAAGACGCTCGTGCCAGCCCAGGACCTGCTCGTCGCGAACAGTCGGTTCGAATCGACGACGTGGACCGCCACCACCGTCGGGCCACCGCTCGGCGGGGCCGCCATCGGACTGTTCGGCCCGGTGGTGACCGTGGTCGCCGACGCCCTCAGCTACCTGCTCTCGGCCCTCGGCATCCGCGCCATCGGCGGCACCGAACCGCACCCCGCGCCGACCGGCGCACCACGGCTGCGCGCCGGAGACCTGCTCGAAGGGTGGCGCCACATCCTCGCCCACCCCACACTGCGCCCGCTGTTCCTCAACACGATCGTGGTCAACGGCCTGATCATGGCCGCCGAACCGCTGATGGCCGTACTCCTCCTCGGCCGCCTCGGCTACGCACCCTGGCAGTACGGCCTCGTGTTCGCCTCCCCCTGCGTCGGCGGCCTGCTCGGCTCACGCCTCGCCCGCCCGCTCGCGGCGCGCTTCGGACAGCACCGGACGCTGCTCACCGCCGGAGTGCTGCGCGCGTGCTGGCCCATCGGGCTGGCGTTCGTCCAGCCCGGCGCCCCCGGGATCGTCCTCATCGTCACCGTCCAGCTCGGGCTGGTCACCTGCTGCGGCCTGTTCAATCCGCTGCTGGCCACCCACCGGCTCGAACAGATCGACCCCGACAAGCTCGCCCGCACCCTCTCCGCATGGTCGATCAGCAGCAGTGCCGCCATCGCGGCCCTCACCGCCCTCTGGGGCCTGCTGGCCGCCACCACCAGCCCCCGCACCGCGATCGCCGCCGCCGGATTCCTCCTCCTCGCCACCCCGCTGCTGCTCCCGCGTCGCGAGAGGACGCCCCGGAAAGCGGGGGAACAGGCCGCGAGCCTGACCTGAGACGCGGGAGGACCTGGCACGCGGGAACTCGGACAGCTGCCGGTCAGATATCTCGGATGTCTTGGATGTCTCGAATATCAGTGCGGCCCACGCCGGTCGTCGAACTGGACCTCCAACTGCGGCCAGGTCGCGGCCAGGTGTGTCAGGTCGTCAGGCGTCGGGCCGGTGAGTGTCGGGCCGGTGAGCGTTGGGGTGGTGAGCGGGCCCACTGGTGCGCTCGGCTTGAAGTGGACCAGTGTCCCGGTCGTGCCGTCCACCTCGATGGGCTCCAGGCCGGTGACGGGGACGCCGAGTTCGTAGCGCTGGGTCCAGGCTCCGTTGAGACGGCGGTTGGTGTGGACGAGCCAGTCGCTGAGCGCTGCGACGACGGACATGCCGCGCCGGGGATGACCGTCGGGCAGCACTTCGGCCTGCGGGGAGTCGAAGAACCGAAGGTCCTTCGTCGCCATGACCGGCTTCTTCACGCTCCGGCCCCGCTCGTCCACCCGGGTGTCGGTGCCCCGCCCGTCGTCCCTGACGGACAGCGAGCCGTCGGCGTGGAGAACGAGGACACAGCGCCCGCCGCCACTGCCTGACGCTTCGTCGGCCGCATAGCCGAGGACTTCCAGGACGAGGTGCCACGGTCCGTCCGGAGCGAACTCCGCCGGGTTCTGCCTGATGTGCGCCAGATGGTCCGTATCGACGGCGCTCGACCAGTCATGTGTCGTGTTGACCCACTGGGCCCTCGGTGCATTCATCGGGCCAGGATGCCGCAGGCCGACGACGGCTCCGGGACCGGCCCCGTGACTGAGGACGGTTCGCTGGCCGATGGTGCTACGGCCGTTGGGTGTCAGAGCAGGAGCGCTCCCGCGACTGCCGCCGACGCCGTGACGAGAAGGCCCACGGTGCCGCTGGTGACTCCGCTCCTCCAGGACCGCTGTGCGGACGCGAGGTCCGGGGTGAAGTCGGCCGGGTCGGCGGGGGAGTAGTGGATCGTGACGTTCCGGCCGTACGAGTTGGTCGGGTCCGGCAGGCCTGAAAAGCAGTAGGCGGTGACGGCCGCGCCCTCGTGGGTGGTGAAGGCGACCACCGGCGTCTGGCTGGTGGACGTGTAGCCGTCCTCGTCGGTGCGGACGTTCCTGACGACGGCGACCACACGGCCCGGAACGGGAACCATCGCGGCCAGGGTGTCGAACCGGCTCCGCGCCTGGCGGACCTCCTGGGGCAGGGAGCACGCGAGGAACACGCTCCACGGCGCGCCGACACCGATCAGGGCCCACGGCCAGCCCCAGTCGATCGCGGCGACGACCACCAGCCCGACGTAGATCAGGAACACCGCGAAGTTCGGCCAGCCGAGCCCGTAGCGGCCGGCCCAGAGGTCGTTGGTGAACCGGAAGGCGTGCGGTCTCCCGGGCGGATAGCGGATCCCGATCTCCCGGCCCGTCCAGGCCGTGTTGATCCTGTCGCCGCAGTCACCGTCGTTCGTCACGGTGAACTCCTGCCCGGTGGAGGAGTCTTGGAAGGTGACGACGACCGCTATGCCGTCCCCCTCGGAACCTCCGTGCCGCGGCTCCTGCACCCGCTCGATCCGCCCCATCACCCGGACCGTCCGCTGGGCTCGGGTCACCCCCGCCAGCGACCGCCCGTACCCGAGCAGTGCCAATGTGCCGAACACCCCGCACCAGAGCGCCAGACAGTCGTGCCAGCCCATGCGTCCTCCTCCTGTCCCTCCGGTACGGTCCGCCGGGGTTTCCTCGCTGCCGTGGCAACCCGTCGCGTGCAAGATCTACCACGTCCGGGCCGGTGGGGAGCCGCGGCGGCCGGCCCAAGTCGGCTGGTGGAAAGCAGTCTTGATGTCGAAGCGCGTCGAGCGCGGGTGAAGCGCGGTGATCAGCGTGCCGGGGTGCGTCGCACCACCTGGCCCTCACCGTTCGCCTCCAGCGAGGCACTGCCCTCGGGCCCGGTCACGCCGACCCTGATCGTGAGGGAGCCGGCGAGATGGTCGGCGGTGATCTGCCAGGACGTCGGGGAGCGGACGCCGAGCGTCGTCTCGGCCTCCTTGACCAGGGCCGGGAACCGCTCGTAGGGCAGGGACAGCGGATCGAACTGGGGGGCCTTCGTGCCGCTCGGGGAGAACACGACCGACAGCACGCGTTCCTGCGCGAAGACGGTGATCGCCTGGCGCGGATCCTTCCCCTCGGTAAGGGAGTTGATGGCCTTGCGCAGTTCGCCGTCGTCGAGGAACGACTGGTCCGGCCCGAGGGAGACAGTCCCGGTCCCGGACGACACCACCGTGGTCGACCACGTCGAAGTGACCGTCGGTGCCGGAGAAGCGGAGTCCTGCTGTTCGAACAGGTCCACGCGGAACAGGAAGACCACGGCAGCCGCGGCGAGCAGCAGGCCGAAGAGCCCGACGAAGCCGGTCGAACGGCCCTCGGGAGGCTCGGTCACCATGGTCGACTCGGGAGCCGAATCCAGCTGAGCGCCGGCCGCCCGCTCCTCCCACTCCGGGGTCGGCCGCTTCACGATCCTCACCCGCCACGGCCTGTCCTGCGGATACTTCACCACCAGGACGCCGCGCGGCCGGTAGTCGGGGAGGTCGACCAGGTTGATGTCCTGAGTGATCCCGACGCGGTAGGCCGGCTCGTCGTCCGGTGCGACGGTGAGATCGAACCGCACCGGCACGTCGCTCGTCTCACCCCCAATGGCGCGCAGGCTCTCGATCATCGCGAGCGCTGTCCGGGGCACGACCGCCGCCTCCCGGGCCCGCCGCGGCGCCCCGGCGAGCAGGAGTAACAGGCCGTAGGCGATGGGCAGTCCCAAACCCCCGATGAACAAGGGCACCTTCTCGACGACCACGCCGACGACGAGCGCGGCCAGCGAGCCCCCGATCACGGCCCCCGTCAGGAAACTGCGGGCGAGGGTGACCGGAGTGCTGCGCGGAGGCGGCGCGCTCGGGGTGATCGTCATACGGGTGATTGTGCCGGGCCGGGGTGACAGCCGGTAGGGCTGGGGCGGGCGTTGTTCGCGCGGGGCCGGCGGGGTGCGGAGTGGGCGACGGCTGTCAGTAGTAGTCGGAGCGACGGGCGGAAAGCAGGTCCCGGGTCGCGCCCGTCGCGGGGGCGGTTTCGACGGGTGGCCCGGTTCGCCAGCTCCCGCGGTCGACTTCACGGGAGTTGGCGGTGAGCAGGTGGTCTGTGCGCGAGTCGCGGGTCGGGCACGAGGGGCCGCGGGTGGCTATCGGGTGTCTGTGTTTGTGTTGTGTGTGAGTTGGTGGTTGAGGTTGGTGAGGGCGTTGTGGGTGGCTTTGGTGTGTTGGTTGGGGATGGTGTGTTTGGGGAGGAG
>NZ_JBFBHW010000078.1:0-28039 GCF_040685395.1 Kitasatospora sp. NPDC088779 | reverse complement strand
CCCTTGGGGGGCCGCGGCGTTGGGGCCGGCTACCGGTGGGGGTGGGGGGGGCGGGCCCCCGGGGGGGGGCCGCGCCCTACCCCCCGGGTGGGGCCCCGCGCCGCCCGGGGGCCGGGGCCCCTCTCGCGTGCTCAGGACTGTTCGCGGGGTTCGCCCTTGATCAGCGCGAACGGCGTGCCGTGCGGGTCCACGATCCAGGCGATCCGGCCGACGTTCGGCACGTCCTCGGGCCCCATCACCACCGTGCCGCCGGCCGCCTTAGCCTTCGCGATCAGCGCGTCCACGTCGCCGGCGGCGAAGTACGGCGTCCAGGCGGAGGGCTCCTGCGGGGACATGGTCGGGGCGATGCCGCCGAAGGCCGTGGCCTGCTGGTCGCCCTCGGAGGTCGAGATCACCCGGTAGTCCATGCCCGGAGCCGGCTCGAACTTCTCCACCCGCCAGCCGAACAGCGCCTGGTAGAAGCCGAACCCGGCGCTCTGGTCCGAAGTGTGCAGCTCGGACCAGACCAGCGCGCCGTCCTCCGACACCACGTCCAGGCCGGTGGTCGTGCCCGGCTGCCAGACCGCGAACCTGGCCCCCTGCGGGTCGGCGAACTGGGCGAACCACCCCTCGCCCATGACGTCCATCGGCGGGACCAGGACCGAACCGCCCGCCTGCTCGGCGGCCTGCGCGGTGGCGTTCACGTCGGCCGTACGGAAGTACGTCGTCCAGGTCGGCTGGTCACCCTTGTCGAGCGGGCCGACGGCGCCGACCGTCCTGCCGCCCAACTGGAAGAAGCCGTAGCCGCCCGCCTCCGGGCCGCCGGACCGGAACGTCCAGCCGAAGACCTTGCCGTAGAACTCGGCCGTGGCGGGGATGTCCGGGCTGCCGAGGTCGATCCAGCAGGGCGCGCCGGCCGGAAAGTCGGTGGTGAGCATGAGGTGGTGCCCCTTCGACGGAAGACGTGACCAGGCCGGTTCCGTCGGGCGCGCGCACGCACCCACCCCGGCCCTCTGCGAGTCTGCACCCGCCCACTGACATCCGCAGCCGGGGAGCGCGGCCGGGAGACCTCAGCCACGCCCCCGGAAACGGGCCCACAGCTGAGCTGCCCGGTTCAGCCGATCGGTCCACGGGTCCGGATCGTCTCCGGCGATCTCGGCCCACATCCGGGCCTGAGCCTGCGCGAAGACGTCCACCACCGCCGGATCGCCGGGCCGCCACGCCGAGACCCTGGCGGCCCACGCTTCCGCCGCAGCCGGGCTGTGGCCGCCCGCAGCGATCAACCAGATCACCCAGAGAGCCGGGTCGATCCAGGGCGCTCCCCGGGTGGCCCATGCCCAGTCGACCAGCAGCGCATGGTCTTCGCGGATCAGGACGTTCTCGTTGTTCAGGTCCGTGTGCAGCAGATAGCCGCCGGCGAGGCGGGACAGCACCTCGGGATCGTCCACGTAGGCGGCCCATCGCTGCTCGGCCCGGCGTAGCTCGATCGGGGGACACGGGGTACGGCCGAGCCGGCTGAGGACGTCGACCATCAGCTACCGGGGCGCACCAACAGGTACTCGTCCAAGAATGGACTGGCGATGAGGCTGTGCACTTTCCCTCCTCTGCTGAGCAATTCGGAGAAGCGCCGCGAGTGGCGGCGGTTCCCCGAGGGCGCCTGAGCCCTCGGGGATGCCCTGGCTGGCCTCACCAGGGCGGAAGCCAGCCAAAGCTGTTTGCCTGGCAGTCAGGTCGATAGGTCGACAGGTCGTCAGGTGTCGGAGCGGCGCAGGTACGCGTCAGCGGCCGACACGGTGTAGAAGCGCCTGATCCGGTCCGAGGAACCCGGAGCGCGCACGTACTCGTGCTGTTCGCGGTCGTAGATCCCCCAGCACTCCAGTAGGAAGAAATGGGGGCTTCGGGAGTCGATCAGGCGGATCTCGTGCCGGGAGGAGGCGGGAGGGGCGGTCATCGCGACTTCCGCCCGGGCGTGAACATGAGTCGCGATGGCTGGTACGGCGAGCCGCGAGTCCCCCGTCGCGAGTTGGTCGGGCGCCGCCTCGAACCAGACCACCTTGCCCTCCTCCGCCGGGTACCAGCCCCAGGAGTAGGCCAGCGCCTCCACCAGGAGCAGGCCACGGCCGCCGGTGGCCATGTCGTCCGCCGCGCTCCTCACCGGCGGCTGCGGACTCCTGTCCGCGACCTCGACCCGGAGGCGGACTCCGGTCCACCGGACCGTGACGCGGCAGCGCTTTCCGGTGTGCTCAACGGCGTTGGCCAGCAACTCGTCGGCGCACAACTCCACGTCCCGCAGCGACTTCTCGGAGAGGAGTTCCGGCCAGGACCGAGCCACATGCACCACCCACAGTCGGGCGAATTTCACCGCAGCCGTGGTCGGTTGCACCTCTTGGGACTTCGGCATCGGGAGTACAGCGCAGTCGTCGGTGTTCATCAGCCCTCCCGGACTGGGGCGTTGATCGGCGCGGCGATGAGCAACCGCACGGTGGTTCGACCTTCGGAGCGACAGGACTCAATGGCCCTGGCAGGCTCGAATCCAGTGAACCGGCCCAACAACACGATCGGTATGCCTGTCGACACGTAGAGTGGTTTACGCGGTTTACAGCTCGACCTCAGGGGATCGATCGTGGCCACACGCAGGGAACCCAATCACCGCCTCAGGGAGACGATTTCAGCGGGCGGATGGACCTATGAGGCGTTAGCCCGTGCTGTGCGGTGCATCGGTGCGGAGAACGGAGAGATGCTCCTCACCAACAAGTCCGCCGTGGCCCACTGGATCAACGGCGCGCAGCCGTCCGGGCAAGTCAGTCATTACATCGCAGAGGCGCTCTCCCGCCGGTCCGGGCGCCGGGTCACCCTTGCCGAACTCGACTTCGCCACCCCGGAAGAGTCCTTGGCGGTGAGTAGTGATCCGGTCGAGGCGGTTGCCAATCTCGGCCGTGCAGATGTCGAGCGCCGCACCTTTCTGGCTGTCGCTGCATTCACAACTGCCGGTGTAGCCATGCCGCTGCTCTACGATCCTGAGCCCATCTCGCGTCTGATGAGGGCCCGGACCGGCTTGGCTCGCATCGGTGTTGAAGAAGTTGAGGTCGTTCGGCAGATCACTGCCGCGTTCAGCGCGGCAGACGAACGACTCGGCGGCGGGCATGGGCTGACCACCGTGACCGCCTACCTGGCCGACACGGCAGCCCCGATGCTCAACGGCCGCTTCCCCAACGAAAGTGTGCGGCGGCACGCCTTCGGAGCCGTGGCCGAACTTGCCTACCTTGCTGGATGGAAACACCACGACCTCGGCCAAGAAGGCGCCGCCCAGCGTTACTACCAGGTCGGTTACCAACTCGCTGTGGAGTCGGATCCGCATGGTCACGCCGGATGGATGATGCGCACCCTGGCCCATCAGGCGCTCAGTCTCAAGCAGCCCCACCACTGTGCGGCGCTGATCGAGAATGCACTCGCTCGGAGCGTTGGTCGGGTGGATGGAAAGACCGAGGCGCTTCTTCACATCACTCACGCTCGTGCTTTCGCCGCCACCCGGGACAAACCCGCTGCAGCCAAGGCACTCCTCGCCGCAGAGAACGCCCTCGTCCGAGACGGCGACCCGCAGCCCAGTTTCTCATTCGTCAGCGGCCCTGTGGTCGGTACTGTCGCCAGCCACACTGCCCGAACCCTCACCGACCTCGGGGACCACGCAGGAACCGAACAGCAGCACCGTGCCGCGCTGATTCGTTGGGATGCCGAGAAGTACAAGCGGGTTCACGCCCTCACCTACGCAGACCTGGGTGACAGCTTGGCTGTTCAAGCCCGAGCGGACGAGGCGGTCGCAGCCTGGGGACGTGCGCTCGACCTCATGGCCGGCATGACCTCGGATCGGACGAGAAAGGCGATTTCCTCAATCCGCCCTTGCTTGGCGATCTACCGTAGACGTGGTGTTCCTGGAGCCGTAGATCTGGAACGCCGAACACGTGAGGTACTGACATGACAGCTGTAACGCAGGAAGGACTCGACCGAGTGGACCAGCCGACCGCCGATCAGACGACTGCTCTCAAGCCCGCCACGGAGTCGATGACCCTGCTGGTCGCCGCCGTCATCGTCCATGACCTTGAAGCTCAACGTGTCGTTCTTCTCCGGCGGGGGCCCAAGGCCAAGTTCGCGCAAGGCCTGTGGGATCTGCCGGTCGGCAAGAACGAACCAGGCGAGCCGATCACGGAGACGGCGGTTCGCGAGCTTAGGGAGGAGACCGGGCTCGTCGTCGCTCCTGAGGACTTGCAACTTGCCCACGTCATCCACGGTGCTCGCGGCGTCGAGGCTCCCAACGGCTTCCTGACTGTCGTTTTCGCGGCTCACCGGTGGTCCGGTGAGCTCGCGAACGGGGAACCTGCCAAGCACTCGGACGTTGCGTGGATCGGCGTCGGGGCTGTACCGGAGGAATTCGTCTCCACTACCAGGGAGGCCCTGATCAATTATCTGACCAATGGACCGAGCGTCTCTCTCGATTCGTGGCGGAGCCGATAGCCAGCGGGGAGTTTCCGACCTCCTCCCAATCCTCTTGGTCTTGGGTCGTCGAGCGCTGCCCCTCGGTATTCCGAGGGGCAGCGCATCATTTTTCTCTCTTTAAGGCAGTGGCAGGACGTGGCGGAGGGCTTCGAGGGCGTCCGGGGGGCCGTCGACGGTGAGGGTGGTGTGGGCGCCGCGGCCGTAGGTGAAGAGGACCAGGTCGCCCGGTTCGCCGGTGAGTTGGACGGTGGGGGAGCCGGTGGGGCCGACGGTGAGGGACTGGCCGTCGGGGCGGCTCAGCACCAGTCGGACGGGGGAGCGGCGGCCGGCTTCCAGGCGGGCCAGCAGGGGCAGTCGGCGCCACAGGGCTTCGGCGCGGCCGGCGGGGACCGGGGCGGGGGTCCAGTCGTCGGTGGCCCGCAGGACGTCCTCGGCGTGCACGTAGTACTCGACGGTGTTCGCGGCCTCGTCGGCGCCGGGCAGGGCGAACGGGGAGAGCACCGGCGGGCCGGAGCGGAAGAGCTTCAGCAGCTCCTCGTACGGGCGCTCGGCGTACGCGGACTGCACCCGGCGGGCCCGGTCGGCGAGGGCGCCGATCAGCAGTCCGGCCGCCGCGTCCGGGCGGTGCTCGCGGACCACCAGGTGGGCGGCGAGGTCGCGGGTGGTCCACCCGGCGCAGAGGGTGGGGGCGTCCGGCCCGGCGGCGGCCAGGAGTGCGGCGAGGCGGTGGCGTTCGGCGAGGGCGTGGTTCGACATGGCGCCACGATAGAGGCTGTCAGCGCAGGTTGCCGGTGAGCTTGGGGCCGCCCTGCTTGTTGCCGGCGGTCAGGGTGCAGGTGTAGTCCCGCCAGCCCTGCTGGTAGTTGGCCTGGGCAGGGCCGAACTGGCGGCCGTAGTACGTCTTCCCGTCGTTCTGGCGGGCCTTGGCGGCGGCCTCGGCCTCCTTGCAGCCCTCGCGCATGGCGAGCGCGATCGGGATCTCGCCGGTCAGGCCGTCGGCCAGTTTCAGGTCGGCGATCACCTGGCCGTCGTGCTCGCCGGTGCAGGGGCGCTCCTCGGCCTTGGTGATCACCGGGCTGAGCTGCGGGTGGTCGAAGCAGGCGCCGACCGGGAAGAAGGCGTACGGCGGGGTCCTGGTCGGGGTGGGTGTCGGCGTGGGCGCCGGGGTCGGGGTGGCCGTGGGGGTGGGCGGGGGCGGTGCGGCGGCGGGCTTGCGCTCCTCCGGCCAGAGCAGGACGGTGGCCACCACCGCGAGCAGCACGGCCAGGACGGCCACGACGGCGAGGACCAGGCCCCGGGACGGGCGGGAGTCGGCGGCTGCGGGCGGCTGCTGCTCGGAGGTCATGGCCATGAGGATGGCCCACGCGGGGCCCGCCCGGCAGGCGGTTGGCCGAAATCACCCCTTTACGGCGATGTTCGGGGTGGGGCCGGACAGGCTCCCGGGCCAGGCTCCCCGCGGCACGGATCCGGCCCAGCGGTTGTGAGCGCACCGAGTAGGGGCACACCGCACAGGGCACAGGGCGCATCCGGGGCGGCGGGCCGGACTGCAACAATGGCCCCATGTCCACCACACCCGCCACCCCCGGCACCACCGCCCTGGCCCCCGAGATCGCCGCGCGCCTCAAGCGCACCGAGGACGGCCTGCTCCCGGCGATCGCGCAGCAGTACGACACCGGCGAGGTGCTGATGCTGGGCTGGATGGACGACGAGGCGCTGCACCGCACGCTCACCACCGGCCGCTGCACCTACTGGAGCCGCAGCCGCCGCGAGTACTGGGTGAAGGGCGACACCTCCGGCCACGCCCAGGCGGTCAAGTCGGTGGCGCTGGACTGCGACGGCGACACCCTGCTGGTGAAGGTCGACCAGACCGGTGCCGCCTGCCACACCGGCGACCGCACCTGCTTCGACGCCGACGTGCTCCCGCTCGCCTGACCCCTCCGCCCACTCCTCCTGCCGGAACTCCAGAAGGTGCCGCTCGCCATGGATCTCGAAGCCTTCCGCAAGCTCGCCGTCGACACCCGGGTCATCCCGGTCACCCGCAGGCTCCTCGCGGACGGTCTCACCCCGATCGGCCTGTACCGCAGCCTCGCCGAGGAGCGGCCCGGCACCTTCCTGCTGGAGTCCGCCGAGCAGGGCCGCAGCTGGTCGCGCTACTCCTTCGTCGGCGTCCGCAGCGCCGCCGTCCTCACCGTCGGGGAGGACGGCGAGGCCCGCTGGCTGGGCACCCCGCCGGTCGGCATCCCGACCGGCGGCGACCCCTTGCAGGTGCTGCGCGCCGCGCTGGAGGCGCTGCACACCCCGCGCCGCGACGACGACGGCCTGCCGCCGCTCACCGGCGGCCTGGTCGGCTACCTGGGCTACGACGTCGTCCGCCGGCTGGAGAAGCTGCCCGACCTCAACCCGGACGACCTGCGGCTGCCCGAGCTGACCATGCTGCTCGCCACCGACCTCGCCGTGCTCGACCACGTCGACGGCACGGTGCTGCTGATCGCCAACGCCGTCAACCACAACGACCTCGCCAGCGGCGTGGACGAGGCCTACGCGGACGCGGTGGCCCGGCTGGACGCCATGGAGGCCGACCTGCTCAAGCCGGTCGACCCGGGCCTGGCCACCTTCACCCCGGCCGGGCCGGGCGAGGCCCGCTCCCCGTTCGGCGGCGCGCCGTACCGGGCGGCGGTGGAGGTGGTCAAGGAGCGGATCCGGGCCGGCGAGGCCTTCCAGGTCGTCCCCTCGCAGCGCTTCGAGGCGCCCTGCCCGGCCTCGGCGCTGGACGTGTACCGCGTGCTGCGCACCACCAACCCCAGCCCGTACATGTACCTGTTCCGCTTCCCGGGGCCGGACGGCACCGCCGAGGGCGGCTTCGACGTGGTCGGCTCCAGCCCGGAGGCGCTGGTCAAGGTGACCGGCGGCGAGGCGATGGTGCACCCGATCGCCGGGACGAGGCACCGCGGCGCCACCCCGCACGAGGACGCGGCGCTGGCCGCCGAGCTGCTCGCCGACCCCAAGGAGCGGGCCGAGCACCTGATGCTGGTCGACCTGGGCCGCAACGACCTGGGCCGGGTCTGCGAGCCGGGCAGCGTGGAGGTGGTCGACTTCATGCACATCGAGCGCTACAGCCACGTGATGCACATCGTCTCCACCGTCACCGGCCGGGTGGCGCCCGGGCGGACCGCCTTCGACGTGCTGACCGCCTGCTTCCCGGCCGGTACCCTCTCCGGCGCGCCCAAGCCCCGCGCGATGCGGATCATCGAGGAGCTGGAGCCCACCCGCCGCGGCCTGTACGGCGGCTGCGTCGGCTACCTGGACTTCGCCGGGGACTCCGACACCGCGATCGCGATCCGCACCGCCGTGCTGCGCGACGGCACCGCCTTCGTGCAGGCCGGCGCGGGCGTGGTCGCGGACTCCGACCCGCACGGGGAGGACACCGAGTGCCGCAACAAGGCGGCCGCCGTGCTGCGGGCCGTCGCCACCGCCAATACGCTGCGGACGCCGGAACTGTCGTGAGTCACCAGTCGTAAGTCGTCAGTGTCGTCAGTCGTCGAGGGAGGCGGCCGGGATGTCCGAGGTGTCGCCCGACGAACTGCGGCGGGTGGTGGTGCTCGATGCGGCCGCCCAGATCGAGGACCAGTTGGGCGGGCACGGCCGGGTGCTGTCCGGCGCCGTGATCGACGCCCCGGCCGGGGCCCCCGACCTGATCCCCGACCTGACGGTGACCGCCCCGGGGGCGGAGCCCGACGGCCGGGGCCGGTACCCCCAGGGCGCCGTCGAGGCCGTCCTGGAGGTGGCCCGGTCGCACCTGGCCGCGGCGGCGCTGGCGTACGCGCGCAGCGGGATCCCGCTGTACGTGGTGGTCGACCCGGCGGCGGCGGCCTGCACCGTGCACACCGCGCCGTCCGTCGACGACGGGTACCGGGAGGCGGAGCGGGTGCCGTTCGGCAACGATCTCTTCCTGCCGCTCGCCGGGCGGACGCTGGTGCTGCGGACGGACGAGTTCCCGGCCGGGCCGCCCACCCCGGGTGCGGGGCCGGACGCCGGGCGGGGGATAGTGGACGGGTGAGCGCACCTGACCAGACCCCCGTACCCGCCCCGCCGGCCCCCGCGTCGGGCCGCCGGACGCTCGGCGTGATGCTCCTGCTGACCGTGCTGAGCGCCGTGCTGGTGCTGACCGCCGTCGGCCGGGTCTGGTCCGAGGGCCGGGCCGGCACCCTGGCGGTGTCCGTCTCCGGCGGCGCGATCTCCGAACTCCCGGGCGGGCTCGCCCTGGTGGGGCTCGCGGCGGCCGTCGCGGTGTTCGCGGTGCGCGGCGCGGGCCGGCTCGCGGTCGGCGCGCTGACCCTGCTGGCGGGCCTCGGCGCGGCCGCCGCCTCGGCCGCGGGCGCCGGGGACACCGCCGCGCTGGACGCCGAGGCGGCCCGCAAGCTGGCGCTGTCCGGCTCGGCGGCCACCGAGGTCGGCCACACCGGCTGGCCCTGGGTGGCGCTGGCCGGCGGGCTGCTGCTGGCCGTCGCCGGGCTGCTCACCCTCCGCTACGGCCGGAGCTGGCCGGCCATGGGCAGCCGCTACGAGGCGCCCACCCGCAAGGCCCCGGCGAAGAGCGACACCCCGGCCGACCTGTGGAAGGCGCTGGACCGGGGCGAGGACCCGACCACGGTCTGAGCGCGGGGTCTGGGCGCCGGCCTTGAGCGCCGGGCCCGGGCGGGCCCAGGCTTCGGGCCCCAGCGGGCCTCAGCAGCCCTCAACGGGCCCCGGCGCCGGTGTGACGCGATAGACCCGCCACCCGCTTTGGGCCGCCGGTGTGTGGCCCGGCACAATGGAACCCGTCAACCCGCCGGCGGCCCCGCAGGCCCGGCCGGGCCCCGAGAGGCTAGGAGCACCACTCAGATGGCAGCAGCAGCACACGGTCACACCACCGCCGCCTGGACCGGCGTGACCATCACGTTCATCGGTTTCGGGATCGCGGGGGTCGCGATGATCCTCCCGTCGGTGATGCTGGTCTGGGCCGGCATCGCGGTCATCCTGGCCGGCGGTGTGGTCGGCAAGGCCATGTCGATGGCGGGCATGGGCCAGCAGCCGAGCGCCAACGTGTACGCCTCGCACGAGGAGCAGCGCGCGGCCCGGGCCGCCGTCGCCGCCTGACGACGGACTCCTCGCAGTAGATACGACTCGCAGTAGATACGACTCGTAGCAGTACGACTCGTAGCAGTACCGACTCGTAGCAGTACCGAACGGCGGGCGCGCCACGCCCGCCGTTTCGTTCTGTCCGGGCCCGGCCCGGGCAGAATCGGGGCGTGACCTCCGCCTCCACCACCTCCGCCCTGCCGCCCGTCCTGCGCCGGCTGGGGCCGCCGCTGGCCGCGCTGGCGGCGGTGGCCGTTCCCGCCGTCTACGTCGCCGCGGTGGACCCGAACACCCCCGGGCACTACCCCGACTGCCCCTTCCTGGCCGCCACCGGCTGGTGGTGCCCCGGCTGCGGGGGGCTGCGCTGCGTCCACGCGCTGGCCCACGGGGACTTCACCGGCGCGCTGCACGACAACGCCGCGGCCGTCCTGCTGTTCGGCGTCCTGGCGCTGCTGTGGCTGCGCTGGGCCTGGGCCGCGCTGACCGGCGGCGGGCCGCGGCCCAGGGCCCCGCTCGGGGCCCGGCGCTGGGTGCTGGTCCTCCTGCTGTTGCTGGTGTTCACGGTGGTGCGCAACCTGCCCGTCGGGGCGGGGCTGGCGCCCCTGCTGGTTTGATCGCCCGCGCCGACGGGTAGCGACCCGCGCAGGCTGGCGCACCGGTCCACAGCGGGGCCCGTACATCGGTCCACTTGGTCCGCGCCGCACGTCCGGGCGGTGCCGGAGAACCGGTGAAACCGCAGTTGGGAGCCGCCCAGGGGGGCGTCCGGCACGCGAGACGCACACCGGGCGGATGCGCCCCGCGCCCCCGGGTGCCGATACCATCGAAGTGCCGCCGGGCCACCGCCCGGACGGCTCGTCGCCGGCGAACGAACAGAAATGTTGGGGGCACTTCGCGTGAGCGAGCGAACCATTGACAGGTGCGTGTTGCGCGCAGCGCCTGCTGAGCGAAGCGAGGTGTGCGCATGAGTGTGCTCGACACGATCATCGACGGGGTCCGCGAGGACCTCGCCGAACGGCAGGCCCGGGTCTCCCTGGACCAGCTGAAGGAACTCGCCGCCAAGGCCCCCGAGGCCAAGGACGGCGTCGCCGCGCTCAAGGGCGACGGGGTCCGGGTGATCTGCGAGGTGAAGCGCTCCAGCCCGTCCAAGGGCGCGCTGGCCGCGATCGCCGACCCGGCCGCCCTGGCGAGCGACTACGCGGCCGGCGGCGCCGCCGCGATCAGCGTGCTCACCGAGCAGCGCCGTTTCGGCGGCTCGCTGGCCGACCTGGACGCCGTCCGCGCGGCGGTGGACACCCCGCTGCTGCGCAAGGACTTCATCGTCACCGCCTACCAGTTGTGGGAGGCCCGCGCGCACGGCGCCGACCTCGCGCTGCTGATCGTCGCCGCCCTCGACCAGTCGGCCCTGGTGTCGCTGATCGAGCGGGCCGAGTCGATCGGCCTCACCCCGCTGGTCGAGGTGCACGACGAGGAGGAGATCAAGCGCGCGGTGGACGCCGGGGCGCGGATCATCGGCGTCAACGCCCGCAACCTCAAGACCCTTGAGGTGGACCGCAACACCTTCGGCAACGTCGTCCACGCCATCCCGGACAGCGTCGTCAAGATCGCCGAGTCCGGCGTGCGCGGCCCGCTGGACGTGATCTCCTACGCCAACCTGGGCGCCGACGCCGTCCTGGTCGGCGAGTCCCTGGTGACCGGCAAGGACCCGCGCGCCGCGGTCGCCGACCTGGTCGCGGCCGGCGCCCACCCCGCCGTCCGGCACAAGGACTGACCCGCCGACATGAAGATCGCCACCCGCCTCGCCCCCGGTTGCCGCCCGCGCGGCTGCCGCGCGCCCGCACGCCGGGTGCTGGGGCGGCGGGTGCGCTACGTGATCGGCTGCGAGCCCGGGCAGGTGCCGGGCCGCCGATGGCGACGGACATCCGGCTGAGCCCAGCCACGAGACGTCCCTGTCGTCATCTCCCAAAGGACTCCACCATGTCCGAAAAGTCCGCGAAGGACTACCTGCCCGGCGCCCAGGTGCCGGACGCCCGAGGCTACTTCGGTGCCTACGGCGGCCGCTTCATCCCCGAGGCGCTGGTCGCCGCCGTCGAGCAGGTCGCCGAGGAGTACGAGAAGGCCAAGGCCGACCCGGCCTTCGCCGCCGAACTCGACGGCCTGCTCAAGGACTACACCGGCCGCCCGAGCCCGCTGACCGACGTGCACCGCTTCTCCGCCGAGGCGGGCGGCGCGCGCGTCCTGCTCAAGCGCGAGGACCTCAACCACACCGGCTCGCACAAGATCAACAACGTGCTGGGCCAGGCCCTGCTCACCCGGCGGATGGGCAAGACCCGGATCATCGCCGAGACCGGCGCCGGCCAGCACGGCGTGGCCACCGCCACCGCCTGCGCCCTGTTCGGCTTCGACTGCACCATCTACATGGGCGAGGTCGACACCCAGCGCCAGGCGCTGAACGTCGCCCGGATGCGGATGCTCGGCGCCGAGGTGGTGTCCGTCACCTCCGGCAGCCGCACCCTCAAGGACGCCATCAACGAGGCGTTCCGCGACTGGGTCGCCAACGTGGACTCCACCCACTACCTGTTCGGCACCGTGGCCGGCCCGCACCCCTTCCCGATGATGGTCCGCGACTTCCACCGGGTCATCGGCGTCGAGGCCCGCCAGCAGGTGCTCGACCGCACCGGGCGGCTGCCCGACGCCGTCGTCGCCTGCGTCGGCGGCGGCTCCAACGCGATGGGCATCTTCCACGAGTTCATTCCCGACGCCGGCGTGCGCCTGATCGGCTGCGAGGCCGCCGGCGAGGGCGCCGACACTCCCAAGCACGCCGCCACCCTCACCAAGGGCGACCCCGGCGTGCTGCACGGCTCGCGCACCTACGTCCTCCAGGACGAGGACGGCCAGACCATCGAGTCGCACTCCATCTCCGCCGGCCTCGACTACCCGGGCGTCGGCCCGGAGCACGCCTGGCTGAAGGACACCGGACGGGCCGAGTACCGCCCCGTCACCGACGACGCCGCCATGCAGGCGCTGCGGCTGCTGTCCCGCACCGAGGGCATCATCCCGGCCATCGAGAGCGCCCACGCGCTGGCCGGCGCCCTGGAGCTGGGCCGCGAGCTCGGGCCCGAGGCCACCATCCTGGTCTCGCTCTCCGGGCGCGGCGACAAGGACATGCACACCGCGGCCGAGTACTTCGGCCTGTACGACGAGCCGGCCGGCGGTTCGGCCCACGACGCGGCCCACGGGGGTAAGTGACCATGGCATCGAAGCTCAGTGGCATCCTGGCGGCAGCCAAGGCCGAGGACCGCGCCGCGCTGATCGGCTACCTGCCGGGCGGCTTCCCGACCGTCGACGGCGGCATCCGGGCGATCAACGCGCTGATCGAGGGCGGCTGCGACATCGTCGAGGTCGGCCTGCCGCACTCCGACCCGGTCCTGGACGGCGCCGTCATCCAGACCGCCGACGACATCGCGCTGCGCGGCGGCGTGCGGATCAAGGACGTGCTGCGCACCGTCCAGGAGGTCGCCACCGCGCACCCCGAGGCGGCGGTGCTGGTGATGACGTACTGGAACCCGGTCGACCGCTACGGCACCGCGCGCTTCGCCGCCGACCTCGCGGCCGCGGGCGGCGCCGGCTGCATCCTGCCGGACCTGCCGGTGGAGGAGTCCGAGGAGTGGCGCAAGGCGGCGGACGAGCACGGGCTGGACACCGTGTTCGTGGTCGCCCCCAGCAGCAAGGACCCGCGCCTGGCCGAGGTCACCGCGGCCGGCAGCGGCTTCGTCTACGCGGCCGCCGTGATGGGCGTGACCGGGACCCGCGCCCAGGTCGGTTCGCTTGCCGAGGACCTGGTCGCCCGCACCCGGGCCACCACCGACCTGCCGGTCTGCGTCGGCCTCGGCGTCTCCACCCCCGAGCAGGCCGCCGAGGTGGCGGGCTTCGCCGACGGCGTGATCGTGGGCTCCGCGTTCGTGAAGCGGATCCTGGAGGCCGGCGACGACGAGGCGGCCGCGCTGGACGCGGTGCGCGCCCTGGCCGGCGAGCTGGCGGCGGGCGTCCGTCGGCGCTGACCCTCGTACCACCTGACGGCCCGTCGCTCCCTCCGGGGGCGGCGGGCCGTCGCGCTTGTGTGCGCCCGGCTCGCCGGGCGGCGGCGCTCGCGCGGCCCCGAACGGGTGAACAGCGACGGGCACACGCATCAGGCGGGGTTGACCGGCGTTGAGTGGAGGGACGAGTGCACGAACGAGGTGCACGGGGGTTGCCGAGCGAGCGAAGGAGTGAGCCGGTGCCGGGTCTCCATCGGGCCGTTCTGCTGCGGGCGGCCGCCGCCGCGCTGGCGCTCGGCGCCGCCGTCGGAGCGCACACCGAGGTGGGGCAGGCGCTGGCCAAGCGCGGTGCCGAGCGGGCCGTGCGGGACGCGTACGCCTGCGCCGAGGCGGCCCGCTGGGACGCCGCCGAGCGGGCAGCCCACCCGCACCACGAGGGCCGCGCCGACCTGTTCGACCCCGGCCGCCCGCCCGGCTGCCGCTCCTGAGGGCCGCGCCGACCTGATCGACCAGGGGCGCCCGCCCGGCCTCCCGCCCGGCCTCCCACCCGGTCACCCGCCCGGGCACCCGCCCCTGAACGGACGTTCGCCGGATTCGGACACACCATCACCAGACGTCACCCATCCGGCTTAATTCCTGAATATGGAGGAACCGCCCTTCATCCCTTACGGTTCATCAGGAAGTGAACGAGTTTCCCGAGGGGGGTTCCCTGATGGCCGGCCCGGCAGCGCAGCCCGGTGACACGGCGCCCGCGCCGCCCGCCCGGCGGCCGGTGCAGGCCTGGAGTCCGTGGCTGGGCACCGTCGTCCGGCTCGGCCTCGCGGTGGTCTGGGGCTGGGCCGGCCTGGCCAAGATCGCCGACCCGGCGGAGGCCGCCCAGGCCGTCCGCGCCTACGAGATCCTGCCCGAGGGCCTGGTCAAGCCGGTCGGCTACGCCCTGCCCTTCCTGGAGCTGGCGCTCGCCCTGCTGCTGGTGATCGGCCTCGGCGTCCGGATCGTCGCCGGCGTCTCCGCGCTGCTGCTGCTCACCTTCATCGCCGGGATCGCCACCGCCTGGGCGCGCGGCATCTCGATCGACTGCGGCTGCTTCGGCGGCGGCGGGCACGTCGACGCCTCGCAGACCGAGTACCTCCAGGAGATCCTGCGCGACACCGGGTTCCTCCTGCTGGCCGGGTGGCTGCTGTGGCGGCCCCGCACCAGGTTCTCGGCGGACGGCTGGCTGGCGAGCTGACCGGCCGGCCCCGCCGCACCCCCACCCCACCCCACGAAGGCCCTCCCCGATTGTGGATGTCAAGGCAATGAGCGAGAAGAACCGAGAAGGCAAGCGCACCGCCCGCGAGCGGATGCTGGAGCAGCGGGCGGCCGACGAGGCCACGTCCAGGCGCAGGAAGAAGCTGTTGGTGGGCGGCGCGGTGCTCGTGGTGATCGCCGCCGCCGTGGTCACCGGCGTCGTGGTGCAGAACCAGCGCTCCAAGCCGGAGACCCCGGTCGCCGCCCCCGCCGGGACGATCGGCGACAAGAACCTGGTCATCCCGGCCGGCTCGGCCAACGCCCCGGCCGTCCTCACCGTCTACGAGGACCCGCGCTGCCCGGCCTGCGGGATCTTCGAGCGCGAGTTCTCCTCGACCGTCGACCAGCTGGAAGACGCCGGCAAGATCTACACCAACTACCACATCGTGTCGTTCATCGACCGGGCCGTCCCGGGCAAGGGCTCCAAGGCCGGCGCCAACGCGCTGGCCTGCGCCCAGGACGCCGGGCACTTCCGGGACTTCCACGACGTGCTGTACCGCAACCAGCCGGACGAGACCAGCGACGCCTTCGGCGACAAGGCCGTCCTGATCAACCTCGCCAAGCAGGTCAACGGTCTCGACACGCCCGCCTTCCAGGCCTGCGTCAACGACAACAAGTACGGCGGATGGGTGTCGTCCGTGCAGCAGGACTTCGACAAGTCCAGCTACAAGTCCACCCCGACCGTGCTGCTCAACGGCCAGCCGATCTACCCCAAGAACGGCGCCGAGGAGATCACCCCGGCGAACCTGGTGAAGTGGGTCGACGCCGCCAACCAGGGCAAGCAGCTGGGCACCGCGGGCTCCAACGGGCAGACCCCGGCGCCCACCAGCACCGCCTCGGAGGCCAACAACCCGTCGCCGACCGCGGGCTGAGCCCCGTACACCGCCGGGTGACCGCCGCCGCCTCCTCCCCGTCCGGAGGGGGCGGCGGCGCCGTTCCCGGTGCCCGTTGTTCGGTATCTGTGACCCCGGGGGTGCCCAGCAGGGGCCGCAGACCCTGTAGCGTCGGAACCGCCATGGATATCGCCTACATTCCCAGCCCGTCGCGGGGCGTCCTGTACCTCGGACCGGTCCCGCTGCGCGCCTACGCCTTCTGCATCATCCTCGGTGTCGTCGTGGCCGTCTGGCTCGGCAGCAAGCGCTGGGTCGCCCGGGGCGGTGCCAAGCACACGGTCGGCGACATCGCCGTCTGGGCCGTGCCCTTCGGCCTGGTCGGCGGCCGGCTGTACCACGTGATCACCGACCACCAGCTGTACTTCGGGGCCGGCAAGAACCCCTGGAACGCCTTCAAGATCTGGGAGGGCGGCCTCGGCATCTGGGGCGCCGTCGCGCTCGGCGCGGTCGGGGCCTGGATCGGCTGCCGCCGCCGGGGCGTGCCGCTGCCCGCGTACGCGGACGCCATCGCGCCGGGCATCGCGCTCGCGCAGGCGATGGGCCGCTGGGGCAACTACTTCAACCAGGAGCTGTACGGCCGGCCGACCACGCTGCCGTGGGGCCTGGAGATCGACAAGACGCTGCCGGGCGGCGAGGTCGTCAAGGGCGTCTACCACCCGACCTTCCTGTACGAGTCGATCTGGTGCGTCGGGGTCGCGCTGCTGGTCATCTGGGCCGACCGCCGCTTCAAGCTGGGGCACGGCCGGGCCTTCGCGCTGTACGTGGCCGCGTACACGGTGGGCCGGTTCTGGACCGAGTGGCTGCGGATCGACGAGGCGCACGTCTACTTCGGCCTGCGGCTGAACGACTGGACGTCGATCGTGGTGTTCATCGGAGCCGTGGTCTACCTGGTGGTCGTCGGCAAGAAGCGGCCCGGCCGGGAGGACCCGGCGAGCATCGACCCGCTGGCCGACGAGGAGGGCGAGGCGCAGGGCCCGTCCGACAAGGCGGCGGCGTCCGAGAAGGCCGCGGTGTCCGGCAAGGCCGCGGTGTCCGAGAAGTCGGGCAGGGCCGAGAAGGCCGGCAAGGCGGCTTCGGCGGAGAAGGCCGCCGGGAAGCCCGCGCCGTCCGAGAAGGTCGCCGGGGCCGGTGAGACCGCCGAACTGTCTCAGTCCGCGGACGAAAAGGCGGACGCGGAGGCAGCCTCCGAAGCCGTCGAGAGCGCCGACAAGAGTGCCAAGAACCTGACCTGACCTGGGAGTTACCCCCGCTTCGGCCGCCCGCGCGATGCTCGCGCAGGGCGGCCGAAGCGCTGTTCGGACAGCCTTACTTTGCTGGAAATGCGCAGGTCAGACGGTCTACGGTCGGGGCAGACGAATCGAACGGAGGGGAACTGCCGTGAGCGCGACCACCCTGGAGCCCGAGGCCGGGCACCACCCCCGCATACCCGCTGCCGGGCACCACCGGGACGTGAACGGAGGCTGGCTGCGGCCCGCCGTGTTCGGGGCGATGGACGGCCTGGTCTCCAACTTCGCGCTGATGACCGGCGTGGTCGGCGGCTCGGTGTCCAGCGGCACGGTGGTGCTGACCGGGCTCGCCGGGCTGGCGGCCGGCGCCTGCTCGATGGCGGCGGGGGAGTACACCTCGGTGGCCTCGCAGGCCGAGCTGGTGCAGGCCGAGATCGAGGCCGAGCGGCTGGAGCTGAGCCGCAACCCGCACGGCGAGCTGGCCGAGCTGGCGCAGCTGTACATCGCCCGCGGGGTGGAGCCGGACCTCGCCCACGAGGTGGCCCGGCAGCTGTCCGCCAATCCGGACCAGGCCCTGGAGATCCACGCCCGGGAGGAGCTGGGCATCGACCCGAACGACCTGCCGTCACCGTGGGTGGCCGCCGGGTCGTCCTTCGTCTGCTTCGCGGTGGGCGCGCTGCTGCCGCTGCTGCCGTACCTGCTGGGGGCGACCTCGCTGGTGCCGGCGCTGCTGCTGTCGGTGGTGGGGCTGTTCCTGTGCGGCGCGGTGGTGGCGCGGGTGACGGCGCGCAGCTGGTGGTTCAGCGGGCTGCGGCAGCTGGTGCTGGGCGGGGCGGCGGCCGGGGTGACGTACCTGCTGGGGTGGCTGATCGGCGGGCACGTCGGCTAGGCACCGGGGCGCCTGGGCCGTCGGCCGGCGTGTGTGACGACCCGGAGGAGTGCATGACTATGCCGGGAAGTGCGTGACGTTCCGCACACGGCTGCCGGGTGGTGCCTGGCCTAGTCTCACCATTCGGGCCTCGGGGCCGAGGATTCGCATCCGTGGGTGATCCCTCGGGATCGATTCACAGGCGTCCTTGATCGTCCCGTGTGGCGATCGGGTTTCGCCCCTGTTTCAGGCGGCCGACCGCCGGGCACAATCGAGGGGACGCGCATTGTGGCGCGTCCTCTCATTCCCCCCTTGACCTGCGGATCAGTCCGCCATGTGGACGAGATATTCCACTTCCCGGGATCTTGGGCATCATGTAACTTGCACGAAATCGCATCAGGGCCAACGTCGTCCCTCCTTGCACCACACAGCCGAAAGACGACGACGGGAGAGCCGATGCTGCCTGCATCCATGCACTCCGCCAACGAGCCCCAGGCCGGCGCAGCCCGCCAGCCGTACGCGCTCGTTCCGGATGCGCGACCTACCGCTCAGGGCCTGTACGACCCGCGAAACGAGCACGACGCCTGCGGCGTCGGTTTCGTCGCCACGCTGACCGGCATCGCCGACCACACCATCGTCGAACAGGCGCTGACCGTCCTGCGCAACCTGGAGCACCGCGGCGCCACCGGCGCCGAGCCGGACTCCGGTGACGGCGCCGGCATCCTCACCCAGATCCCGGACGCCTTCCTGCGCGGCAAGGTCGACTTCGAGCTCCCCGCCGCCGGCTCCTACGCGGTCGGCATCGCCTTCCTGCCCGACGCGGACGCCGCCGACGCGGACGCCGTCGCCCGGATCGAGGCCATCGCGGCCGAGGAGGACCTCACCGTCCTCGGCTGGCGCGACGTCCCCGTCACCCCGGACCTGCTCGGCGCCACCGCCCGCGGCGTCATGCCGCGCTTCCGGCAGCTCTTCCTCGCCAAGGAGGGCCTGGCCGGGATCGAGCTCGACCGGACCGCCTTCGTCGTCCGCAAGCGCTCCGAGCGCGAGGTCGGGGTCTACTTCCCGTCGCTGTCCGCGCGCACCATCGTCTACAAGGGCATGCTGACCACCGGCCAGCTGGAGCCCTTCTTCCCCGACCTGTCGGACCGCTCCTACGCCTCCGCCGTCGGCCTGGTGCACTCGCGCTTCTCCACCAACACCTTCCCGAGCTGGCCGCTCGCCCACCCGTACCGCTTCGTCGCCCACAACGGCGAGATCAACACGGTCAAGGGCAACCGCAACTGGATGAGCGCCCGCGAGTCCCAGCTCGCCACCGACCTCATCCCCGCCAACCGCAACGGCCGGGGCCTGGAGCGGATCTTCCCGGTCTGCACCCCGGAGCACTCCGACTCCGCCTCCTTCGACGAGGTCCTGGAGCTGCTCCACCTCGGCGGCCGCTCGCTGCCGCACTCGGTGCTGATGATGATCCCGGAGGCGTGGGAGAACCACGCCACCATGGACCCGGCCCGCCGCGCCTTCTACCAGTACCACTCCAACCTGATGGAGCCCTGGGACGGCCCGGCCTGCGTCACCTTCACCGACGGCACCCAGATCGGCGCCGTGCTCGACCGCAACGGCCTGCGCCCGGCCCGCTACTGGATCACCGAGGACGGCCTCGTCGTCCTCTCCTCCGAGGTCGGCGTGCTCGACATCGACCAGGAGAAGGTCGCCAAGAAGGGCCGCCTCCAGCCCGGCCGGATGTTCCTCGTCGACACCGCCGAGGGCCGCATCGTCGGGGACGAGGAGATCAAGTCCTCCCTCGCCGCCGAGCACCCCTACGCGGAGTGGGTCGCCGCCGGGCAGATCCAGCTCGCCAAGCTGCCCGAGCGCGAGCACATCTTCCACACCCACGCCTCGGTCACCCGCCGCCAGCAGACCTTCGGCTACACCGAGGAGGAGCTGCGGGTCATCCTCGCGCCGATGGCCAAGACCGGCGGCGAGGCGCTCGGCTCGATGGGCACCGACTCGCCGATCGCCGCGCTCAGCGAGAAGCCGCGCCTGCTCTTCGACTACTTCGTCCAGCTCTTCGCGCAGGTCACCAACCCGCCGCTGGACGCCATCCGCGAGGAGCTCGTCACCTCGCTGCTCAGCAACCTCGGCCCCGAGGGCAACCTGCTGGCCGCCGAGGCCGCCGCCTGCCGCTCGGTCGGCATCACCTTCCCGGTGATCGACAACGACGAGCTGGCCAAGCTCGTCCACATCAACCACGACGGCGACCAGCCCGGCCTCAAGGCCGTCACGCTCTCCGGCCTCTACAAGGTCGCCGCCGGCGGCCAGGGCCTGGCCGCCCGGCTGGCCGAGATCGCCGCCGAGGCCGACGCCGCGATCGCCGACGGCGCCCGGATCGTCGTGCTCTCCGACCGGCACTCCGACGCCGAGCACGCCCCGATCCCCTCGCTGCTGCTCACCTCCGCGATCCACCACCACCTCATCCGCACCAAGCAGCGCACCCAGGTGTCGCTGCTGGTCGAGGCCGGCGACGTCCGCGAGGTGCACCACGTCGCGCTGCTGATCGGCTACGGCGCCGGCGCCGTCAACCCGTACCTGGCCATGGAGTCCGTCGAGGACCTCGTCGCCCAGAAGGTGTTCATCCAGGGCGTCGAGCCCGAGAAGGCCATCAAGAACCTGATCAAGGCGCTCGGCAAGGGCGTGCTCAAGGTCATGTCCAAGATGGGCATCTCGACCGTCGCCTCCTACCGCGGCGCCCAGGTCTTCGAGGCCATCGGCCTCTCCCAGGAGCTGGTCGACGGCTACTTCGCCGGCACCACCACCAAGCTCGGCGGCATCGGCCTGGAGGAGATCGCCAAGGAGACCGCCGCCCGCCACGCCAAGGCCTACCCGGCCTCCGGCATCCCGGCCGCGCACCGCGCGCTGGAGATCGGCGGCGAGTACCAGTGGCGCCGCGAGGGCGAACCGCACCTGTTCGACCCGGACACCGTCTTCCGGCTCCAGCACTCCACCCGCAACCGCCGGTACGACATCTTCAAGCAGTACACGGACCGGGTGAACGAGCAGTCCACCCGCCTGATGACGCTGCGCGGCCTGTTCCAGCTGGACGCCCTCGGCCGGACCCCGATCCCGGTCGAGGAGGTCGAGCCGGTCTCCGAGATCGTCAAGCGCTTCTCCACCGGCGCCATGTCGTACGGCTCCATCTCCCTGGAGGCGCACGAGACCCTCGCCATCGCGATGAACCGCCTCGGCGGCAAGTCCAACACCGGCGAGGGCGGCGAGGACCCGGACCGCCTGTACGACCCGCAGCGCCGCTCGGCCATCAAGCAGGTCGCCTCCGGCCGCTTCGGCGTCACCTCCGAGTACCTGGTCAACGCCGACGACATCCAGATCAAGATGGCCCAGGGCGCCAAGCCCGGCGAGGGCGGCCAGCTGCCCGGCCACAAGGTCTACCCGTGGGTCGCCAAGACCCGGCACTCCACCCCGGGTGTCGGCCTGATCTCGCCGCCGCCGCACCACGACATCTACTCGATCGAGGACCTGGCGCAGCTCATCCACGACCTCAAGAACGCCAACCCGGCCGCCCGCATCCACGTGAAGCTGGTGTCCGAGGTCGGCGTCGGCACGGTCGCCGCGGGCGTCTCCAAGGCGCACGCCGACGTGGTGCTGGTCTCCGGGCACGACGGCGGTACCGGCGCCTCCCCGCTGACCTCGCTGAAGCACGCGGGCGGCCCCTGGGAGCTCGGCCTCGCCGAGACCCAGCAGACCCTGCTGCTCAACGGCCTGCGCGACCGCATCGTCGTGCAGACCGACGGCCAGCTCAAGACCGGCCGCGACGTCGTCATCGCCGCGCTGCTCGGCGCCGAGGAGTTCGGCTTCGCCACCGCGCCGCTGGTCGTCTCCGGCTGCATCATGATGCGCGTCTGCCACCTGGACACCTGCCCGGTCGGCGTCGCCACCCAGAACCCGGTGCTGCGCGAGCGCTTCTCCGGCAAGCCCGAGTTCGTGGTCAACTTCTTCGAGTTCATCGCCGAGGAGGTTCGGGAGATCCTCGCCGAGCTGGGCTTCCGCACGATCGAGGAGGCCGTCGGCCACGCCGAGCACATCAACGCCGCCGCCGCCGTCGACCACTGGAAGGCCGCCGGGCTCGACCTGGCCCCGCTCTTCCACGTCCCGCAGCTGCCCGAGGGCGCGGCCCGCCACCGCACCACCTCCCAGGACCACGCGCTCGACAAGGCCCTGGACAACCAGCTGATCACGCTCGCCGAGGACGCCCTGGAGCGCGGCGAGACCGTCCGCATCCAGCTGCCGATCCGCAACGTCAACCGCACCGTCGGCACCATGCTCGGCCACGAGGTGACCAAGCGCTACCGCGGCGAGGGCCTGCCCGAGGGCACCATCGACGTCACCTTCACCGGCTCCGCCGGGCAGTCCTTCGGCGCCTTCGTGCCGCGCGGCGTGACCCTGCGGCTGGAGGGCGACGCCAACGACTACGTCGGCAAGGGCCTCTCCGGCGGTGTCGTGATCGTCCGCCCGGCCCGCGACGCCGCGGCCATCGGCAACGACGCGCAGAACCACGTCATCGCCGGCAACACCATCGGCTACGGCGCCACCTCCGGCCGGATCCACCTGCGCGGCAAGGCCGGCGAGCGCTTCGCCGTCCGCAACTCCGGCGCCACCCTGGTCGTCGAGGGCGTGGGCGACCACGGCCTGGAGTACATGACCGGCGGCCGGGTCGTCATCCTCGGCGAGACCGGGCGCAACCTGGCGGCCGGCATGTCCGGCGGCATCGCCTACGTCCTGGACCTGCGCCCCGCGAACGTCAACGACGGCCTGGTGGGCATCGAGGCCCCCTCCGCCGCCGACCGCGACTGGCTGCGCGAGACCGTGCAGCAGCACTACGAGGAGACCGGCTCCACCGTCGCCGCCGAACTCCTGGCCGACTGGGGCAGCGGGGTCTCCCGCTTCTCCACGATCATGCCGACCGACTACAAGGCAGTGCTCGCCGCCAAGGACGCCGCTGAGCGCGATGGCCTCTCCGAGGCCGAGACCACTCGCAAGATGATGGAGGCGGCTAATGGCTGACCCCAAGGGCTTCCTGACCACGCCCAAGCAGCTGGCCGAGCGGCGCCCCGTCGACGTGCGCCTGCGGGACTGGAACGAGGTCTACGTCGAGCGCAGCCTCCTGCCGATCATCACCGAGCAGGCCGGCCGCTGCATGGACTGCGGCATCCCGTTCTGCCACAACGGCTGCCCGCTCGGGAACCTCATCCCCGAGTGGAACGACCTCGCCTACCGGGACGACTTCGTCGGCGCGATCGAGCGGCTGCACGCGACCAACAACTTCCCGGAGTTCACCGGCCGCCTCTGCCCGGCGCCCTGCGAGTCGGCCTGCGTGCTCGGCATCAACCAGGACGCGGTGACCATCAAGAACGTCGAGGTCACCATCATCGACAAGGCCTGGGACCGCGGCGGCGTCACGCCGCAGGTCCCGGAGCGGCTGTCCGGCAAGACCGTCGCCGTCGTCGGCTCCGGCCCGGCCGGCCTGGCCGTCGCCCAGCAGCTCACCCGGGCCGGGCACACCGTCGTCGTGTACGAGCGCGCCGACCGCGTCGGCGGCCTGCTGCGCTACGGCATCCCCGAGTTCAAGATGGAGAAGCGCCACATCAACCGCCGCGTCGAGCAGATGCGCGCGGAGGGCACCCGCTTCCGCACCGGCGTGCACGTCGGCGAGGACATCACCGGCCAGCAGCTGCGCGAGCGCTTCGACGCCGTCGTCGTCGCCGCCGGCGCCACCACCGCGCGCGACCTGGCGGTGCCCGGGCGCGAGCTCAAGGGCGTCCACCAGGCCATGGAGTACCTGCCGCTGGCCAACAAGGTGCAGGAGGGCGACTTCGTCGAGTCGCCGATCAGCGCCAAGGGCAAGCACGTCGTCGTCATCGGCGGCGGCGACACCGGCGCCGACTGCGTCGGCACCGCCCACCGCCAGGGCGCGGCCTCCGTCACCCAGCTGGAGATCATGCCGCGGCCCTCCGAGGAGCGCCCCGGCCACCAGCCCTGGCCGACCATGCCGATGACCTACAAGGTCACCTCCGCGCACGAGGAGGGCGGCGAGCGGATCTACTCCGTGAACACCACCCACTTCACCGGCTCCGCCCCCGAAGAGGGACAGACGGTCGGCAACGTCCAGGAGCTGCACCTCGTCGAGGTCGAGTTCAAGGACGGCCGCTTCGAGCCCGTCCCCGGCACCGAGCGGGCCATCCCGGCGCAGCTCGTCACCCTGGCCATGGGCTTCACCGGCACCGACGTCCGCAACGGCCTGGTCGAGCAGCTCGGCGTGGACCTGGACGCGCGCGGTAACATTGGCCGCGACGGCCGGTTCGCCACCAATGTCGATGGCGTGTACGTCTGCGGAGACGCCGGCCGCGGTCAGTCGCTGATCGTCTGGGCCATCGCGGAAGGCCGCTCGGCCGCAGCCGCGGTGGACAAGTACCTCGGCGGCAAGACCCCACTGCCGGCCCCGATCCGTCCCACCGACCGCCCGCTGGTCGTCTGACGGGCCGACCGGCCCCCTGAACCCCCGGTGCCGCATCGCCGGGAGCTCAACCCGCTGCCCCCGCCAGCGTCGCCGGGCCAACGCGGTCTCCTGGCGCCTGCCCTCTTCCCCGACCAGTTGGAGGGCGGGCGCCGTCGCGTTCCCCCGGGCGGTCCGCCGCCTTACCCCGAAGATGGCAGGCCCGTCAAGGGCCGTGTCAACTCTCAGACATTTCCCAGGACTTGGGTCTACCGTAGGCCCGTTCCGGACGCCGCGCGGGAGGGCCTGACCGGACGGACTGTTGTTCGTCGGTACCAGGTGGCAGACTGCCGCCGACGGCCGGGGGGCTGCTGCGCGAGTGCGGAGGTTGACGCGATGAGCACGACTCAGACAAGCGGAGGCGCCACGGTACGGCGCCTGCTGCTCGGCACCCAGCTGCGCAAGCTCCGCGAGGCCAGGGGCGTCAGCCGCGAGGAGGCCGGCTACTCGATCCGCGCCTCCGAGTCCAAGATCAGCCGGATGGAACTCGGCCGGGTCGGCTTCAAGGAACGCGACGTCGCCGACCTGCTCACCCTGTACGGCGTCGAGGCCGAGCAGGAGCGCGCCACCGTCCTCGGACTCGTCCGGGACGCCAACGCCACCTCCTGGTGGCACGAGTACGGCGACGTGCTGCCCGCCTGGTTCCAGAACTACGTCGGCCTGGAAGAAGCCGTCGCCGAGATCCGCAGCTACGAGGTCCAGTTCGTCCACGGGCTGCTCCAGACCGCCGACTACGCCCGCGCCGTCATCGCCGCCGGCGGCCACGTCACCGACCCCGGCGAGATCGAACGCCGCGTCGAGGTCCGGCTCAAACGCCAGGCCCTGCTCACCGCCGAGAGCGGCCCCCGCCTGCTCGCGATCCTCGACGAGGCCGCGCTGCGCCGCCCCTGGGGCGGCCCCGAGCTGATGCGCAACCAGATCGACCGGCTGCTGGAACTCGGCGAACTGCCCAACGTCCGGCTCCGGGTGCTGCCGCTGGGCTGCGCCGGACTGAGCGCCGAGAGCGGCGCCTTCACCGTGCTCGGCTTCGCCGAACCCGAACTCGCCGACGTCGTCTACGTCGAACAGTTCACCACCGCGCTCTACCTCGACAAGCCGGCCGAGGTCGCCGAGTACCGCCACGCCATGGAAGGGCTGCTCGCCGACAGCCTCGACCCCGAACAGACCCGGCAGCTCCTGTACTCCGTACGCCAAGAGCTCTGAGACGTCAGTACGATGATGCCCAATCAGACCGGGCCGTAGCGGCTCGCCCGCCGACGTTCCCCGAACCGGCACGAGAGGGATCAGATGTCGTACTTCTCCGAGTTGGCGCTGCAGTACATCGACGGCGAATGGTGCAGCGGCAGCGGCTCCTGGGACATCGTCGACGTCGACCCCTACACCGGCGACAAGCTCGCCACCATCACCGTCGCCACCATCGCCGAGGTCGACCGGGCCTACCGGGCCGCCGAGCGGGCCCAGAAGCAGTGGGCCGCCACCACCCCCTACGCCCGCCGGCTCGTCTTCGAACGCGTGCTGCGCCTGATCGAGGAACGCGAGGAGGAGATCACCCGCGCCATCATGGCCGAGCTCGGCGGCACCGCGCTCAAGGCCGCCTTCGAGCTCTCCCTGGTCAAGGACATGCTGCGGGACTGCCTGCGGGTGTCCCTGGGCCTGGAGGGCCGGCTGCTGCCCTCGATCACGCAGGGCCAGGAGAACCGCCTCTACCGGCTGCCGGTCGGCGTCGTCGGCGTGATCAGCCCGTTCAACTTCCCGCTGTACCTCTCGATCAAGGCCGTCGCCCCCGCCCTCGCACTCGGCAACGGCGTGGTGCTCAAGCCGCACCAGGAGACCCCGATCGTCGGCGGCACCCTGATCGCCCGGCTCTTCGAGGAGGCGGGCCTGCCGGCCGGGCTGTTCAACGTCGTGGTCACCGACATCGCCGAGATCGGCGACGCCTTCATCGAGCACCCGGTGCCCAAGGTCATCGCCTTCACCGGCTCCGACCGGATCGGCCGGCACGTCGCCACCGTCGCCGCCGCCAACTTCAAGCGCACCGTGCTCGAACTCGGCGGCAACAGCGCGCTGATCGTGCTCGACGACGCCGACCTCGACTACGCCGTGGACGCCGCCGTGTTCAGCCGCTTCGCCCACCAGGGCCAGGTCTGCATGGCCGCCAACCGCATCCTCGTCGACCGCTCCGTCGAGGCCGAGTTCACCGCCAAGTTCGTCGCGAAGGTCTCCTCGCTCACCGTCGGCGACCCCAAGGACCCGGCCACCCAGATCGGCCCGCTGATCAACCCCGTCCAGGCCGACACCATCACCGCCCAGGTCGACCAGGCCATCGCCGCCGGCGCCACCGCACTGCTGCGCGGCACCACGGTCGGCAGCCTGATGGAGCCCGTCGTCCTCACCGGGCTGGCCGAGGACGCGCCGATCCTCCAACGCGAACTCTTCGGCCCGGTCGTCCTCGTGGTGCCCTTCGACGGCGAGGACGAGGCCGTCCGGCTCGCCAACGACAGCCCCTTCGGGCTCAGCGGCGCGGTGCACACCGGCGACGTCGAGCGCGGCGTCCGGGTCGCGCACCGGATCGAGACCGGCATGATCCACGTCAACGGCGGGACCATCGCCGACGAGCCGGCGGTGCCGTTCGGCGGGGAGAAGAACTCCGGCATCGGGCGGCTCAACGGGGAGTCCACGGTGGACGCGTTCACCACCGTGAAGTGGATCTCCGTCCAGCACGGGCGCACCGCCTTCCCGTTCTGAGCGGTGCCGTTCCGGGCGTTTCTGTTCCGGGTGTTTCTGTTCCGGGTGTTTCTGTTCTGACGGTGCCACCTCGGGCGGTGCGGGTCGCCCGGCGGCAGCCGCCGGGCGACCTGATCGGTCAGGCCGGGTAACGGATGAGACCGTCGGTGGCGAGCTCGAAGCCGAAGGGGGCGGGGATCGGCACCCGGTCGCCGAAGCTGCCGGTCCAGCGTTGGCGGTAGGCGCCGTCGGAGGGCTCGGAGTAGAGGGTGATGTCGCCCTTGCGCGGATCGATCAGCAGGTACAGCGGGATCCGCATCTGCGGGTAGTCGCGCACCTTGCCGACCAGGTCGTTCTCCGGGTTCGACGGCGAGACGATCTCCACCGCGATCGCCGCCTCCTCGGCCGGCACCTCGTTGCCGCCCAGTTCGACGACCGAGATCGGGATGTAGGTCAGGTCGGGGTTGCGCAGCTTGCCCACGTTCGGCGACGCCAGATCGGTGTTCTCGCTCGGCATCAGGTCGGACGGGCGGCGCGCGTCGAACTGCTCGCGGATGAGCAGCAGGTTGCGCTGGTGGATCACCGATGGGCCGGCCATCATGATGATCTCGTCGCCGGAGATCTCGATCTTCCACCCGGCCGGAGGCGTCAGGCTCTGCGCGTAGGCCAGCAGCCGCGCGTGGCGCTCTGGGATCTGGAACTCGCTCATGGCCCCATTCTTCCACTGCGAACAGCACGAAGGCCGTGGGGGGGGGGGGGGGGGGGGGCCCGCCCCCCCCCCCGGGGGGGGGGGGGAGATAACCACCCCGGGCGGGGAGGGGGGGTGGCGCCACGGCATAAGACAGACACCATAA
>NZ_JBFBHW010000077.1:14939-29354 GCF_040685395.1 Kitasatospora sp. NPDC088779 | reverse complement strand
AACACCACCGAACAAACCCTCTGCACACTCTTCGCCGACGTCCTCGGACTCACCACCGTCACCATCGACGACCGCTTCTTCGACCTCGGCGGCCACTCCCTCCTCGCCACCAAACTGGTCAGCCGCATCCGCACCGCCCTCAGCACCGAACTTCCCATCCGGGCCCTGTTCGACGCCCCGACCGTCGCCGCCCTGGCCGCCGTCCTGCCCGCCTCCGGCACGGCCCGTCCGGCCCTGCGGCCCATCGACCGGCCCGAGCGCATCCCGCTCTCCCCGGCACAGCAACGCCTGTGGTTCATCGACCAGTTCGAGGGCCCCAACGCGCTCTACAACACCCCGTGCGCGGTGCGCCTGACCGGCCGGGTCGACGCCCCCGCCCTCCAGGCGGCGCTGACGGACGTCCTCGACCGCCACGAGGTGCTACGCACCGTCTACCCGACCACCGACGGCCAGCCGCACCAGCTGATCGTCGAGCGTCCCGAACTCCCGCTGCACACCGTGTCGGTGGCCACCGAGGAAGCGCTCCAGGACGCCCTGGCCGAGGCCGGCGGGGAGGTCTTCGACCTCGCCCACGACCTGCCCGTCCGCGCCACGCTGTTCTCCCTCCCGCACGACGAACACGTCCTGCTCGTCCTCATGCACCACATCGCCACCGACGGCTGGTCCGTCGCCCCGCTCCTGCACGACCTCGCCACCGCCTACGAAGCCCGCCTCGCCGGCACCGAGCCGCAGTGGGAGCCGCTGCCGGTGCAGTACGCCGACTACGCCCTCTGGCAGCACGAACTCCTCGGCACCCCGCAACAACCCACCACCCTGCTCACCGAACAACTCGCCCACTGGCAGCAGGTGCTGTCCGGCCTCCCCGAGGAACTGGCGCTCCCCTACGACCGCCCCCGCCCGACCGCGCCGACCCGTCGGGGTGCGGCGGTGGAACTGCACCTGGACGGCGAACTCCACGGCGCCCTGGTCGAGTTGGCGCAGCAGAGCCGAGCCAGCGTGTTCATGGTGATGCAGGCGGCACTCGCCACCACGCTGGGCCGCCTGGGCGCGGGCACCGACCTGCCGATCGGCACCGTCGTCGCCGGGCGCACCGACGAAGCGCTCGACGACCTGGTCGGCTTCTTCGTCAACACCCTGGTGCTGCGCACCGACACGTCCGGCGACCCGAGCTTCCGGGAGCTGCTGGAGCGCGTCCGGATCGGCACCCTGGACGCCTTCGGGCACCAGGACGTGCCCTTCGAGCGCCTGGTCGAGCTGCTCAACCCGGCGCGCTCGACGGCCCGACACCCGCTCTGCCAGGTGATGCTGACCTCCGGCGGCGACGCCGGAACGATCCGCCTCGGCGGCCTGCCGGGCCGGGTCGAGGCGCTGGATTCGGACCTCGCCAAGTTCGACCTGACCTTCGCCTTCAGCGAGGCCTTCGACCGCGACGGCGCCCCCGCCGGCCTGGAGCTGACGGTCGAGTACGCCGTCGACCTGTTCGACCGGGCCACGGCGGCGGCGACGGCCGCGCGGTTCGAGCGCGCCCTGCGCGCGGTGCTGGCCGACCCTGACCAGCGGGTGGGCCAGGTGGAAATCCTGGCGCCGGAGGAACGCCGACAGCTGATCACGGCCTGGAACGACACCGACCACTCCGTCGCCCCCGCCACCTTCCCGGCGCTCTTCCAGGCCCAGGCCGCCGCCCGCCCCGACGCCGTCGCGCTCGCCTTCGGCGCCGAGCAGCTCACCTACGCCGAGCTGAACGGACGCGCCAACCGCCTCGCCCGGCTGCTCACCGCACACGGCGCGGGCCCCGAGCGGTTCGTCGCGATCGCCCTGGAGCGCTCGATCGAGCTCATCGTCGCCCAGCTCGCCGTCCTCAAGGCCGGCGCGGCCTTCCTCCCGCTCGACCCGCGCTACCCGGCCGACCGCATCGCCTACATGCTCGCCGACGCCGCCCCCGTCCTGGTCCTCACCACCGGCACGGTGGCCGCCGGCCTGCCGGCCGACAGCGCCGTCCCGCGCCTGCTGGTCGAGGAGCTCGACACCTCCGGCCACCCGGCGCACGACCTCGCCGACGCCGAAACCGACGCCGAAACCGGCACCGAACCCGACGCCGAAACCGGCACCGCCACCACCCCCGACGCCGCCGCGTACGTCATCTACACCTCCGGCTCCACCGGCCGCCCCAAGGGCGTCGTCGTCCCCCACACCGGCCTCGCCGCCCTGGTCGAGAGCCAGCGCCAGAGCCTGGCCGTGACCCCGGACAGCCGCTACCTGCTGTTCGCCTCCCCCTCCTTCGACTCCGCCGTCGCCGAACTCAGCCTGGCCCTGCTCACCGGCGCCCGCGCCGTCCTCGCCGACGCCGACCAGCTGCTGCCCGGCCCCGCCCTGGTCGAACTGATCGCCGAGCAGGGCGTCACCCACGTCACCCTGCCGCCGACCGCCCTGGCCGTCCTGCCCCCCGACGCGCTCGCGCACGTCGAGACCCTGGCCGTCGCCGGGGAGGCCTGCCCGCCCGACCTCGTCGAGCACTGGTCCGCCCGCCTGCGGATGGTCAACGCCTACGGGCCGACGGAGTCCACCGTCTGCGCCAGCATGACCACCCCGCTGTCCGGCCGGATCGCACCGCCGCTGGGCCGGCCCATCCTGAACACCCGGCTGCACGTCCTGGACGCCGCCCTGCAGCCCGTCCCCGCCGGGGTCGTCGGCGAGCTCTACCTCGCGGGCGCCGGCCTGGCCAGGGGCTACCTCAACCGGCCCGGCCTGACCGCCGAGCGCTTCGTCGCCAACCCGTACGGCGCCCCCGGCAGCCGGATGTACCGCACCGGTGACCTCGCCCGCCGCCGGGCCGACGGCTCCCTGGAGTACCTCGGCCGCACCGACCACCAGGTCAAGGTCCGCGGGTTCCGCATCGAACCCGGCGAGATCGAGGCCGCCCTCGTCCGCCACCCCTCCCTCGCCCAGGCCTTCGTCCTGGTCCGCGAGGACCGCCCCGGCGACCGGCGCCTGGTCGGCTACGCCGTGGCCCGGCCCGGGCAGACGGTCGACCAGGCCCTCCTGCGGGCCCACGTCGGCACGACCCTGCCCGACTACATGGTGCCCTCCGCCGTCGTGGCCCTGGACGCCCTCCCCCTCACCGCCAACGGCAAGGTCGACCGCCGCGCCCTCCCCGCCCCCGACGCCGCCTGGCCCGGCGCCGGGCGGGCGCCCGGCACGCCGCAGGAGGAGGTGCTCTGCGGGCTGTTCGCCGACGTGCTCGGGCTCGAACGGGTCGGTGTGGACGACAACTTCTTCGAGCTGGGCGGGCACTCGCTGCTGGCCGCCCGGCTGGTCGCGGGGCTGCGGGAGCTGGTCGGCGCGGGCGAGGGGATCGGGGTCCGCACCGTGTTCGAGGCGCCGACCGTCGCCGGGCTCGCCGAGCGGCTCGCCCGGGGGCCGGGCGCCGAGAGCTTCCCCGTCCTGCTGCCGATCCGCACCCGGGGCTCGCGCCCGCCGCTGTTCTGCGTCCACCCGGCCGCGGGCATCAGCTGGGTGTACACGGGGCTGCTGCGCCACCTCGACGCCGAGCAGCCGATCTACGGCCTCCAGGCCCCGGGCCTGGCCGATCCGGGCCACCGCCCCTCCTCCGTCGCGGAGTTGGCGCGCGACTACCTCGCGCAGATCCGCGCCGTCCGCCCCGAGGGCCCGTACGCCCTGCTCGGCTGGTCCTTCGGCGGGGCCGTCGCCCACGCGATCGCCGCACTGCTGCGCGACCAGGGCGAGGAGGTCCGGCTGCTGGCCCTGCTGGACGCCTATCCGGGCGCCGGCGAGGCCGGGCCCGAGCAGTGGCGGGACGACCCGGAGCAACTGGCAGTGATCCTCGACTCGCTCGGCCACCCGGCCGGGGAGATCGGCGCCTGGCCCGAGGACGAGGACGGCTACGCCGAGCTGGTCCGGCACGGCGAGGGCCCGCTCGCGGGCCTCAGCGGCGCCGCGGTGGCCCGGGTGGTCGCGGTCTTCCAGGCCAACGCCGAGCTGGCGCACGCGCTCCCGCTGCCCGGCTACGACGGCGACGCGGTGGTCTTCACCGCCGCCAAGGACCGCCCTGCCGACGCCCCCGACCCGGACGGCTGGCGCCCCCACGTGGGCGGCCGGATCGACGTCCACGAGGTGCCGAGCACCCACGGCGCCATGACGGGCCCCGAGGCGCTCGCCGTCATCGGCCCGGTGCTCGCCGCCCGCCTGACCGACCGACCGGCCACCTGACCGCCTGACCGACCGGCCGCCGACCGGCCTCCTGACCCGCCGGCTTTCGCATCCCTTCCGACCGCAGGCCACCGACCTGCACCCACCGCGCGGGCCGCACCCGGCCCGCCCACCGAGAAACGGACACCACCATGACCACTGCCGCCATCCCCGACACCTGGCGCGGCGTCACCCCGTCGCCGATCACGTCGACCGACGCCTACAACGGCTTCATCGCCGCCAACGTGATCTTCGCGCTGGACCGGATCGGCGTGCTGGAGAAGCTCGGGCGCGGCGAGCCGCTCTCGGCCGTCGAGGCCACCGCCCAGGGCGGTGACACCGCCCGGACCGAGGCCGTCCTGCGCGCCGCCGCCGACTGCGGCTACGTCAAGGCCGACGGCGGCACCTACGTGCCCACCGAGGTGGGCCTCGAAGTCGCCGCCGCGCGCGGCTACTTCACCTGGGCCGTCGGCGGGTACCACGACGTGTTCGGCCGCGCCGGGCACCTGAGCGCGGGGACGCACCGCTACAGCGAGGACGTCCTGCGCGACGAGGCGATGGTCGCCCTCGGCTCCGCCCAGTGCGACCAGTCGCTGTTCGCCGCGCAGCTGACCGACGTGCTCTCCGGCATCGACTTCCGCACCATCGCCGACCTGGGCAGCGGCACCTCCGCCCGGGTGCGCCGGGTGGTCGGGCAGCGCGAGGGCACCCGGGGCCTGGGCATCGACATCAGCCGCCCGGCCACCGACATCGCCCGTCGCGACATCGTCACGGCCGGGATGCAGGACCGCGTCACCGCCGTCCGGGCCGACGTCCTGGGCCTGCTCGGCACCCAGATCGACAACGACGCCGAGGCCGCCGAGGTGGCCGAGGTCGACACCGTGATGAGCTTCTTCCTGCTGCACGACCTGCTGGCCGACCCGGCCACCCGCTCCTCGATCTTCACCCGGATGCGGGAGGCCTTCCCGAAGGCCCGCACCTTCGTGCTCGGCGACACCATGCTGCGCGGCCCGGGCGAGTCCCAGAGCGCCCTGCCGGTCTTCTCGGTCGGCTTCGAGCTGGCGCACGCGATGATGGGCGTGCCGCTGCACACCAAGGAGACGTACGAGGAGCTGTTCACCGACGCCGGACTGCGGATCGACCGCGTCGAGGCGCTGGCCACCCCGCACTCCTGGCTCTACGTCCTCCAGGCCGACTGATGGCCGCCGCCGCCAGACACCTGCTGGCGCAGAACGAGCACCCGGGCCCGCCGCTGCCGTCCGTCGTGGCCGCCCTGGCCGCGGCCGCCGGCGACCTGCACCGGTACCCGGACTTCCGCCCGCAGCGGATCGAGGGGATCATCGCCGACTGGCAGCGCGTCCCGGCCCCTCAGGTCGTGGTCGGCCACGGCTCGGCGGGCGTGGCGCTGGACCTCTTCCACGCCGTCGTCGGGCCCGGCGACAACGTGGTGCACTCGGCGCCCTGCTTCGACGCGTACCCGCTGTTCTGCGAGATCGCCCGGGCCGAGGCCCGGGCCGTCCCGCTCGGCCCCGACGCCCGGCACGACCTGGCCGCGATGGCCGATCGGCTGGACGAGCGCACCCGGATCGTCGTGCTGTGCAACCCGCACAACCCGACCGGCACGGTCTACTCCTGGGCGGAGCTGACGGACTTCTTCCGCCTGGTCCCGGCCACGGCGCTGATCCTGCTGGACGAGGCGTACGTCGACTTCGCCCGGGACTGGGCGGCCCCGGCGGTGCCGGACCGGATCGCCGAGTGGCCGAACCTGGTGGTGCTGCGCACCCTCTCCAAGTCGCACGGCATCGCCGCCCTGCGGATCGGCTACGCGCTCGCGGAGGAGTCCGTGGCCCAGCGGGTGCGGGACCACCAGGTCCCGTACGCGGTGAACCGGCTCCAGGAGGCGGGCCTGCTGGCCGCCGTCTCGGCCCAGGACGAGGTGGACCGGCGGATCGCCGAGATCGCCGCCGAGCGGGAGCGCCTGCGGGCCGAACTGCTGCGGCTGGGCTGGACGGTGGCGCCCAGCCTGACCAACTTCCTCTGGGTCGTCGCGCCGGGCGACCAGCTCCCCCTGCGGGCGGAGCTGGAGCGCCGAGGGGTGGCCGTCCGCTACTACCCCGGCCAGGGCATCCGGATCGCCGTCGGTGAGAAGGACGCCAACGACGCGGTGATCGAGGGCTTCACCGCCACCGCGCCCGCCGCTCCCTGACCGCACCCCGCGCCCGCGCATCCCGGCCGTCTCCGCACGTCCCAGCACGTCCCCGCACGTCCCCGCACGTCCCCGCGCACGGCGCGTGAGGGCGCACCGTCCGCGCCCCACGCGCCGAGCAGCCCAGCACCCTCAGCAACCCAGCACGCCCGGCACGCCCAGCACCCGAAGCGCCGTCGGCGCAGCGAAGGAACCGCGATGCACCCGCTGTTGGCCCGCCCGGAGTTCCGGCGCTACCTCGCCGGGCAGACCCTGTCCGTCCTCGGCGACAGCGCCCTCTCCATCGCCCTCGGCATCTGGGCCAAGGTGCTGACCGGCAGCAACTCCGCCGCCGGGCTGGTGCTGTTCTGCTTCGCCGCGCCGCTGCTGCTCCTGCCGCTGGGCGGCCTGCTCGCCGACCGGGTCCGGCGCAGACCGCTGCTGGTCGGCGTCAACCTGATAGTGGCAGTGGGGTTGACGCCCCTGCTGCTCGTCGACGGTCCGGACCGGGTCTGGATCATCTACTGCACGGCCTCGCTCTGCGGTCTCGCCGGGGCCGTGCTGGCCCCGGCGCAGAGCGCCCTGCTGCGGACGATCCTGACGGATCGTCAGGACTTCGGCGCGGCAGCCGGGTTCACCCAGAGCGCCCGGGCCGGCACCACGCTGGTCGCGCCGCTGCTCGGCTCGGGCCTCTACAGCTGGCTGGGCGGGCACGCCGTGGCGCTGGCCGACCTCGGCGTGCTGCTGCTGGCGGCCCTGGCCTTCCTCGGCCTGCGGGCGGACGAGCCCAGGCCGGAGCCCTCGGGCCTCCGGTGGCGCACCGATGTGCTGGCGGGCTTCGCCCACCTGCGCGGTGCGACCGGGCTGCGCCCGCTGGTGGCGGCCACCGCCGTCACGGGCTTCGTGCTGAGCCTGCTCCAGCCGGTGCTGTTCGCGCTGACCCAGCACGGGCTGCACCGCCCGCCGCAGTTCCTCGGCGTGCTGGAGACGACCGAGGCGGTCGGGGCGCTGGGCGGCTCGGTGGTCGGCGGTCTGCTGATCGGCCGGCTCGGACCGCGCCGGACGGTCATGGCGGGGTCGGTGGTGTTCGGCCTCGGCACGGTACTCCTGCTCGCGCCGTCCCTCCCCGTGGTGGCGGCCGGCCTGGTGATCGCCGGGGCGGGCATCCCAGCCGCCATGGTCGGCCTCGCCACGGCCGCCCAGGCGGCCACGCCGCCCCAGCTGATGGGCCGCGCCCAGGCGGCCGTCAACCTCTCGCTCACCGCCCCGCAGGCCCTCGCGGTCGGCGTCGGCTCCGGACTGGTGGCCGCCCTGGACTTCCGGGTCGTGCTGGCCGTGATGGTGCTCGGCGCCCTGCTCGCGGCCGCCCACCTGCTCGGCAAGCCCGAGGCCCCGACCGGGCCCGAGGCCCCCGCCGGCACCGAGACCTCCGCCGAGCCCGCGGCCCCCGAAGAGCCCGAGAGCCCCACCGAGCCCGGGAGCGCCCCGGACCTCCAGCGCACCTGATCGCCCGATCACCCTCGACACCTCCTCTCCTTCCTCACCAGAAAGCTCCTCAGATGACCGACCGCTCCTCGCCCACCACCGCCCCGCTCCCCGTCGAACTGGACCACGTCGAGTTCTACCTGTCCGACCTCACCGCCGAGACCGCCCGGCTGACCAGCGAGTACGGCTTCGAGCTGCTCGTCCCGCCCACCGAGCGCGGCGAGGCCGCCGAGCGCTGCCTCTCGGCGCTGGTCGGGCAGGGCACCATCCGGCTGCTGCTCACCCAGCCGCTGGCCGGCGGCCACCCGGCCACCGACTACCTGGCCCGGCACGGCGACGGCGTGGGCGCACTGGCCCTGCGGGTGCCGGACGCCGCCGACGCCTACCGGACGCTGACCGGCCGGGGCGCCGACGGCCTGCGCCCGCCGCAGGCCGCGCACGGCTGCGTCACGGCGGTGGTCGGCGCCTTCGGCGACGTGGTGCACACCCTGATCGAGCGCGGCCCCGAGGCCCCCGCCGACCGGATCCCCGGCCTGCCGGACGCCGCCCCGGTCACCGACACCGGCACGACGGGGCTGCGCTCCGTCGACCACTTCGCGGTCTGCGTCCCCTCCGGCGAGCTGCGCGAGACCGTCCGCCGGTACTGCGAGGTCTTCGGCTTCCGGATGATCTTCGAGGAGCGGATCGAGGTCGGCGCGCTCGGCATGGACTCGGCGGTCGTGCAGAGCGCCGACCACAGCGTCACGCTCACCCTGATCGAGCCGCTCAGCCCGGACGCGGGCGGCCAGATCGCCTCCTTCCTCGCCGACCACGGCGGCGCCGGGGTGCAGCACGTGGCCTTCTCCTCCGCCGACGCCGTGCACTCCGTCTCCGCGATGGCGGAGCGCGGCGTGCCGTTCCTGCGCACCCCGGGCGCGTACTTCGACGCGCTGCCCGCCCGTCTGACGCCACTGCGGCACTCGCTCGACCAGCTGCGCGCCCTGCACCTGCTGGTCGACCAGGACCACGACGGCCAGCTGTTCCAGATCTTCACCCGCTCCCAGCACCCGCGCGGCACCTTCTTCTTCGAGGTGATCGAGCGCATCCGGGCCCGCACCTTCGGCAGCAACAACGTCCGCGCCCTCTACGAGGCCGTCGAACTCCAGCGCAGCGCCAGCGAAGTGGCCGGATGAGCGCGCCGGCCCTGACCGGGCACCAGCCCTCCCCCGCCCCGTCGCCCTCCTCCCCGTCACCCTCCCCCCAGCCGCTCTCCGTCGCCGAGTACGCGGAGCCCGCCCGGGCCGTCCTCGCGCCCGAGGTCTGGGACTGGCTGGAGGGCGGCGCGGAGCGCGAGAGGACCCTCGCCGGCAACCGGGCGGCCTTCGACCAGCTGGCCCTGGTGCCCCGAGTGCTGGCCGACGTCTCCGCCTGCGACACCGCCACCACCCTGGTGCGCAGCCGCGCGACCCTGCCGGTGGCGGTGGCGCCCGTCGCGTACCACCGGCTGTTCCACCCCGAGGGCGAGCTGGCCTCGGCCCGGGCGGCGGCCGCGGCGGGGGTGCCGTTCACCGTCGGCACGCTCAGCAGCGTCGGCTTCGAGGAGCTGGCCGCGACGGGAGCCACGCTCTGGTTCCAGCTGTACTGGCTACGCGACCGGGGGCGGCTGCTCGACCTGGTCGCGGCGGCCGAGGCGGCAGGCAGCGAATGCCTGGTCGTCACCGCCGACGTGCCGTTCATGGGCCGCCGCCTGCGCGACGCCAAGAACGCCTTCGCGCTGCCCGCGGACGTCCGCGCGGTCCTGCTCGAAGACGGCGCCGCCGGGCGGGCCCACCAGGCGACCACCGCCGTCTCGGCCGTGGCCGCGCACACCGCCGAGCTGCTCTCCCCCGCCGTCACCTGGGCGGATCTCGCCTGGCTGCGCGAGCACACCAGCCTGCCGCTGATGGTCAAGGGGGTGCTCGACCCGGCGGACGCGGTGCGGGCCGCCGAACTCGGCGCCGAAGCCGTGGTGGTGTCCAACCACGGCGGCCGCCAGCTCGACCGGGCCGTCCCCTCGATCACCGCGCTGCCCGCCGTCGCCGAGGCGCTGGCCGGCCGCGACTGCCAGGTGCTGCTGGACAGCGGGGTGCGCGGCGGATCGGACGTGCTCACCGCCCTCGCCCTCGGGGCGTCCGGGGTGTTGCTCGGACGCCCGATGATCTGGGGCCTGGCGGCCCGGGGCGAGGCCGGCTGCGCCCACGTGCTCGACCTGCTGGCCGCGGAGCTGCGGCACGCGCTCGGCCTCGCGGGCTGCGCCGACCTGAGCGCGGCCGCCGCGCTGCGCACCACCCCCATGCCCTGCCCCACCTGGAGTGCACCGTGACCACCACCGCCCCACCCCGCGGCCTGCTGCGGGCCGACCTGCACCCCTCCCTCGCCGACCCGGCGATGACCTCGATGAACCTGCTCAACGAAATCTCCATCCGCTACCCGGAGGCGGTCTCCTTCGCCGCGGGCCGCCCGGCGGAGCAGTTCTTCGAACTCGACGCCGTCCACCGCCACCTGGACCGCTACGTCGCCCACCTGCGCGCCGAGCGCGGGCTCTCCGAGGAGGCGGCCCGGCGACAGGTGCTCCAGTACGGGCGGACCAAGGGGATCATCCACGAGCTGATCGCCACCCACCTCGCGGTGGACGAGGGCATCGAGGTGCCCGCCGAGTCGATCGTGGTGACGGTGGGCTGCCAGGAGGCGATGTTCCTGGTGCTGCGGGCGCTGCGCCGCGGCCCCGAGGACGTGGTGCTCGCCGTCTCGCCCACGTACGTGGGGCTGACCGGCGCGGCGCTGCTCGCCGACCTGCCGGTGCGGCCGGTGGCCGACGGCCCGGACGGCGTGGACCTCGCCGACCTGCGCCGCCAACTGGCCGCCGCCCGGGCCGAGGGGCTGCGCCCGCGCGCCCTCTACCTGGTACCGGACGTCGCCAACCCGAGCGGGGCCAGCCTGCCGCTGGAGCTGCGGCGGGAGCTGCTCGCCCTGGCCGCCGAGGAGGACTTCCTCCTGCTGGAGGACAACCCGTACTGCGTCTTCGCCGGCGAGGAGCGGCTGCCCTCGCTCAAGGCCCTGGACACCGAACGGCGGGTCGTCCACCTCGGCTCCTTCGCCAAGACGGCCCTCCCGGGCGCCCGGGTCGGGTACGTGGTGGCGGACCAGCCGGTGGCGGACGGCGCGGGCGGCACCGACCTGCTGGCCGACCTGCTCGGCATGATCAAGAGCATGACCACGGTGAACACCTCACCGATCGCCCAGGCCGTGATCGGCGGGGCACTGCTCGAACACGGCTACAGCCTGCGGGCCGCCAACACCGAGGTCGCCGCGCTCTACCGGCGCAACCTCGCGCTCGTCCTGGCAGGCCTGGCCCGGCGCTTCCCGCCCGGCAGCGGGGTGAGCTGGAACGAGCCGCGCGGCGGGTTCTTCTTGGTGGTCACCGTGCCGTTCGTGGTGGACGACGCGCTGCTCGAACTCTCGGCCTCGGAGTACGGGGTGATCTGGACCCCGATGTCGCACTTCTACCCGGACGCGGGCGGGGAGCGGCAACTGCGGCTCTCCGTCAGCCAGGTCGACCCGGACACCGTCGACCGCGGGCTGGACGGACTGGCCGCCCTGATCGCCGCACGGTCCTGATCTCCGTAAGGTCCTGATTTCCGTACGGTTTTGATCGCCACACGGTCCTGATCACCGTACGGTTTCGATCGCCGTACGGTCCTGACCTCGGAGGGGGCGCCCGCTCCGGCGCTCCCTCCTTGCCGGGCCCCGCGTCAGGGGCAGCGGTTCGGGCCCGGGTCGGCGATGCCGACGCTCCCGGGCGCCCGGTCCGCCGGCGTGGCGTCCTCGGACAGCATCTTGATCCGGACCTGCCGCACATACCGGTCCACCAAGTGGCGCAGCACGCTGACCGTGGCGGCGACGTCCGGCGCCGGAATGCCGTCCAGCGCATTGGCCAGACCGGCGATGTTGGCCTGTTTCAGACGGTTGAGCATCGCCCGCCCCTCGGCCGTGAGCGCCACCTGGCGGGCCCGGCGGTCCAGCGCGTCCGGAGTGCGTTCCACCAGTTGCTGGGTCTGCAGCCGGTCGATCTGCCGGGTGACGTGGGAGGGCTTGACCATCAGCCGGGCGGCCAGGTCGCCCACGCGGCTGACCTCCTCGGCCTCGGCGAGCGCGCGCAGCAGGTAGACGTCCGAGCGCGCCGCCGTGATGCCGGCCCGCGCCGTCTGGCGCTCGTGTTCCTGCGAGCGGGTCAGCAGGTAGGCCAGCGAGGCCAGCACCTCCTCCAGTTCGGAGGTGGCGGTCGGATTGTCTGTTGCGTCCGGCATGGGGGAACTGTAGCGACCCCGTTCGGGGAGTGGCTCCCCTCTCGACCACTGACCGGTTTCCAGACAGATTCGTTCGCCACCGGATGGGCCCTTTCGCCACCACTGACCGCGAGTTAGCGTGACGGTGAGTTAGTTGCTTAGGGCATGCAACGGTCCCGGGCGCTACCCCACGGCACCGCAGGCCCATCCGCTCGGCGCCACCGGCAAATCCGCTCCGCGAAGGGAGCCCATGATGGCCACCGCCGCTCACAACCCCCGGTTCACCCACCCCGCCGCCCGTGGCGGCTGCCCGTTCGACCCGCCGCCGGCCTACCAGCAGGCCCAGCAGGACGAACCGATCAGCCGGATCACCCTCTGGGACGGCGCCCCCAGCTGGCTGGTCACCCGCCACGACGACATCAAGGCCGTGCTCAGCGACGCCCGCTTCAGCTCGGACGCCGCCCGGCCCGGCTTCCCGTTCATCAGCGCCGGAGCCCGGCAGCTGAGCACCGGCCAGCGGACCTTCATCCGGATGGACGACCCGGAGCACGCCCACCTGCGCCGGATGCTCACCAGCGAATTCATGATCAAGAAGGTCGAGGCACTGCGCCCCGAGGTCCAGCGCATCGCCGACGAACTGCTCGACGAGCTGACCGCCGGCCGCAACTCCGGCGACCTGGTCCACGAGTTCGCGCTGCCGCTGCCGTCCCTGGTCATCTGCCTGCTGCTCGGCGTCCCCTACCAGGACCACGACTTCTTCCAGGAGTGCAGCCGGGTCCTGCTGCGCCGCGACTCCTCGGCCGAAGAGGTGCAGATCGCCCAGAAGAACCTGGTCGACTACCTGGTCAAGCTCACCGACTCCAAGCGCACCGAGCCCGACGACGGCATCCTCAGCCGCCTGGTCGCCCGCGGCGAACTGAGCACCGAGGAGATCGGCGCCATGGGCCGGCTGCTGCTGGTCGCCGGACACGAGACCACGGCGAACATGACCGCGCTCTCCATCCTGGCCCTGCTGCAGAACCCCACCCAGCTCGCCCACCTGCGCGAGCACCCGGAGTCGGTCGCCGGCGCCGTCGAGGAACTGCTGCGCTACCTCACCATCGTGCACTCCGGCCTGACCCGGGTCGCCACCGAGGACGTCACCGTCGGCGGCGTCCGGATCCGAGCGGGCGAGGGCGTGATCTGCATGATCAGCACCGCGAACCGGGACGAGCAGAAGTTCCCCGACGGCGACGAGCTCGACCTCTCCCGCGACGCGCGCCTCCACCTGGCCTTCGGCTTCGGCGTCCACCAGTGCCTCGGACAGCCCCTGGCCCGGCTGGAACTGCAGATCGCGCTGAACTCCATCCTGCAGCGACTGCCCGAACTGCGCCTGGCCGTACCGTTCGAGGAGATCCGCTTCCGGGGCGACATGCTCATCTACGGCGTCCACGAGCTCCCCCTCGCCTGGTAGCGGCCCCCGCGTCCGAACCGATCCTCCGAAAGGAAAGCCATGCTCATCCACATCGACCAGGAAAAGTGCTGCGGCGCCGGCCACTGCGTACTGGCCGCCCCCGAGGTCTTCGACCAGCGCGAGGAGGACGGCATCGTCATCCTCCTCGACGCCGCACCCCCCGCCGACCTCCACCAGGCCGTCCAGGACGCCGCCGCGGTCTGCCCGGCCGCGGCCATCCGCCTCGAACACCTGTAATCATCCCCACTCCCCAACCCGCCGCCGGGCGAAGACCCTGACCGCGCGTCGGGTCCGGCCGAACCGACCGGTCCCGACCGAGGCCGAACCTCGACATCCACGCCGTGGAACAATGGACGGACCTCGCGAGGGGAGGCGGCGAGCATCGAAGGAGCGGCGGGTTGGCAGGGCTGGTGACCGACTGGATCCGGGTTCCGGTGGGCGAGGACGCTTCGAGGTGGACCACCCGCGGTGGCTGCCGCCGGGTTCTCCTCGTCGTCCACAACGTGACCTCCGCGACCCGGCTCCTGGACGTCGTTCCGCTGTTCCGCGACGACCTCAGGATCCAACTGCTGGCCGCCTGCACGGGATCGTCCCCCTTCAGCGCAGGAGTCGCCGAGCTGCTGAGCTCCCTCGGGGTTCCGGTACTTCCGTGGGAGCAGGCCAAGCAGACACCCGTCGACCTCGCCCTGTCAGCCAGCTTCGGCGGTGAACTCTCCGTTTTCCAGGGGAAGTTGGTCGTCCTCTCGCACGGAGCCGGATACAATAAAAGGCTTGCGACACCG
>NZ_JBFBHW010000077.1:0-14841 GCF_040685395.1 Kitasatospora sp. NPDC088779 | reverse complement strand
CGAACACCGAACACCGAACACCGAACACCGAACACCGAACACCGAACACCGAACACCGAACACCGAACACCGAACACCGAACACCGAACACCGAACACCGAACGCACCGCATGCCCCTGTCTTCGGCCTGGCGCCCGAGTGGCTGCTGTCCGACGGGGTTCCGCTCGCCCGGGCGATGGTGCTCTCCCACCCCGAGCAGCTCGGCCGGCTGCGCGAAGCCTGCCCCGAGGCCGCTCCGACGGCGGTGCTCGGCGGCGACCCCTGCTTCGACCGCATCCTGGCCGCCCTTCCGCACCGGGAACGCCATCGCCGCGCGTTCGGCGTCCGGCCCGGACAGCGGCTCGTCGTGCTCAACTCCACCTGGAACCCGCAGTCGCTCTTCGGGGACGCCGGCACGGACGACCCGCTGCCGTGGCTGCTCGACCGCCTCACCGCCGAACTCCCGGTCGACGACTACCGGGTGGCGGCCGTCCTCCACCCGAACATCTGGCACGGCCACGGCCCCGGCCAGGTCCGCCTCTGGCTGGACCGCGCCGAGCGGGCCGGCCTCACCCTGATCGACCCCCTGGACAGCTGGCGACAGGCGCTGATCGCCGCCGACGCGGTGATCGGGGACTTCGGCTCGGTCAGCTACTACGCCGCGGCGCTGGGCACCCCCGTTCTGCTCGGCACGGCCTCCGACGAGGTCCTGGGCGCCACCTCGCCGGTAGCGGCCTTCGTCCGCGAAGCCCCCCGACTCGCCCTGGACTCCCCCCTGCGACCACAGCTGGACCAACTCCTGACGTTCCATCAATCCATGACCAGTGCCAGCGAATTGACGACCTCGGCGCCCGGCTAGGCGGCCGGCCTGCTGCGTTCGCTCTTCTACGAGGTCATGGGGCTGCCCGAGCCGACAGAGCCGGCTCTCCTGGACCTTCTCCCACTCCCGGACTACCGGCCACCGACCCGAACCGTGCCGCTGCGGGTCCGCACCCGCCCGGGGCCCCGCCCGCACGAAGTCACCGTCGAGCGGGTCGCCGAAGGCCGGTACGGGCCTTCCGGGCCCGGCTCCGATCACCTCGCGGTGCACGAGGACACCCTCGACCAGGGCCTCCTCGGTCTGGCCGACGCGATCCTCCGCTACGGGGAGGCCGACGACCCCCGGATCGGTCCGCCCCGGGAGTGGGCCGCGGCGACGCTCGCCCGCTACCCGAACTGCTCGCTCGCGGCCTTCGTCTCCGGTCCGGACACCTGCGAAGTGCTGCTGCGTGAGTGGGGATTCGTCCGCCTCACCAGCCCCTCGCTCGACCCGGCGGCGGCCGCCTCGGCGCTGTTCGCCCAATTGGACGGCGCCGCCGTCCCCCGACCCCTGCGACCCCTGCCGCCGATGGAGCTGACGGTGCGCACCGGCGGCGCGTCCCACCCGGTCCTGGTCAGTCCCGTTCCGTGAGGCACTGCTGCCGCAGGCCCGCCAGGTAGCGCAGATGGGGCTCCGCCTGCTCGCGGTCCAGGATCGCGGTGGCCTCGTCGATCGCGGCCAGCGCCTGATCCGTCGCCGAGGTGTCCGCCCAGGTCTCCGCGAGATTGGTGAGGGTGCGGGCCGCGTTGTAGTTGTCGCGCAGACGCCGGAATTCGGACAACGCCTCCGTCAGCCAGACCCGGGCCCGCTCGTACTCGGCCAGGCCTCGCAGCGCCCGCCCCCGGTGCCGCTTCAACAGCGCCCGGGCCCGCGGAACGTCCCCCGCCCGCTCGTGGTCCGGGCCGATCGAGGCGAGCAGTCCGTCAGCCCGCTCGAAGCAGTCGTACGCGGGCTGCCACCGCCACTGCCGAAGCCTCAGCAGCCCGAGCGACTCGACGGCCGTGGCCTGGCCCAGCAGGTGGCCGGCCCGTTCGAACGCCGAGGAGGCGTCGACCAGACAGCTCTCGGCCTCGGCCAGCAGGTCCAGTTCCATCAGGGCGAACGCCAACTGGGTGTGCATCCGGCCGGCCATCGCCGAGTCCGGGTCGTGCGCGACCGCCGCCCGCACGGCGGTTCGCAGCGCCGGCAACAGGGCCTCGTGCCGACCGGCCTTGAGCTGCACCGCCCACGACGCCTCCGCCAGCTCGCACGCCGTGGCCGGCGCGGCCAACTCCTCGGCGGCGAACACCGCCTCGACCAGGTTGCCCACCTCCGCGGCCAGAGCGGCCAACGCCGCACCGGCGTCCGGGTAGTCGCCGGGCCCGAGCTCGCGGTAGAGCGGCCCGACGTGCCAACGCTCCCGCAACGCCGCGTAGTCGGCCCGGACGGCGAAGCGCAGCAGGTGCTCCACGGCACGCGTCACCGCACCCGCGCACGCGGCCAGCCCGTCCACCCGCGCCGCCTGCTCCTCGGCGAACCGGCGCACGGCAGGCCGGTAGCGGTAGCGGCCCTCGGGTGTGGCCTCCACCAGGCCGGCCTCGGCGAGCCCGGCCAGCAGGACACCAGCACGCTCAACCGTGGGTCCGCCGGGGCCGGCGACCGCCACGGCCAGCTCGGGACCGACGGCCGGCCACGGCCGCAGGGCACAGAGCCGGAACAGCCGGGCCTCCTCCGGCTCCAGTACCTCGTACGACTCCTGCACGGCGGCGCGCACCGGATCACCCGCGTGGGGATCGCCACCGCCGTCGCCACCACCGCCCCGGCCCCGGCGCTGCTGGGGGATGAACGCCAGCCGGGGAGCCGCGGCGCGCAGGGCGAAGGGCGATCCGCCGCATCGTTCGAGAACACCCGACAGGGCGGGGCCGGCGGCGGAGACGGTCTCCTTCCCCGCGAGGTCCGTGAGCAGCCGCCTGGCGTCCTTGTCGGACAGCGGCCCCACCGGAATCGGAACGGCGTCGAGACCGGTGAGCGGACGCCGGGCCACCACGACCGTGACGACGCCCGGGGCCGCGGTGATCAACGGCCGGACCTGGGCCGCCGACCGGGCGTGGTCCAGCACGACGAGCAGCTGCCGCTCGGCGACCAGCGACCGGAACCGCTCGACCCGGTCCTGCGCGGCCGGCGGAACCCGGTCCGCCGGCATGCCGAGGTGGATCAGGAACTGCCGGAGCACAGCGGCCGCATCGGGTGCGGTGGCCGGCGACCCGCCGGAGAGGTCCGCGTAGAGCTGCCCGTCCGGAAACCGCTTCCGCTGCAGCGCGCCCCAGTGAACGGCCGCGGCGCTCACACCCATTCCCTGAGGCCCATACAGGACACTGACGCGGGGCGTGCCGTCCGCCTTCCGTCCGGCCTCCTTGTCCAACAGCGCCAGCACCTTGCGCCGGTCGGTGAAGAAGCGGTCGGAGGGCGGCAGCAGGGAGGGCGCCGCCAACGGCCCGGACCAGCCCCCGCCCTGGCCGCCCAGCCAGGCACGAAGCGCCCTGGCCTGCGCGGGATCCGACCCCACCACATCCAGCAACAGCTGCGCCACAGTGGCCCGTTCGGCGGCATCGGTCGGCGCCGGCACGTCCCGCCCCGTCACCCGGCGGACAAAGGCACCCGCCGACTCCCAGGCCCACTTGCCGGCCTCGTTCGCCACGCTCGCACCCACGGCGCCGAAAACAGCGGCCACCGCCGACAGCGACACCGGCTCGAACACCCCACACCCCCTGGTCCATCGCGGCACACCCGACCAGCAGCCGCCGCACCCTCGCGTCCGGCCCCACGGTAGCCTGCGCAACCTCACCGTGGGTGCACAGTCGCCTGCTTGCGAGTCGGTTCGGTCCCGTGCCTCGTTCCCGCCACAGCTCCTCCGGTGCCGGGGCGGTCTGCCACACTGGAGCGCGTGTCCACCGCTCCGCAGCCCCAGCCCTTCGCCTACCTCCAAGCCCCGAACGCCGTCCTGTACGGCCGGATCCTGGACGTCTTCGCACAGGCGCGGGAGCGGTTCATCGTCCATCTGCGGCCCGAGGACGTCGCGGCGGAGCTCCGTCGCCGGGACGCGGCGGAGCTCCGTCGCCGGGACGCGGCGGAGGACCGGAGCGCGGTGCCGGTGTCGATCGAGGCGGTGGGTGGCGCGCTGGAGAAGCTGGTCGACTGGGAGAACCTCCGCGCGGACGCCGACACCGGCCGGGTGACGTCGGTCGAGGACTTCCACCGGGCCCGCTACCTCTACCAGTTGACCCGCCACGGCCAGGCGGCGCTGCGGGCGGTCGCGGTGTACGAGGAGTCGCTGGGCCGGCGCGGGCAGCTGCAGTCGGTGGCGCTGGCAGACATCGCCGAGCACCTGGGTTCGCTGCTGGTCCTCGCCCGGGAGGAGGATCCCGACCCGGCCAAGGCGCACCTGGCCCTGCTGGCCCTCGCCGAGCGTTTCGGCAGTCTGGCGGACAACGCCCAGGCGTTCATGGCCTCACTGCGTCGCACGATCGACTTCCAGGACGGCGACGAGGAGGCGTTCATCGCGTACAAGGACCGGCTCGTCGAGTACATCGAGCGATTCATCGCCGATCTGGCGAACCGGGGCGCGCAGATCGCGGACGTGCTCGCCAAACTCAACGCGACCGGAGTCGAGCGGTTGCTGCTGGCCGCAGCGCAGCGCGAGGCCGGTGACGCCGTACCGGCGGCCGAGCCGGACGGGCAGTCGGCCGAGCAGGCCCGCGCGGAGGCGGAGCGGGCCGCTCTGACCGGCTGGGAGAACCGCTGGCGCGGCCTGACCGACTGGTTCCTCAGCCGCTCCAGCCGGCAGCCGTCGCAGGCCAAGCTGCTGCGCGGCGCGGCGGTCAGCGCGATCACCGGGTTGGTGAACACGGTCGCCGCGTTGAACGAGCGGCGCGGCGGGCGCTCGGACCGCACCGCCGACTTCCGGGCCCTGGCCCGGTTCTTCGCACAGACCCCGGACGACGCCGCGGCGCACCAGCTGTGGCGGGCGGCTTTCGCCCTCACCCCGGCCCGGCATCTGACGGTGGACGCCGCTACGGAGGAGGCGTGGCGGGAAGCGGACCTGTCGGCCACCACGCCGTGGGCGCTGGCCCCTCCGTTGGAGATCAGCCCTCGGCTGCGCGAGACCGGCTCGTACGAGCGGCGGGGCGCCCCCAACCGGACCGCGGACCGGGCGGCGGCGCGGCGGGTGCTGGCCGAGCAGGTCGAGCTGGAGGCCGCCCAGACCGACGCCGCGCGCGCCCGGCTGGCCACCGACGGCCCGGTGCTGCTCTCCGAACTGGCCGGGCCGGACGGGCTCGACCCGCAGGCCTTCCGGCTGTTCCTCGCCGTACTCGGCGACGCGCTCTCGGCGCGGGCGCCCGGCGACAGCGAGTCCTCGGCGATCACCGGGGACGGCACGATGGAGATCCGGTTGAAGCTGGTGGACCTGGACACGATGGTGCGGATACCGACCGCGGACGGCGTGCTGTTCGGTCCCGAGCACGTCATCGAGATCATCGACCTCGCACCTCACGGGAGTGCGGCATGACGGACGCCGAGATCCGGACCGAGCGCCGACGGGCCGCCCGCGCGCTGCTCGCGCAGCCGCTGATGACCAGCGGCAGCGAGGAGTTCCGGCTGGTGCGCAAGCATGCGGGCGAGCTGGCCGCCTGGTTCACGCACGAGACCGGCTGGCGGCTGCTGGTCGACACCGAGACGGCCCGGCTGTACAAGACGCCCGCCCGGCTGGACGACACGACCAGGCCCGCCCGCGCTCCCCGCACCAAGGTGGCGTTCACCCGCCGCCGCTACGTGCTGCTCTGCCTGGCACTGGTGGTCCTGGAGCGGGCGGACGCACAGATCACCCTCGGCCGGCTGGCCGAGGGCGTGCTGACGGCGGCCGGGGATCCGGTGCTCTCCGCCTCCGGCATCGAGTTCCGGATGGACCGCCGGGAGGAGCGCTCGGACCTGGTGGCCGCCGTCCGGCTGCTGCTGGAGTGGGGCGTCCTGCACCGGGTGGCGGGCGACGAGGAGGCGTACCTGTCGGAGTCGTCCAACGACGTGCTGTACGACGTGCGCCGCCGCGTCCTGGCCGCATTGCCGGCCGCCACCCGCGGCCCGTCGACCGTGGAGGCCACCGATCCGGACCGGCGCCTGGTCGAGCTCACTCGTGAAGTCGCCCCGGACACCGAGGAGCTGCGGCTGCGCGCGCTGCGCCACCGGCTGACCCGCCGGCTGCTGGACGACGCGGTGGTGTACTACGCCGAGCTACCGGAGGACGAACACACCTACCTGGTCTCCCAGCGTTATGCGATCACCCGTCGAATTTCCGAACTCACCGGACTGGTCGCGGAGTTGCGGTCCGAGGGGATCGCCATGGTGGATCCGGACGACGAGCTGACCGACGTCCGGATGCCCGAGCAGGGCACCGAGGGCCACGTCACCCTGCTGGTCGCCGCCCATCTCGCCACCACCGACGGCGGCCACACCGAACCCCAACTGGTCGAGCTGGTAAGGCAGCTGGCCGTGCAGCACCGGGCGTACTGGCGCAAGTCCGCCGCCGAACCCGCCGCCGCGGCCGAACTGCTCGCCCAGGCCCTCGGCCGGCTGGCCGCCCTCGACCTCATCGCCCGCAGCGGCGAGACCGTCACCGCCAAACCGGCCCTGGTCCGCTACGCCCTGGCCGCCCCGACCGTCCGAAAGGCCCGCTCCCGCTCATGACCCTGCCGCAGCCCACCAAGAACCGCTGGCAGCCACTGCGCGCGGGGCTCGTCGACATCTTCCACTACGACGCCGAGGAGTTCCGCTTCCACGACGGGCGGCTGCTCCTGCGCGGCAACAACGGCACCGGCAAGTCCAAGGTGCTCGCCCTCACCCTGCCGTTCCTGCTCGACGGCGAGTTGGCCGCCCATCGGGTCGAGCCGGACGGCGACCGCGCCAAGCGGATGGAGTGGAACCTGCTGCTCGGCGGGAAGCACCCCCACGACGAGCGCACCGGCTACACCTGGCTGGAGTTCGGCCGGATCGACCAGGACGGCCGGCCGCAGTACCGGACCATCGGCTGCGGCCTGAAGGCGGTCAAGGGGCGTGGCATCGCCAAGCACTGGTTCTTCACCACCACCCTGCGCATCGGCCCGGACCTGCCGTTGATCTCCGCCACCCGCGTCCCGTTCACCCGGGAACGGCTGCGCGACGCGCTCCAGGGCCACGGCCTGGTCCACGACACCGCCGCCGAGTACCGCCGGGCCGTGGACGAGCAGTTGTTCGGCCTCGGCCAGGGCCGCTACGAGGCGCTGGTCAACCTGCTGATCCAACTGCGCCAGCCCCAGCTGTCCAAGAAGCCGGACGAGAAGCTGTTGTCGAAGGCGCTCACCGAGGCGCTGCCTCCGCTCGATCCGGCTCTGGTCGGCGAGGTCGCCGAGGCCTTCCGCGGCCTGGACGAGGAGCGCCACGCCCTGGAGGCACTCGCCGAGGCCTCGGGCGCTTCGAGCAACTTCCTGACCCACTACCGCCGTTACGCCGGGATCGCGACCAAGCGGCAGTCCGGCGTCCTGCGCGCGGCGCACAGCCGGTACGAGCACCTGGGCCGCGACCTGGGCGAGGCCGAGGCCGAACACACGGCCGCCGAGCAGCAGTTGGCCCGGGCGGAGGCCCGCCTGGAAGAACTGGAGGACGTCCGGGCCTCGTTGACCGCCGCCCGGGAAGCGCTCACGCGCAGCCCCGAGATGGACGCGGCACGCGAGCTGGAACAGGCCGGCCGGACGTCGGAGGCACTGCGGGCCGTCGCGGACGACCGGGCCTCGGCCACGGAGGCCTCCCGGCGCCAGGCAGCGGACTGGCAGCGCCGGGCGGCCACCGCGCACGCCCAGCACGACGCCGACCGGACCGCCTTCGACCGAGCCGCCACCGCCGCCGCGCAGACCGCCGAGGCGGCCGGGATCGACCACGCCCCGACCGCCGAGGCGCTGGAGCGCGACCGCGCCCCCTTCCAGGAGACCCATCGCAGCGGCGAGCACGCGGTCGAACGCCGCCGCCAGGCCATCACCGGCCTCACCACACTGCTCACCGACACCGAGCGGGCACACGGGCGGGCCCGGGTCGCGAAGACGGAGGCCGCCCGCCGCGCCGTCGATCTGGAGGCCGCACGGGAGCGCTCCGCCGATGCCGGGCAGGCCGTCAGCGACCAGGGAACCGCCCTCGTCGAGGCCTGGTACGGCTGGGCCGGCGGCACGGTCGAACTCCGTCTGCCCGACACCGATCAGGCCATCGCGGCACTCGAAGCCTGGACGGACACCCTCGCCGGGCCCAACCCGGCGGCCGAGGCCGCAGCCGCCGCCTACCGCACAGCGGTCTCCGCACTGACTCGGCTGGAGGCCGGACTCGACTCCGAGGCCGCCGCCACCCGGCGGCACCTCGACGCGCTGGCCGAGGAGATCGCCCGTCTGGAAGCCGGCGGCCAGGACGCCCCGCCCCCGGTCCACACCCGCGATCCGCACGCCCGTAGCGGCCGCCCGGGCGCTCCCCTGTGGCGAGCCGTCGACTTCGGGGACGCCGTCCCCGCCGAGCACCGGGCCGGGATCGAGGCGGCGCTGGAGGCCGCCGGGCTGCTCGACGCATGGCTGACCCCGGACGGCACGCTGCTGGACGCCGACGACGCCGTCCTGCTGCCCGACCCTGCAGCCGTCGGCACCAACCTGGCCGCCGTCCTGCGCCCGGCCGTCGACCGGGCCGATCCGCCGGCCGCGGCCCTCGATGACGACGCCGTCCACACCGCCCTGACCGCGATCGGCCTCGGCGAGCGGTCCGGCCACCACACCTGGGTGGCCGTCGACGGGCGCTACCGGATCGGTGCGCTGACCGGACGCTGGACCAAGCCCGCCGCCCACTACCTCGGCGAGGGCTCCCGGGAGGCGGCCCGACGGGCCCGGCTCACCGAACTGGCCGACCGGCGGGCGGAACTCACGCTCGCGCTCCGGCAGGTGGACGAGCAGCGCGGCGAAGTCCATTCGCGAGTCGCCGTGCTGTCCGCCGAGCAGCAGAGCGAGCCCTCCGACCACGCGCTGCGCGAGGCCCACAGCCGCCAGAGCCACGAGGCCGCGGCCGCGGTCCGCCTGGCCGAGCGCCTGGCGGAGGCCGAGCGGGACGCCTCGGCCCGGTACGAGGAGGCGGAGCGCGCCGACCAGGAGGTCCGCGACTACGCCTCCGACACCGACCTGCCCACCACCCGCGAGGCGCTCGACCGGATCCGCGACGCCGTCTCCGGATACGCCGCGGCCCTGGCCGCCCTGCTCCCGGCCGCCACCGCCCGGTCCCGGTCCGCGATCCTCGCCGCCGACACCGCTGCCGAGGCCGAGGCCGCCGCCACCGCGCTCGCCGAGGCCGAGGAGGCCGCGACCGCGGCCCGCCGGACGGCCGACGCGGCGGCCGAGCGGTACCGGGTGCTGTCCGAGACCATCGGTGCGAGCGTCGAGGAACTCTTCCGCCGGCTGGCCGAAACCGACACGGCGATCACCGAGCGGGACACCGAGGAGCGGACCACCCGGCGGGCCCGCGACACCGCCATGACCGCCCGCGCCCGGGCCGAAGGGCGCCGCAGCGAGATCCGTACCCGCATCGACGAAGCCTCCGCCGAACGCGACCGCGCGGTGACCGCCCTGCACTCCTTCGCCGCCACCGGCCTGCTCACCGCCGCGCTGCCCGGCATCGCCGTCCCTCCGCTCGACGAGCCCTGGGCACCGACGCCCGCCGTGGCTCTGGCCCGTACCGTCAACCAGGAACTCCACGACACGGACGACTCCGACCGCCGCTGGGAGCTGATCCAGCAACGGATCTCCACCGAGCACAAGGTGCTCACCGACGCCCTCGGCCGCCACGGCCACTCGGTCGGCATGACCCTGCACGACGGCATCATGCTCGTCGACGTGATCTTCCAGGGCCGCACCCACGACGTGCCGGCCCTCGCCGACTCGCTGCGCGAGGAGGTCGAGCAGCGCGGCCGGCTGCTCTCCGCCAAGGAGCGCGAGCTGCTGGAGAACCACCTGGTCGGCGAGGTCGCCGGGGCACTCCAGGAGCTGATCGCCGGAGCCGAGGAACAGGTCGCGGCGATGAACCTCGACCTGGCGGCCCGGCCGACCTCGACCGGCATGGCCCTGCGCCTGCAATGGCAGCCCGCCAAGGACGCACCGGCCGGGCTGGAAGCCGTCCGCACCAGGCTGCTGCGCCAGTCCTCGGACGCCTGGACCCCGGCCGACCGGGCCCAGGTCGGCGAGTTCCTGCAGGCCAGGATCGCCCACGACCGCGAGGAGCACCCCGGCGACTCCTGGGTCGACCAGCTCACCCGCGCCCTCGACTACCGCGCCTGGCACGCCTTCGCCATCCAGCGCCGCCAGGACGGCCAGTGGAAGCCCGCGACCGGTCCCGCTTCCGGCGGCGAGCGCGTCCTCGCCGCCTCCGTCCCGCTGTTCGCGGCGGCCTCCTCCCACTACTCCTCCGGCAGTCCGCACGCCCCGCGCCTGATCGCCCTGGACGAGGCGTTCGCCGGCGTCGACGACGACTCCCGGGCCAAGTGCCTCGGCCTGCTGGCCTCGTTCGACCTCGACGTGGTGATGACCAGCGAACGCGAGTGGGCCTGTTACCCGACCGTGCCGGGCATCGGCATCGCCCAGCTGAGCCGGCGTGAGGGCCTCGACGTCGTCCTGGTGACCCCCTGGCGCTGGGACGGCACCGTACGCACCCGCGAACGGCGCCCCGTCCCGCACGTCCCGGCCCAGACAGGAACGGACGACCAGGCGCAGCCGTCCCCGCTCGACGGCGCCGGGACGGGCGGGCGATGACCGACCTACCGAGGCTGCGCCGCCTGCTCGGTGGCCCCGACACCGCCTGGCTACTGGCGCGCGCCCGCGACCGGATCGCCTGCGGACGGGCCCTGGACACCCCCGCCACCCTCAGGAAGGCCACCGCCGAGCAGCGCCGCGCGGTCGAGCTACTGCTCGGCCGGCGCCTGCGCTCCGGCGACTCCCTGTCCGTACCACTGGCCGAGGTCGACCGGGTGCTGCGCGCGTCGCTGGCCTGCCCCGACGGGCTCGCGGCCGCGGTGGTGGCCCTGACCGGCCCGGTGGCCGACCTCCGCGCCCAGGAAGCCGTGTCCGCGGCGGCCTGGCAGCGGGCGCTCGCCGAACTCGACCACCCCGACATCACCGACCGGCCCGAACTCGCCTCCTGGCGCGCCAAGGTGGAGGCGGCCGGGCTGCTCAAACGGCTCTCCGGAGGCGACCCCGCGGCGGCCCGGCAGCTGGCCTCCGACGCCGCGCGAGTGCTCTCCTCCCTCCCCGCCGACGGTGTCACCCTGCCCGTCTTCGCCGCCCGCACGCTCGGCGACGCCCACGCACTGGACGCGGGCCGCCCGCTCGCCGCCCTGGTCCACTCCGCCGTCCGCGCCATCTCCGCCGTCGAGCTGCCCGGTGGCTCCGAGGGCCGCCGGGCCGCCTGGGCCGCTGCCGGTGTGGCGCTGGACGAACTCTCCTCCCGAGTCCTGGTCCTGAACCTGCCCGGCTCCACGACGAGTACGACCGGACGCATCCTCGCCGCCGCCCGGCGAGGCGGCGAGCCGTGCGTACTGACTCTCCGCCAACTGGTCGGCGGGCCGGCCGGACAGGACCTGGGGCTCGGCGGACGCACCGTTCACGTCTGCGAGAACCCCGCCGTCCTCGCCGCGGCCGCCGGCGAACTCGGCCCGGACTGCCCGCCCATGGTCTGCGTCGAGGGCAATCTCTCCGTCGCCGCCCGCACCCTGCTCGCCCACGCCGCCGGGCACGGCTCCCCGATCGCCTACCACGGCGATTTCGACTGGGGCGGCATCCGCATCGCCACCACCGTCCTGCGCCTTCCCGGCGCCACCCCCTGGCGCTACGACACCCCCTCCTACCTCGCCGCCGTCCACGGCGGCCTCGGCACCCCGCTCTTCACCGGCACTCCGGCTCCTACGCCCTGGGACCCGGCCCTCGCCCCGGCCATCACCCACCACGGCATCCGCGTCGAGGAGGAACACCTGCTCGACCGGCTGCTCGCAGACCTCCAGCGGCACCTCCCTTGATCTCCATGTGAACCCGCGGCCCCTTGCCCCCTCAGTCGCGCCCGTCCCACCGGGGCGGGCGGCCCCAGTCGGCTCGGGTGGCCGGAGCGGGGCGGGACGACTGGAGGGCGAAGAACTCGGCGACTCGTCTGAGCAGGTCATTGGCCGACCGAAGTTCCTCGATCTCCGACTCCAGCCGAGCGATGCGTCGGGCGTGGGCCTCACACATACCAACCTCCTCCGGCTCGGGCATCGGTGCCCCGGCTATCCCTTGACGTTCCGTCGGGCCGAGCCGACCAGGAACACCACCGCGAGCATCGCCGCGGACAGCGCCGCGATCAGCAGCGGGCTGGGACCGGCCGGCCGGCCGGCCACCCGTACGGCACCCATGAAGTCGAGGGCCGCCACGTTGTTGACGAGGATGTACCAGACCGGCAGGTAAACGGCCTGGAAGACCCGGTGGGTGCGGCTCACCACGCCGAGCGACATGGCCAGCGAGGGGATGAAGAGCACTCCCCCGAGCCAGTGCGCCGTCCCGGCGCCGTCGCCCGCCACCAGCATGCGCACCAGCGGGGCGACGCCCATCGCCGCGGTGAGCACCAGTCCGGACGCCCACTCCGCCAGCAGCCTGAGCCGGGCCGCGGGGTAGGCACCGAGCAACACCTCGAGGCCGTTCTCGACCTGCTGGCTGCCCAGCCTCGACCAGATCAGCACCGGCCACAACCAGACGGCGGGGAGCAGCATGCCGGTCACGGTGTCCATCGGCAGCGCGAAACCGGCGGCGGTGAGTGCGCCCGCGACCAGCCACCACCATGGGGAGACGCCCTGCAGGAGGATGCGCACCTCGCCGACGAGCAGGCGGCCGACGGCTCCGGCCCGGGTCGGCTCGGTCTGCGGCAACTCGCCCGGGGCCGTGGACCAGCGGAACGCAGGATCTTCCACCGGGTCGGTGCCGAGCGGCTCGGTGGTCGAGGGCGCGAGCGGCTCAACGGCCTCCCTCCGGGCCCGGACCGGGAAGCCGACCGAGCGCGCCGGGTCGAACCGGCCGAACCACAGCGCCGGCAGCAGGGCCACGGCGAGCGCCAGCAGGATCAGCACCAGCCGGCCCAGGACGAACCCGCCGGAGGGGGCGAAGTCGTCCCACATGAAGGTGCCCAGCGGCTTGGTGACCTTGGTCAGGCCGAGGCTGAATCCGCCGTCTCCGGTCTGCAGGTGTTGGGCCTCCATCGAGGCCTTCATCGACCGGGCGACCTCGTGCACGCCGAGACCGCCCAGCGGCGCGGACCCCGACTGGCCGCCGATCGAGATCATCAGGGCCAGCACGAACCAGATGACGTTCCCGAAGCCGGCCCGCAGCAGCGGCACCGTCTCGAAGAGGATCGCGGCCGCGGCGGTCAGCGCCATCAGCGGCAACGAGAGCAGCAGGAACGGTTCGAGCAGGGCGACCGGGTCGACCGAGCGGTTCTCCCCTCGGGCCATCTGCATCACCAGCGCGGTGACTGCCAGCACGCCGACCATGGAGGCGAGCACCAGCAGGTTGCTCAGGAACTTGGCGAGGAGGTAGCTGCGGGTGCGGAGCGGGGTGGCGGCCAGGACCTGGCCGACGCGGGTCGTCTCATCCCGTGCGATGCCGCTGCGCACGACGTAGAAGCCGCCGAAGGTGAGCCAGAGCGCACCGGCGAGAGCGGTGACCGCGCCGACGTAGGCACTGTTGTAGACCCCTCGGCTGCCTCCCACATCCATGATCACCCACGTGCTGTCCACCTTCGGTACGGCCAGGTAGCCGAGACCGACCGCGGCCAGCAGCGTCACCGCGTACGCGGGACGGCGCACCCGGTCGCGGAAATCGCCGACCGCAAGGCCTGCGAGGGCGCGTGCGTTCACCGCCGCACCGCCTGCCCGGTCGGGATCCGCTCGGCGGACCGGTGGATGACGCCCAGGTAGGCGTCCTCGAGGTCGGGCGACACCCTGGTCGCGTCCGGGAACGGCGGGGCGGCGGCGAGCACCCGCAGGCGCACGCCGTTCGCGGTCCGGACCATGCGACTGACCACGTGGCGGGCCTGCACGGTCGCGACGTCGGCCGGGGCGACCACGGCCTCCCAGACCTGCCCGTCGATCTCCCGGAGCAGCTCGTCGGGCGCACCCCGGCGCAGCAGGCGGCCCTGAGCGACCACGGCGATGTCCGAGGCGACCGACTCGACGTCGGAGACGATGTGGGTCGAGAGCATCACCACCCGGTCGGCCGCGAGGTCGCTGAGCAGGTTGCGGAAGCGCACCCGCTCCTCCGGGTCCAGGCCGGCCGTCGGCTCGTCGACGACGATGACCTTGGGATCGGCCAGCAGGGCCTGCGCGATGCCGACCCGGCGCAGCATGCCGCCCGAGTACTTGCCGAGCGGGCGCTTGACGGCCTCGGTCAGGTTCACCAGCTGGATCAGCTCGTCGATCCGGGCCCGGGCCGAGCGTGCGGAGAGCCCCTTGGCCGCCGCCAGATAGGACAGGAACTCCCGCGAGGTCAGGTTGGGGTAGACCCCGAAGTCCTGCGGCAGGTAGCCGAGTTCGCGGCGCAGCAGATCCGGGTTGGCCACCGCGTCGGACCCCTGGTAGCGCACCTGGCCGCTGGTGGGCTTGGTGACCGTGGACACGATCCGCATCAGCGACGACTTCCCAGCGCCATTGGGCCCCAGCAGGCCCAGCATGCCCGGGCCCAGGTTCATCGTCATGCTGTCGACGGCGCGCTTGCCGCCCTTGTAGACCTTGGTGATATCGATCAGTTCGAGCATCGTCTCTCTCTTCCCCGTCGGACCGGTCGGCCTCAGCCCTTGAGGTCCGTCTCTTTGCCATCGCGCGTCACGGCGACACCGCGGGGCACCTCCACCCGGAACTTGGCGTCGCAGTTGGCCAGTCCGGTGCACTGCGCCTGGAGTTCGAGGGTTCC
>NZ_JBFBHW010000076.1:0-30088 GCF_040685395.1 Kitasatospora sp. NPDC088779 | reverse complement strand
CAACATATCTGGCGTTGACTTTTGGCACGCTGTTGAGTTCTCAAGGAACGGACACTTCCTTCGGACCGCCTTCCAGCGGGCCCTCCGGGCGCTTCATTCTTTCGTGTTCCCAGCTTACCAGATGTTTTCCGCTCCGTTTCCGGCGCTTCGTTCATCCAACTCGCTGGTGTCTTCTGCGGCTTGACGCCCCGTCCGACGTTTCAAACTCTAGCCGATCCCTACTCCGAAAAGCGAATCGACCGCAATCCAATAAAACGAACACGCCGAATAGGAACCAAGCCGCGACAAGACTCGACCCAGCCCGAACCAGGACATGGCATTTCAAGAGGATTGGCCGCCCCGGGACCGGCCGCGCCGATGCGTGTCCGGTGCTCCCTGCCGAGCGACTAGGGAACACTACCCCTGGTCGGCGCCCAAGACAAGTAAGGACCGCGCGGCCACCGCACGGGACCGAACCGGTGGTTCCAGGCCCCCCGGATGCGGGCTCCGCCCCGGCGGTGGAAGGCATCACGGTGCCGGCCGGCGCGGTCGGCTGCCGACCGACCCCCCGAGGAAGCCATGGATGTGGCCAGTACCGTCACGCTCTCCGTCAACGGTGACCAGCACACCGTTGAGGTGGATCACCGCCGCACGCTGCTCGACCTGCTGCGCGAGCGGTTGGCGCTGACGGGGGCGAAGAAGGGATGCGACCACGGACAGTGCGGGGCGTGCACGGTGCTGCTGGACGGGCGGCGGGTGAACAGCTGCCTGGTGCTCGCGGTCGCCCAGGACGGGGCCGCGGTCACCACGGTCGAGGGCCTGGCCGGCGGCGACCGGCCGCACCCCCTCCAGCAGGCGTTCATCGAGTACGACGCGTTCCAGTGCGGCTTCTGCACGCCCGGGCAGCTCTGCTCGGCGGTAGGGATGCTCGCGGAGGCGGCGAAGGGCTGGCCGAGCGCCGTGACGGACCCCGACCCGCAGGCGCCGTCGCCGCTGGACGAGGCGGAGATCCGCGAACGCCTCAGCGGCAACCTCTGCCGGTGCGGCGCCTACCCCGGCATCGTCCGCGCCGTCCGGGAGGTCGCCCCGTGAAGCCCTTCGGCTACCACCGGCCCGCCGACATCGCCTCGGCCGTGGCGCTGGCCGCGCAGGTCCCAGGAGCCAGGTTCCTCGCCGGCGGCACCAACCTGGTCGACCTGCTCAAGCTCGGTGTGGAGGCACCGGAGCTGCTGGTGGACGTGAGCCGGCTGCCGCTCGGCCTGGTGGAACCGGTCTCCGGCGGCGGTCTGCGGATCGGCGCGACGGTGCCCAACAGCGAGCTGGCCGCGCACCCGCTGGTCCGGCTGCACTATCCCGCGCTGTCCCAGGCCCTGCTGTCGGGAGCGTCCGGGCAGCTGCGCAACCTCGCCACCACCGCCGGCAACCTGCTCCAACGCACCCGCTGCCCGTACTTCCAGGACGTCACCAAGCCGTGCAACAAGCGCGTCGCCGGCTCCGGCTGCCCCGCGCGCGAGGGCGTGCACCGGGATCTGGCCGTGCTGGGGGCCTCCGCGGACTGCGTGGCCACCCACCCGTCCGACCTCGCGGTGGCACTGACGGCGCTGGACGCCGAGGTGCGGCTGACCGGTCCGACCGGTTCCCGCTGCTGCCCGCTCACCGAGTTCTACCGGCTGCCCGGGGACACTCCCGCCCGCGAGACCGGGCTGCGCCCCGGTGAGCTGATCACCGCGGTCGACCTGCCACCGCCGTGGTCGGGCACCCGCTCGGCCTACCGCAAGGTGCGCGAGCGGGCCTCGTTCGCCTTCGCCACCGTCTCGGTCGCCGCCGTACTGGTGGCGCGCGAGGGGAGGGTGGCACGGGTCGCACTGGCGCTCGGCGCCGTAGCGGCGAAGCCCTGGCGGGCGACGGTCGCCGAGCGGACGATGCTCGGGCAGCCCGCCACCGAGGAGGTCTTCAGGGCCGCGCTGGACGCCGAACTGGCGGCCGCCCGGCCGCTGCGGGACAACGCGTTCAAGGTGCCGCTGGCACGCGAGGTCGCCGTACGGGTCCTCGCCGACCTCACACCGCAGCAGGAGGACTCCGAATGACGGCTCACCGGGACCGCCAGGAACACCAGGGTCACCAGGAGCAGCAGGAGCAGCAGGAGCACGGGGACACCTCGCTCACCCGGGTGGAGGGGCCCGACAAGGTCACCGGCCGCGCCCGGTACGCGACCGACCACCACCCGGCCGGCACCGCCTACGCCTGGCTCGTCACCGCCTCGCTCGCGCGCGGCGTGGTGGACGCCGTCGAGGACGCCGACGCCCTCGCCGACCCGGCCGTCCTCGCGGTGATCACCCACCGCAACGCCGAGCGGCTGGCCCCGACCGACGACCCGACGCTGGCCGTGCTCCAGTCCGCGCGGATCGCCCATCACGGGCAGCCGGTCGCGCTGGTGGTCGCCGAGACCCTGGAGGCCGCCCGGGCCGGCGCCCGCGCGCTGCGGATCAGCTGCACCCGGGAGCCCCACGACGTCCTGCTGACCGCCGACCACCCGGGCCTCTACACCCCCGAGGAGGCCAACGGCGGCTACCCCGCGGAGCGCGCCAGAGGCGACTTCGACAACGCGTACCGGACGGCCCCGCACCAGGTGGACGCCACCTACCACCTGCCGCCGCTGCACAACCACCCCATGGAGCCGCACGCCGCGACGGCCGTCTGGGACGGCGGCCGGCTCACCGTTTACGACGCCAGCCAGGGCTCCGGCAACAGCCAGGAGAACCTGTCGAAGCTCTTCGGCCTGCGCGCCGAGGAGATCCTGGTGGTCAGTGAGCACGTCGGCGGCGGCTTCGGTTCCAAGGGCACCACCCGGGCGCCCACGGTGCTGGCCGCGCTGGCCGCCCGCGCGGTCGGGCGGCCGGTCCAGCTCTGCCTGGCCCGCGCCCAGCTCGCCGACCTGGTCGGGCACCGCTCCCCCACCGTCCAACGGGTCCGGATCGGCGCCGACACCACCGGCCGGATCTCGGCGCTCGCCCACGAGGTGGCCACCCGCAGCTCCACGCTGCGCGAATTCGTCGAGCAGGCCGCCGTCCCCGCCCGGATGATGTACGCCGCACCGCACAGCCGCACCGTCCACCGGGTCGCCCGGCTCGACGTGCCCACCCCCTCCTGGATGCGGGCGCCCGGTGAGTGCCCCGGCATGTTCGCGCTCGAGTCCGCCATGGACGAACTGGCCCTGGCCTGCGACCTCGACCCCGTCGAGCTGCGGATCCGCAACGAACCCGCGTTCGATCCGGACAGCGGGAAGCCGTTCAGCAGCCGCCGCCTGGTCGAGTGTCTGCGCGAGGGCGCCCGGCGCTTCGGCTGGGCCGACCGCGACCCCCGCCCCGGTGTCCGCCGGGACGGTCGGCTGCTGCTCGGCACGGGTGTGGCGGCCTCGACCTACCCCGTGCTGGTCGGTCCCGCGACCGCGGAGGCGCACGCCCGCCCCGACGGAAGCTTCCTGCTGCGGGTCAATGCCACCGACATCGGCACCGGGGCGCGCACCGCGCTGGTGCGGATCGCCGCCGACGCCCTGCGGGTCGCACCCGGGCGCGTCGAGCTGCGGATCGGCCGCAGCGACCTGCCGAAGGCGCCGCTGGCGGGCGGCTCCTCCGGCACCGCCTCCTGGGGATGGGCCGTGCACCGGGCCTGCGAGGAACTGCGCACGGCACTGGCCGAGCACGGCGGGCGGCCACCCTCCGACGGGCTGACCCGACACGCCGACACCGCCGAGGAGGTGGGGAGCACCGGCCAGGAGTACGCGCGGCACGCCTTCGGCGCGCAGTTCGCCGAGGTCCAGGTCGATCAGGACACCGCCGAGGTGCGGGTGCGCCGCCTGCTCGGGGTGTTCGCGGCCGGACGCGTCATCAACCCGCTGGCCGCGCGGAGCCAGCTGACCGGCGCGATGATCATGGGGCTGTCGATGGCCCTGCTGGAGCACAGCACCACCGATCCGTCCTTCGGCGGGCACGTCGAGCGCGACCTGGCCGCCTACCACGTCGCCGCGCACGCCGACGTCACCGCCGTCGACGCGCACTGGATCGACGACCCCGACCCCCACCTCAACCCGATGGGCTCCAAGGGGATCGGCGAACTGGGCATCGTGGGCACGGCGGCGGCGATCAGCAACGCCGTGCACCACGCCACCGGCATCCGGGTCCGCGAACTGCCCATCCGCCCCGAGTCCCTGATCGGCCGCTGACCCGACGCCGGCCGGACACCACCGCCCGCGGACCGACTTCGCCGTTGGTGGGCGGCCGAGTCGGCGATGCAAAGAACGCCGAAGGGGCGGACGCGCACTGCGCGTCCGCCCCTTCGGCGTTCGTGGTAGCGGGGACAGGATTTGAACCTGCGACCTCTGGGTTATGAGCCCAGCGAGCTACCGAGCTGCTCCACCCCGCGTCGGTAGTACCGACCGTACGGCACCAGACGGCGATCACCTAATCGGTTTCCCGGCAGCCACTTCCGCAGGGCCGCCCTCGCCGGCCAATCCTTCGCGGGGCCCGGCGGAGGCCGCCAGCGAGACCGACCCCGTTCCGAACTGCTGACCCGGCCCCGAGCCGATCCCCGCTCTGTGCGAGCGGGGGCGCGGGGAGACAAGCGGTGCCAATCGCTTGGAACCCCACGCCCCCAGCTACCGCTCTACTTGCGGTGCCCCGGGAGGGGATTGCCGGGCTCGTCCAACCATGCAGCCTGTCCGGCAGGTGACACCGTGAGCCCGTACCGCTCGTAGCCGGGGCGTCCGGCGGCCGTCCACCGGGTGTAGGCGGCCTCCGTCTCGTCCCACAGTTGCCGGGGCCCGGACTGGCGGACCTCGAACCGGGATTCCCCGGGCACGGAGTCGACCGTTGCCCAGGACGTGACGGCCGTGTCAAACAGCCACCACGTCCAGCCGCCGTCACCGAACTCGTTCCGCCGGTAGTACACGTCCGGCAGGGCGAGGGCGCAGGCGAATTGCGCGAGCCAGTCGCCCCCGATGGCTTCGGGGTCGAGGCTTGTCCAGGACTGCCCGGAGTCGCCCGGCCATTCACCGGGCAGGTAGTCGTCCACCGGAGCGCCCTGGTAGCGCTGCTGCCGCAGCATCATGAACGCCGCCGATCGGGTGAACGGACCGCTTGCCGTCCCGTCGCCGTCCACCGTGAGCCGCGCAACCGCCCCGCCGCCCAGCAACGGTGAGACGGGGCTGACGATCACCCCGCCCGGCCGGGTTTGTGCTACCCAGGCGGGCGGGATGTCCCGCAGTGACACGGTGGAGATGATCCGGTCGTACGGGGCGCGTACGCCCCACCCGAGCGCACCGTCCCCGCAGACGACTTCGGGGGTGTAGCCGGTCCTGCGAAGTGCGGTGCGGGCTTGCGCGGTGACCTGCGCGTCCACCTCGACGGTGGACACCGTTTCGGCGCCCAGGCGATGCGCCAACAAGGCCGCGTTGTAGCCGGTGCCCGTCCCGATTTCGAGCACCCGATGCCCGGGGACCGCGTCCAGGTCGGACAGCATCTCGGCCACCATGGTGGGCATGGATGCCGACGATGTGGGAGTACGGTGGTCGCCGTCCCCGGCACCGTCGTCCCACTGCGTGACGATCGGCAGGTCGCTGTAGGCGAGCCGCATCCACCGCTCGGGTTCCTTGGTCCGGCTGCACTCGGTGTCGCCGCCGTCCTCGTCCGCCCAGATGGTGTCGGGGAGGAACGCGTGTCGCGGCACGGCCGCCACGGCCGGAGCCCATTCGGTGGGTAGGGAACCGGCGTCGGTGAGCGCCGCCACCAGTGCGGCCCGCTGCTGTTCGGGGGTCAACTCTTCTTGTGCTTCGGTGCCGGGGTCGGCTGCTGGCCGTCCTTCGAGGGGTTCGGGCCGATGGCCGGCGAGCCGGGCTTGGCGTGCCCGCCGCCCCTACCGTCGTTCGGTCCACCCTTGTTCTCGTCTCCCATGGTCAGCGTCCCTTCTCGGTTCGGCTTGTAGGGCCGGTGCTGTTTCCCGCTGCACCCGAGGGCGCAGCGAGTACCTGCCGTGCGGCAGGGGTAGTACCCCGCCCCGGACGGGATGGACCTCAATCAACAGCCCGGGACGGGAGTTCGATAGCCGATCCCCCTGCCCTGCGCGCAGTGTTCATCGGCTCACTTGTGCTGGGAACGGCTGCTCGGCTGGTCCATGGGTGGGGTCGGGCGGGATGTGCGCGGGGGGCGCCGAGGATGTGGCTGCGGGCCCCACGGGCGAGGAGCGCTTGGTCTGCCGTGGGTATTCCGGCGCGGTTCCAGAGGTGTGTCGGAAGGCATGCGACCACTGTCGTGGAACGGCGACGGTCGGTGAACCTGCGCCCTGTACGACTTCCGGAAGTCGTACAGGGCAGTACTCGCATGGCGTGTACGAGTTCTTCAATCCGTCGTCAACCAGGCGCCGGTGGTTGCCTCGTCCGGTGACAGATCGGTGGACCGAGGTGTCTCCAGCTCCAGAAGGCGAGCGACCCGCGAGGCCGTCTCCGGGCCGTTCGCGTGGACCGTGGTGATGCCGAGCGCCTCGGCCGGCGGGAGGTTCCTACGGTGGTCGTCCACGAAGATGCACTCGGGGCCGGCCAGACCCATGCGGTCGAGGGCGCGCTGATAGATCGCCGGTTCCGGCTTGGCTATGCCCTCATCTCCACTGATCACCCGCACGTCGAACAGATCCCACACCCCGGTCTCCACGTAAGGGTTGTACGGAGCGAGGCCGTAAGAGTTCGACAGCAGCGCCACCACGATCCCGGCGTCCCTGGCGGCACGGGCGAGTTCGGCCATGGCGGGAACCGCGCGGACCTCCGCATGCGCGCGTCCCATCAGGTTGTCGGGCCCCACGCCCATGATCGCCGCCGTGCCCCGGTTCCACTCCTCCTGGGACATCCGGCCGAGCTCCAGCTCCACGTAGAGCGCACGGCCGGCCGGATCGTCCTCCAGGGTGCTGCGCCAGGTGTCAGCCGGCAGGCCCTCCCGGGCACACCACGCCCGGGACGACTGGCCGATGGGAGTGGTCATCACTCCCGCGAAGTCGAGGATCAGGCCACGCAAGGTGTTCTCCCGAGGGCCAGGCGAGTCGGACGGTCGGAGAGGTCCCGAGGATCTGGGACAACTTCCGCAGCCGGCTGGTACTGGCTTGGCCGGCCCTCTGGATGATGACACCTGGGATGCCCTGGTGGCGCGACCACTCGGGGTGGGCGGAAAAGCCTCGTTGTCGCATCTGCACGGCACCGTGGGGGCCGCCGGCGCGGGGGACTCGGGTACGGCCGCCGGACCGCCTTGCAGCCGGTCCGGCGGCAGGTGAACGGGTGGGGCGGTGGTCAGGTGATGGCCATGAAACTGCCGACGTTCACGTCCTCCCGGGCCCCGTCCGGGTCCAGCAGGGAAGAGATCCTCGACCGGCAGTTGCGGTCGGTGAACAGCCGGATGGGGCCGCTGGTGAAGTTCACGATCGTGGTGTCGGGGCCGAGGCCGCGGTGGCACTGGCCGGGCACCGGGTCCGTGACCTCCTCCCGTACACCCCCGCGATCCATGATCACGACGCCGGGGGCCGCCGAGGCCGTGGAGGGGCTGACCAGGGACAGGGCGAGGACGCCGGCGGTGACCACGACCGCTGCGCGCGGGCTGGAACGCAGGTGCATGAGGGGACTCCCGTGCTGGGTTCGTCAGGGCATCGACGGGAGCCCGGGAACCCCGCGTCGCGCGGCTTCCCGTGACTCCCGATCACCCGTTACCCCGCCCCGGCACTGCCTCCACCGGGCCGTCCGGCGCTTCACTCGAACGGGGTTCGCCCGCGCACCCGGCGACCGGTGCCGGGGGAGTGGGAAGTCGGACGGGCCGACTTCCCGCTCCCCCGGCTGCACACGCTGATCCGAAAGGCAGGACTTAACCGGTGCGGGCGAGGGAGTCGATCCAGGCGCGGATCGCGGCCGCCGTGGTGGCGGCGTCCTCCCGCGCCAGGGAGAGGTGGTCGCCGGGCACCTCGACGCGCTCGTGCGGCAGCGGCCAGGACGTGCGCCAGGAGTCGCCGTCCGCGCGCGCCGCCATCAGCGGGGTCGGCCGCGCGGCGCCGACGAGGAGGGTCGGGGTGTCCACGGGCTCCGGGCGCCAGTCCAGGAAGAGCCCGGTGTAGGCGCCCATGGCCGCGACGGCGGCGTCCTCGTCGCCGGTGGACCCGTCCGCGCACACGTCCGCGCACACGTCCGCGCCGAGGCACGGGGCCGGCGGGGCGGCCAGGGCGGTCAGCCAGTCCGTGGAGTGGTTGCCCTGGTGGACGAGATACGTGTCGATCAGCACCTGTCCCAGGGGAGCGGATCCCCCGAGTTCGAGGCGTCGGGTCACGGCGTGCGCGACGGCGCCCCCGGCGGAAGCACCGACCAGGACGACGGGCCGGTCGCCGGCGTGCCGCAGCACCGTCTCGGCGTGGAGGCGGGCGAGCGTCTCCCGGTCGGCCGGAACGGCGTGCCCCGTGCCGATGCCCGGGTGCGGGAACTCCAGGACCTCCAACTCCCCCTCGAAGCAGGCGTGCAGGGCCGCGAACCCGCCGCCCGGGAGGGCGGGGAGCGGACGGTGGTCGGGGAAGAAGACCACGACCGGGGAGCCGGCGCGGCCCCGGGCCCGGCGCAGCGGCGGCACGGCGTGCTCCGCGGCGTCGTCGGCGCCGAACGTCGCGGCGGCCGAGGACGCCGCGACCACCAGGTGCATCGCGGCCGCCGGCTGGCCCTGCTCGCAGAGCGCGCGGTACAGCGCCGCGAGCGTCTGCGCGGGACGGCCGGCGGGCGGTGCGGGCCGGATGCCGGGCCGCACACGCGGTGTGCCGTCGGGCAGGTCCTTGAGCAGGCCATCGGGCAGGTCGTCGGGCAGATCGTCGAGCAGGTCGAGTACGTGACGGGCGAGGTCCTCGATCGCCGGGTGCTCGAACACGACGGCCGCGGGCAGCCGCAGGCGCAGGGCCGTGCTCAGTCGGCTGCGGAACTGGACGGCCGTCAGGGAGTCGAAGCCGAGCTCGGCCAGCGTCCTGCCGGCGGGGAGGTCCTGCGCGCCGGAGTAGCCGAGCACCGCGGCCACGTCGCCGCGCAGCAGTTCCGTGAGCGCGGCCCCGCGCACCTCGGCGCGCAGCCCGGCCAGCAGTGTGCGCCATGCTCCGGGCTCGGAGCCTTCCCGGGCGCCCGGGGGAGGTTCGGTCGCGCCGCTCTGCGCTTCGGCGGCGGGCCGGCCGTGGCGCGCCAGGTCGCGCAGCGGCGGCGGTAGTTGCCCTGCGGCGGCGCGCAGAGCGGCCCGGTCCAGCAGGACCGGCGCGAGTACGGGGGCTCCCGTCCGCAGCGCCGCGTCGAACAGGGCCAGCCCTTGGACGGGGGTGAACGCCCGGACCACGTCGTCGGGCCTCGGGTGCCCCACTCCCTCGGTCAACTGGGCCGCCATGCCCGCGTCGTAGCCCCACAAGCCCCACGCCAGCGAGACGGCGGGCAGACCGGCGGCGGCCCGGTGCTGGGCGAGCGCGTCCAGGAACGAGTTCGCCGCGGCGTAGTTGCCCTGGCCCGCCCGGCCCAGCACGCCCGAGATCGAGGAGAACAGGACGAAGGCCGACAAGTCCCGGTCGCGGGTCAACTCGTGCAGGTGCCAGGCCGCGTCCGCCTTCGGCCGCAGGACCGCCGCCAGCCGCTCGGGGGACAGCGCGGCCAGCGCTCCGTCGTCGAGGACCCCGGCGGCGTGCACGACGGCGGTCAGCGGGGGATCGCACTGCTCGATCAGCTCGGCGAGCCGGGCCCGGTCGGCCGCGTCGCACGCGACGATCCTGACCTGCGCGCCCCGCTCCGCCAGGCTCGCGCGCAGGGCGTCGGCGCCCGGTGCGTGCGGGCCGCGCCGCCCGGTCAGCAGCAGGTGGCGGACCCCGTAGGCGTCGACCAGGTGCCCGGCCAGGTCCGCGCCCAGCGCTCCGGTGCCGCCGGTGATCAGCACCGTGCCGTCCGGATCGAAGGCGCCGGAGCGGCGGAGCGGGGCGCTCTCGGCCGGCCAGGGCTCGGGCAGGTGGGCCGCCGCCGGGGCACCGACCAGCCGTGGCACCGTCGCCCGCCCAGCGCGCAGGGAGAGTTGGGGCTCGCCGCTGGCGGCCGCCGCGGGCAGCAGGCGCAGGGAGGCGGGATCCTCGTCCACGTCGATCAGGACCACGCACCCCGGCAGCTCCGACTGCGCGGTGCGCACCAGCCCCCAGACCGCAGCTCCCGCCAGGTCCGGCGTGGGTGCGGTGGCGTTCCGCGTCACCACCACGAGCCGCGAGCCCGCGGTGGCCTGATCGTCCTGCCAGTCCTGGAGGACCTTGAGCACCCGCGTGGTCAGCAGGTGGACGTCGGCCAGCGGGCCGCGGTCCGTTTCCGATTCCGAGCCGACGGCGGTGACCGCCAGGTGGCGGGGCGGGGCCGTGGCGTCCGCGTCGGCCGTGGGCGAGGAGGGGCCGTTCGTGGGTGAGGACGGGCCGGCGGCGAGGGGGACGAAGGCGCCGAGGTTCAGCTGGTCCGGCCCGAGGACCGTCCAGCCCGCCGACTGCGGTGCCCCGCTGGGCAGCGCGACGGGGACCCAGTCGGGGCGCAGCAGGGCGCGCTGGGCGATGTCCTGCCCGGGATCGCGGTGCCCGGCCGGAAGTTCCCTGGTGGAGAGGGAGTTGACGCGAGCCACCAGGCGGCCCGCCGGGTCGGTGAGCGTGATCGAGAACGCGCCGTCCTCCGAGGCGGGGCCTGCCTCGCCGACCGGCGCGATCCGCACCCGGACCGTCGACGCCTCGGCGGCGTGCAGGCCCACGCCGCTCCACTGGAACGGCACCCGGGCGCCGCCCGCGTCCGCATCCGGGCCGCTTCCCTGAGCGGACACGGCGAGCATCGAGGCATGCGCGGCGGCGTCCAGGAGCGCGGGGTGGATGCCGTACCGGCCTGCCTCGGCCGTCCACGGCTCGGGCAACCGGACCTCCGCGAACACCTCCGCACCCCGCCGCCACAGCGCGCGCACGCCGCGGAAGGCGGGCCCGTAGGCCAGACCGCGCTCCGCCGCGGCTTCGTAGGCGCCGGCGGGATCGATCTCCGCGGCGCCGGGCGGCGGCCACTGCGTCAGGCCGTGCCCCTCCGGCGCCGTCCCCGGCTCGGGCGTGCGGGCGAGCAGGCCGGTGGCGTGCGGCGTCCAGGCGGCCTCGGCGGGCTCCACCGGCCGCGCGTGGATCTCGACGGACCGCCGGCCGGAGTCGTCCACCGCCCCCACCACGACCTGGACCCGTGCCCCCGAGGCGGGCAGCGCGAGCGGCCGCAGGATCACGAGCTCCTCCAGCGTGCCGCAGCCGGCCGCGTCGCCCGCGCGCACGGCCATCTCGACGAACGCCGTCCCCGGCACCAGCGGCGCCCCGCCGACGACGTGGTCGGCGAGCCACGGCTGGGCACTCGCCGACAGCCGGCCGGAGAGCACCGTGTGCCCGGTGCCCGGCACCTCGAACGGCGGGCCGAGCAGCGGATGCTCGCCGGGGCCCGGGCGGGCCCCCGCCCCGGCCGGGCGCGGCGGGTCCAGCCAGTACCTCCGGCGTTGGAAGGCGTAGGTCGGCAGCTCCACGCGCCGCAGCCCGCGCCGCAGCCCGCGCTCCCCGAACACCGCGGGCCAGTCGACGCCGACGCCGCGCACGTGGAGCCGGGCCACGGCCGCCAGCAGCGTGTCCGGCTCCCGCTCGCCGTGGCGGGCCGCGAAGGCGAACACCGGGCCGCCGCCGCTCTGCGGGGCCGGGCCGCTGTCCTGGACGGCCGGGCACTCCTGCGCGTACGCGGTGAGCACTGGCTGCGGGCCGAGTTCCAGGAAGCCCCCGACACCGTTGGCGCCCAGCCACTCCACGGCCTCGGCGAACCGCACGGGAAGCCGCGCGTGCCGCACCCAGTAGTCCGCGGAGCCCAGTTCCTCGGGCGCCGCCCGAGATCCCGTCACGGTGGAGACCACCGGGATCCGCGGCGGCCGGAACTCCAGCGTCTCGGCGACGCGGCGGAACTCGTCGAGCACCGGGTCCACGAGCGGCGAGTGGAAACCGTGGCCGACCTTGAGCCGCGTGCTGCGGCGGCCGCGGGCCTCGAACCGCGCCGCGACGGCGAGTACCTCGTCCCGCGCGCCGGAGAGCACCACCGCGCGCGGTCCGTTGACCGCGGCGATCGCCACGCGGTCGGCCACGTCCGCGAGTTCGGGCAGGACCTCGTGCTCCGCCGCGTCGAGGGCCACCATCGCCCCGCCGTCGGGCAGCGCCCGCATCAGCCGCCCGCGGGCCGCGACCAGACGGACGGCGTCGGCGAGGTCCAGCACTCCGGCGACGTGCGCGGCCGCCAACTCGCCCACGGAGTGCCCGGCCAGGAAGTCGGCCCGCACGCCCCAGGACTCCACCAGCCGGAAGAGCGCCACCTCGTAGGCGAACAGGGCGGCCTGGGTGAAGTCCGTGCGGTCGAGCAAGGCGTCCGGCGAGCCCGGCTCGGCGCGGATCACCGTGCGCAGCGGCCGGTCGAGTTCGCCGTCCAGCGCGTGGCAGACCTCGTCGAAGGCCGCGGCGAACACGGGGAACGCCTCCCGCAGCGCCTCGCCCATCCGCGTGCGCTGCGCGCCCTGCCCGGTGAACAGGAAGGCGGTGCGGGTGCGCGGGTCGGCCAGGCGCGTCAACGACCCGGCGCCGGGCGTACCGTAGCCGGGCGTACCGTTGCCGGACGTGCCGTCGGCGGGCGTGCCGTCGGCGATCACCCGGAGTCCGGCCAGCATGCGCTCGCGGTCCCCGGCCGGCACCATCGCCCGGTGCGTGAGCGCCGACCGCGACACCGCCAGCGAGAAGCCCACGTCCGCCGGCGAGAGGCCCGGCCGGGCCGCGACGTGGTCGGCCAGCCGTCGCGCCTGGGCCCGCAGGGCCGCCTCGTCGGCCCCGCCGACCAGCCACGGCACTGCCGCTGGCGACACCGGCCCCGGCGGCGGCGCGGGTTGCTGGCTCGGGGCGCGGTCGGCGGCGGCCGGCTCCTCGATGATCACGTGCGCGTTGGTGCCGCCGATCCCGAAGGCCGACACGCCGGCGCGGCGCGGCCGGCCGGCGGGCGCGGGCCACGGCCGGGCGGCGGTCAGCAGCTCGACCCGGCCCGCGGACCAGTCGACGTGCGGGGTGGGGGCTGCCACGTGCAGGGTCCTGGGCAACTCGCCGTGCCGCATGGCCTGGGCCATCTTGATGATCCCGGCGACTCCGGCGGCGGCCTGGGTGTGTCCGAGGTTGGACTTGACGCTGCCCAGCCACAGCGGGGGGTCCTCCGGCCCCCGGCCCCGGCCGTAGCCGGCGAGCAGCGCCCGCGCCTCGACGGGATCACCGAGCGCGGTGCCCGTCCCGTGTGCCTCCACGGCGTCCACCTCGTGCGCGCGCAGCCCGGCGTCCGCCAGCGCCAGCTGGATCAGGCGCTGCTGGGCGCGGCCGTTGGGCGCGGTCAGGCCGTTGGACGCGCCGTCGGAGTTGACGGCGCTGCCGCGCACCACGGCCAGCACCGGGTGTCCGTTGCGGCGCGCGTCGGACAGCCTCTCCAGCAGCAGCACCCCGGCGCCCTCGGCCCAGGCGGTGCCGTCCGCCGTCGCCGAGAACGACTTGCACCGGCCGTCGGGCGCGAGGGCGCGCTGGCGGCTGAACGCGACCAGCGGGTTGGGCGTCGCCATCACCGTGACGCCGCCGGCCAGCGCCAGCGAGCACGCGCCCGAGCGCAGCGCCTGGGCCGCCTGGTGCACGGCGACCAGCGAGGACGAGCACGCCGTGTCGACGGTGATCGCGGGCCCGCGCAGGCCGAACACGTAGGAGAGCCGGCCGGAGGCCACGCTGCCGGCCGAGCCCAGGGCGAGGTGGGCCTCCAGTTCGTGCTCGGTGAAGCGGGAGGCGTAATCGCCGTACATCACGCCGAGGAAGACGCCCGTGTCGCTGTCCCGGACGGACGCCGGGTCGATCCCGGCCCGCTCCCACGCCTCCCAGGTGACTTCCAGCAGCAGCCGCTGCTGCGGGTCCATGGCGAGCGCCTCGCGCGGCGAGATGCCGAACAGGCCCGCGTCGAACTCCGCGGCGCTGTGCAGGAATCCGCCACTGCGCGTGTAGCAGGTGCCGATCCGGTCCGGGTCGGGATCGTAGAGGGCGGCCAGGTCCCAGCCCCGGTCGGTCGGCAGGTCCGAGATCGCGTCCCTGCCCTGAGACACCAACTCCCAGAGCCCTTCGGGGGATTCCACGTCGCCGGGGTAGCGGCAGGCCATGGCGACGATCACCACCGGGTCCCGGTCGTACGGCTCCTCCGGCTCGGCGGTCCGCGGTGCGGGCGCGGGTACGGGTGCGGCGGGCGCGGGTACAACAGGTGCGGCGGGTACGGCGGCGAACAGTTCCGTGTGCAGGTGGCGGGCGACGGCGGCCGGGGTGGGGTGGTCGAAGACCAGCGTCGTCGGCAGGCTCAGCCCGGTCGACGCCGCGAGCCGGTCGATCAGCTCGATGGCGCCGAGCGAGGTCAGCCCGAGGTCCGCGAAGGAACTGTCCGCGAAGGAGCCGTCCACGAACGAGCGGTCCGCAAACGAGCGGTCCGCAAACGAGCCGCCCGCGTCGAGCCCGCTCTCCGGCGCGCGGCCTCGGACCCGGACCGTCTCGGCGCACACCCTCGCGCACAGCGCGCGTTCCTGCTCCTCCCGGGGCAGCGACAGCAGCCCGCGGTCCAGGGAGCCGCCGGCCGGCGCCGGCGCTGCAACCGGGTCGCTGAGCACCGCATGGCGGACGATCTTGCCCGACGGCGTGCGCGGGACGGCCGCGATCTCGCGGACCTCGACGGGGACCTTGTGGTCCGCGAGCTGCGAGCGGCAGACGTCGAGCACCAGCCGCGGGTCCAGGCCCTCCGGGCCGGGCACCACGAAGGCGACCGGGACCTCGCCGAGGACGGCGTGCGGCAGGCCGAGGACCACGGCGTCCCGCACCCCGGGACAGCCTCGCAGGACGTGCTCGACCTCCGTGGGGTGGATGTTCTCGCCGCCCCGGATGATCAGTTCGCTGACCCGGCCGGTGAGGACGAGGTGGCCGTGTTCGGCGCGCCGGCCGAGGTCCCCGGTCCGGTACCAGCCCTCGCGCAGCGCGGCGGCCGTCGCTTCCGGCTGGTCGTGGTAGCCCGTCATGAGATTCGGACCGCTGACCCAGATCTCGCCCTCGCCGCCCGCGAGGACGTCGGCGCCGCTGTCCGGATCGACGACGCGGACCTCGACGCCGGGTACCGGCAGTCCGCAGGACCCGTCGATCCGGGGGCCGTTCGGGCGGGTCACCGCGATCGCGCCGCAGGTCTCGGTGCTGCCGTAGACGTCGAGCAGCGGCGCGCCGAGCGTCTCCTCCACCACCCCGCGCAGCTCGGGCGGACACGGCGCGCCCGCCGTGACGCAGAGCCGCAGCCCGGGCCGCGGCGCGGGGAGCGGGGTGTCCCTCGCCGAGGCCATCAACCGGTGGTACGTCGTGGGGACGCCTGCCAGGAGGGTGAACGGCCCGCCGAGGGCGGCGCTCGGGGTGCGCAGCGTGCGCCACAGGTCGCCGGGCGTCAGGACCTCGCCGGACGTCGGCAGTTCGCCGGCGATCGCGGTGCTCGCGCCGACGGCTGTGGTGCCCAGGATCGCGAGGGAGTGCCCGAAGCTGTGGAACAGCGGCAGCGGCCACAGCAGCCGGTCCTCGGGGGAGAGCCCGAAGACCGGCACGTAGCAGGCCGCCACCGACCACAGTGCGCCGCGCTGCGTGGAGAGCACGCCCTTGGGGCGGTGGGTGGTCCCGGAGGTGTAGAGCAGCCAGGCCGGATCGTCGAGCCCCAGGTCGTCGGGGGCCGCGGGCCCGTCGCTCCCGGTCGAGGCTGCGGCCTCGGCCTCGAAGAGGACGGTGCCGTCGGGGGCGTTCGAGGGGATCGGGCCCGCCCCGGTGAGCACGGTGTGCAGGCCACGGTACGCGGCGCCGAGGCGGTGGAGCTGTGTGAGGTGCGCGGGGTCGGTGATGACGGCCGAGGCACCACTGTCCCGCAGGTAGTAGTCGAGTTCGTCGTCGGAGGACCGGGGATTGAGCAGGACACCGACCGCCCCCGCCCGCAGCACGGCGAGGCAACCCTCCACCAGCTCGACGCAGTTGCCCAGGCAGAGCGCCACCCGATCGCCGCGCCGGACCCCCGCCCGCGCGAGCGACCCGGCCAGCCGCCCGGTCCGCCGCTCCAACTCGGCGTAGCTGACGCCGCGCGAGAAGTCGTGGAACGCGACCCGGTCCGCCGACCGCTCGGCGTGCCTCTTCAACAACTCCGGCAGCGGCCGCACCAGATCGTCATACCGCAGTTCACCACTCACGCCCCAGCTCCGACCTCTCGCCACTCGCGACCCGCTTCCCCGTCGATGTCCTCCGTACCCACCAGCACGCGGGCACAGACCCAGTCCTGCGGACTCGCCGCAGTTGCGCTTGCGGCCGCTGAGGAACTGAGGCGCTTCCGCGAAGCAGCGCCCCCGGACGGGGAGGATCGGCAGTGGCCGTCGGACGTCACGAATGGAATCGGACGCGGACGATGACGGCGTCCTCCGGCAGTTCGCGGAGGTACCGGTCCGCGAAGTCGAAGTAGGCGTTGGCCGCGACCGGTTGCTGCGGCGTGGGGGTGTAGTCGAAGCAGTCGATCCATCGGCCGTCGACGGTGAGCAGGACGTTGGTGGTCTGGACCCGCGTGGCGGTTCGATGGGCGTGCTGCTCGCGGCTCCCGGCGAAGTGCCAGAGGGGATCCTGCTGCTTCGTCCAGGTGGGCGCGTCCGGGTCGGACTGCCGCCAGGCGGCGAGAGCCTGCATGACCGGCTGCGCCATGAACGCCTGATAGGGCGAGTTGGTGGCGGCGGGGCCTCGTCCCGCGATCGTCCGGAGCGAGTGAGCGGGTGGGAACCGTGCAGCGAACGCGGACCAGGCGTCCCACTCCCGGGCTGCGGCGACGCCTGCGGCCGTGCGTTCGGTGTCGAGGTCGAGGAGGCCTCGGGGCCCGCCGTCGCAGCGATTCGCAGGCTGTGCCGGACGCGGGGAGCCGTCCAGCCAGGTGGGACTGCGGATCAGGCGCGGGTCGTTCTCATGGCCGGGTCGCACGGCCAGGCCGTACTCGCCGTCACCTCCGTAGACGTGCCACCAGTCCCATTCGCCTTGCCAGCGGTCGTCGATGGGCTGGGCGTCATGCTCGAAGGGAGCGAGGGCGGCAGTGAGGGCGGTCGTCACATCGTCGGCCGCGGTCGCGTCCAGACAGACCGTGGCGATGTCCCTGGGCATGCTTTCTCCTTGTACTGAACTGAAGGGGTGTGGCAGTGGCCGCTGCCCGCCGCCGACGCGGCGGGCAGCGGCCGAAGTCCGGATCAGGTCATCGGGCCCTGCGGCATCGGGCAGTCCCAACAAATTTCGAAGTAGTCCTTGATTCCTGAGACGAGGGTTGACACCTCGCCGAGGATGCCGGCTCCGTTGAGGATCTTGCCACCGATTCCGCCACCGCGTGGCGCCCTGGCGTTCACCTCGGGGTCCAACATGGTGCCCTTGTTCCGGTTGATCCGGGGGTCGTCGCCCTTGATCAGGGTTTCACCCCTCGCCTTGGCCGCGGCCTGCTTCTGGGCGAAGGAGAGTGTGGGTGATGAGTCATATTCGAAGTCGAAGCCGATGACCCTGACGTTCGGATTACCCTTGTAAGCCTCGGCCACCATCTTGGCCTGTGCTTCATCCTTGGCGACGAAGACTACCTTGTCGGTCTGCCCTCCCGCTTTCTTTCTACTCCCCAGCAGCTTGCTGTCGATTGTTCCCCTGATATTCGCTTCGTTCATCTGCTTACTTGCCGTGGAGTCCCAGAACTCCACATCGACGATCTTTCCGTCCTTCCATGTGAGCTTGAGCATGTCAGACGTCGTACCGGCAACCTTGGTTCGTGCGCCTTGGTCGTTCGGATCGTCCGAATACTCGTGCCGTCCAATCAGTTTTCCGGTTTCAGTATCGTCCTGGAAGACGTATTCCGTGCCGCTGCCAAGACAGTCGCTCTTGCCTTCGCCAGCACTGACGAGGTCCTGATTCAGCTTCTTCAGCGCCATTCTCGATTGGTCGTTGTCGCCGTCCTTGGCGACGATGTGCGGGATACCGTTGCGGTCGTAGATGGTCCGCTTTCCGTTGCTCGTCACATCGGCGAACGGCTTTCCGACATAAAGGCTCCAGTCACAGCCGTCGCAGAAGTGGACCGGGGGCACCGGCGGCGGGTCGTGAAAGCCGAATCCCCCGAAGACGGGGTCGGCCATCAGGCCACTCGGGTCACTCTTGGTGGCCGGGTTGTTCGCGGCGTACGCGTAGCCGCCCATCTGGTTGGGATCGCCGGGCTGGAAGACCGGGTCGACGGTGAGGAAGCGCCCCAGGGACGGGTCGTAGGTGCGGGCGCCCAGCAGGTTCAGCCCGCTGCCGCTGTCGACGGGCTTGCCGAGGTAGCCGCGGTTGTCCGCCCACGAGGTGGGGGCGGCGCCGCGAAGCCCGCCATAGGGGTCGAAGGCCCGCCGGGTGATCCCCTTGGTGGCACTGTCGACCTGCAGCGTCGAGGTGTTCTGGGGGTTGGTCAGTTCGTAGGTGAGGCTCCCGCTGCTAGAGCGGACGATGGCGGTGCCGTCGGGGCAGGTGTAGTAGCGCTTGCCGGTGACGGTGGTGCCGTCCGGCGCGAGGGTGAGCTGTTCGGTGCCGCCGAACAGGTAGAGGATGGTGCCCTCGGTGCCGCGCTGGACCAGCAGTTCACCGTTGGCGTCGTACAGGTACTGCGAGGTGCTGGTGCCCGCCCCGTCGGGGTTGGTGACGGTCTCGGTGCGGCCCTCGGCGTTGTAGGTGAAGGTCTGGGTCGCACCGGCCGTGGGCTGGCTGCCCGCCGGGCCCCACCTCTGGTTGGGGCCCTGGTTGCAGGTGTAGAGCATCACCCTGGTGCCGGGGCTGGTGCTGGCCCACGGGATGTCCACGCACAAGCCGGACGCCGTGTTGACCAGGGCGCCATCGGTGCCGGTGCGCCACTGCTGAGTGGTGTCGGCGCTGTTGCACGCCCACAGTTCGAGCTGCGAGCCGGACCCGGCATTGCCCCCGACCGGACGGAGGCAGGCGCCGAGCACGTGGAAGGTGCCGTCCTGCCCGACGGTCCACTGCTGGGACGCCCCGTCGTGGCAGGCCCAGGTCTGCACCGCGGTGCCGTTGTCGCCGCGGCCGCCGTTGGCGTCGAGGCAGAGCGGGGTGGTGCCGGTCGGGACGGCGGACGGGAGGGTGGTGGTGCTGGTCGTGGTGCGGCTGGTGGTGTTTCCCTGCGCGTCGTACTGCGGGGTCAGGGTGCTGGTGTAGGAGGGGCCGCTGGGCGCGTTGGCGCTGGAGCTCCAGTGCTGGTTGGCTGCGTTGGCGCCGTTGCAGTAGTAGAGCGCCAGTTGGACGCCGAGGCTGCCGTTCCATCCCGGGATGTCCAGGCAGAGCGAGGAGGCGGTGTGGACGAGGGCGCCGTCAGCCCCGTCCTGCCACTTCTGGTTCTCGCTGCCGTCGCAGGTGGCGAGCTCGATGCCCTGGCCGACGAGGCCGGAGGCGGGCCGCATGCACTTGCCGAGCGCCCGCAGGGTGCCGTCACCAGGCCTGGTCCAGCGCTGGGCCGGGCTGCCGTTGCAGTTGGTCGTCTCGACGGCGGTGCCGTCCGTGGTCGTGCCGTTGCGGACGTCCAGGCACAGCTGCACACCGCCGGCGCCGGCCATGGCCGACGTGATGGTGGTGGTGGGCCGGCCGGTGCGGGAGGTGGTGCTGGTGACCGCGTTCGGCTTGGAGGCCTGGGCGGTGCCGTTGCCCGGGTAGGTGTTGGTCTGGGTGACGTCCCGGTAGGTGTCGCCGCCGACGTCGTGCCGGACGGTCTGGGTGCGGTCGCCGAGCTGGTTGTACTGGAAGCTCTGCCAGTACGGGGCCGGCCCGCCGAGGGTCACCCAGCTCGGGTCGGCGTTGTTGCAGTGCGAGACCTGGCCGGGCCCCGTCTTGCTGACTCCCTGGGTGTCGGTCCAGGCCTCCGTCAGGCGGCTGAGCCCGTCGTAGCGGAAGCACTGGGTGTCGTAGGTCTGGTCCGTTCCCCCCGAGGACTGGAGCTCCGAGGAGCTGGTGAGGTTGCCGATCTGGTCGTAGCCGTAGCTGGTGAACGAGATCGGGTTGGCATCGGTCTGCTGGAGCGCGACGCTGCTGGTGGCCACGCGGCCCGTGGTGTCGTCGTAGGTACGGGCCGTGCGCAGCAGTTGCCCCTGCGAGCCGTACTGGGAGAGCAGGAGCTGGCCGAGCGGGTTGTAGTCCGCCATGGCGAGCAGCTTGGTGGTCTCCGTGCCCGTGCCGACGACCTCACCCATCAGGTCACGGGTGAGGCCCAGCTTCTCCTCGGGCAGGCCGCCGTCCTTCCCGTATCCGGTTCCGGCGACGAGACCGAGGTTGTCGGTGTAGTAGGCGGTCTGCGTGTAGTCGTTGGCCAGCTTCTTCTCGGCGGCCGGGATCGTCGTGGTGGTCGAGGTGGGCTGGTAGCGGGTGTTGTAGCCGTTGACCTTCGTCACGTAGGCGCTGCCGCCCGCGCCGCCGACGTAGCGGGTCGAGGAGGCCGGGTAGCCGTTGGCGATCGTGTCGAAGGTGAACGACGCCAGCAGCTTGGACTGGTCGCCGGTGTCGGGTCCTTCGTAGCGGCCCGTGACCCGGCCGAGCAGGTCGTAGGTGAAGGAGAGTTGCTTTCCGCGCCCGTCGGTCGCGGTGGTCACGCGACCGAGGTCGTCGTACTTGGTGCTGGAGGTACCGGCGTCGGGGTCGGTCTGGGAGACCCGGTTGCCCTGGACGTCGTAGGTGTAGGACCAGGTGTTGCCGGCGTTGTCGGCGACGGAGCTGAGCTTGCCGCGAGGGTCGTAGGCGGATCGGGTGGTGATGTCGCCGATGCCGGTTCCGGGGTGGAGGACGGTGGCGCTGGTGCGGCCGAGGGCGTCGGTGTAGACGGTGCTCGGGGTGCCGCCGGCGGGCGGGGTGGTGTCGATCCGCTCGGCGCCCGGGTACGCGGTCGCCGTCTGCCAGAGCTCGGCGGCCTTGGCGTAGAGCTTGCTGGCGACGACCCTGCCGCTGCCGTCGTAGACGGTCCTGGTCTGGGAGGGGACGGTGTTGTCGTCCTCCTCGAACAGCGTCGTCCCGGGGTTGGTGGTGGGATCCGACCACAGGGCGGTGGACTTGCTGACCTTGCCGTGGGTGTCGTACCGCGTCGAGGAGACGAGGCGGCCGCCCGCGCCGTTGGCCGGCGTCGCCTGGGTCTGGCGGGGCGACAGGAACCCGTCGTAGATGGCGATGTCGGCCCGGTAGGTGCCGTTGTCCAGCTGCGTCATCGTGGTGACGCTGGGTGGGGCCGTGTGGCTGCCGGGGGTGGGGTCGACGCCGTGCAGTTCGTAGCTGAAGGTCTTGTCAGCCTTCTTGCCGGCGTCCTTGCTGTTGCCGGGCAGCCAGACGGCGGTGCGCCGCCCGAGCGGGTCGAAGGTCGAGTCCGTGACCCGGCCGTTCGAGTCGACCGACCGGGTGGTGGAGCCGCGGGCCGGCGACACGGTGTTCGTCGTGCTCCAGCCGAGCGGGTTCGTGGTGACGACCCGGGTCGGCAGCGTTCCGGAGTCCGGCTGGTAGCTGCTCGTCTTGACGGCGCCTTCGGTGTCCACGCCGCGGACGACTCGGCCGTAGCCGTCGTAGGCCTGGGCCACGACGGTCTTGTAGGTGGCGTTGCCCTGGGCGTCGTAGCCCTTGATCGCCTGGGTGGCGGTCAGAAAGCCGACCGTGCTGTGGTTCTGGCCGAGCGTGCCGACCGTTCCGGGGTTGTCCGGGTCCGCGTTGCCGTCGTAGACGAGGCGGCTGTCGCTGATGGTGGTGCTGGCCGAGGGAGGAGTCACGCAGGACCCGGCGACGGTGAGCGCCCTGCTGACGTACGAGAGCATCATCGGATTGCTCGCCGCCGGTGACGCGTAGCTGGTCCTGGCGCAGGTGCGGTCGGCGTCCGTGGTGACGTCGGGCTGGGCGTCGACCGTGTCGAGTCGGCCCAGGTCGTCGAAGGTGGTGACGGTCCGCCCGGTGCGCCAGGTGGTCCCGTCGGACAGCAGTGCGCTGGAGCGTCCGGACGCTGACTGGATCCGGCGTGACTCGAGGGCGGGCAGGGTCGCGAGCTTCGCGTCCTTCTTGGTGCTCCAGGCCGTCCGGGCGTGGGTCGCGGTGCTACGAACCGTGGGGGCGTCGGCGAGTTGCTTGCCGAGGACGGTGCCGTCGGCCTGCGTGTAGGTGGCGGTCTCCTGCGCGGTGCCGGCCAGCCAGTTGCTGTCGACGGTCTCCTCGCCCAGCGAGTTCTTCGGCTTGCTGACCCTGCGGGTCGTCCGGTCGGCGAGGTAGTCGCCGTCCATGCCCTGGAGGTAGGAGGTGGTGGTCCTGCTGACCGGGTCGGGGGACGTACCGCTGGTGGTGGTAACCGTGCGGAAGCCGCGGAAGTCGTTCCAGGTGCGGTACTGGTCGTCCGTCAGCTCGGAGTCGTCGCGGTGCCAGGCCGCGCCCTGGTAGTCGTAGCCCGTCACCCGGGGCGGCGAGTTCGCCTTGGTGGTGTCCGAGACGGTGACCTTCGAGACCAGGGTCTTGTTGAACCAGTCGGCGACCGGCTCGGACCCGCCGACCGAGGTCCAGTAGACCGGGTAGCAGGCCATGTGGTTGTCGTCGACGGAGGACGGGATCAGGCCCTTGGTACGGTCGCAGGCCGGATCCAGGTAGGAGACGGCGATCTTGGTACCCGACTCGGTGCTGATCCCGAGGATCCGGGGCCGGTAGAGCGGCGGGGCGCCGGTGTCGGAGCCCACGACGCGGTTGTCGAGTTCGGTCCCTTCGAAGATCACCGGATCGAGCACCAGCGGTCCCGAGCCGCCCGCCGAGGTGTCCTGGGCCGTGTGGCGCACCTGCGACAGCCACATGGCCGACTGCAGCGAGCCGACGCCCTCCTTCCCCGGGGTCTTGCCGGTGACCGGGTCCATGATGCCGCCGGCCTCGGGGAACACCTGCGTCAGGTCGTACCTGTCGACCGGCTGCCAGCCGCTCTGCGTGCGCAGCTCGGTGCGGATGGCGGTCAGGCGCTTGGTGGACCAGAAGGTGGGCGAGGTGGGTCGGCAGACGTTGGACCCGGTGCCGCTGGTGTTCCAGCCGTCCTGGCAGGCCAGGTCGAAGGGCACGTCCGGCCAGTTCGAGGCGGTGGCGGCACTGAGGTTCTCCGGCTTGCAGGCGTCCGCGGAGACCACGCACCGCTCGGCGGTGTCGAACGTGATCCGCGCGGAGGGCTCGCGGCCGGCCTGGGCGTCGGCCAGCTGGTAGCCGTAGGAGAGCTTGGCGAGGTACCCGCCGCGCGTGTAGGCGGTCAGTGCGCCGCTGGCGCCGGCGGCGGCCTGGCCGGCGCCCATCGCGTAGCGGTTCGCTTCGGCTGCCCAGTCGTAGCGCTGGACGTTGCCGTGCGGGTCGACGACGAAGTCGAGGTTGAAGCGCCAGCCGGGCTGCTGGTCGCACTGGGAGTTCTTGCCCTTGGCGGCGTTGTAGCAGGGGTCGCCGGGGTTGGGGTGGTAGACGGGCACGGCCCAGGCGCTGTTGGTGGCTCCGTCGGACGTGGTGCCGGGGGCGTGGCCCAGGCCCAGGTAGTAGGCGGTGCCGTCCGGGGTCGTGACCTTGAAGTACTCGCCCTGCCACATGCCGTTCGAGGCGCCCGTCAGCCGCTCGATGCGGGTGCCGTCGTCGTTCTGCAGGTGGTACAGGCCGCTGTCGTCGCGGACCAGTTCGCCGGTGTGGGAGCCGAGCGAGATGGTGGCGTTGTCGCCGGCCCAGCACTGGTCGCTGGACTTGTCGATACCGGCGTTCTTGCAGGACTTGTAGGAGCGTTCGATGAAGCCGGGGCTGTAGGACCAGCCGTCACCGATCCAGGAGGCCTGCGAGTTCCGCGCGGAGGTCTCACCGTCGACGGCCTGCGAGTTGTACGACAGCGTCACCCCGGGCGCCGGGCCCGCCAGGGACGGCGGAGTGGTGATCGGGTAGCTGTAGGTGAACCCGCCTGAAGCGGTCTGTGCCCAAGCCCCGGAGGCCGACAGGTTCGTCGCGGCGTAGGAGCCCTGGGATCCGCTCGGTCCGGCTTCGGCGGCGATCGCTATCCCGCCCCCGGCCGGGGAGGTGGAGACGAGCGAGGCGAGCCTGATGGCCGATGCCTGCCCCGGCGGGGTCTTGCTCGCCGGCGCGGCACCGTCACCCGGGACGGCGACGGTGCTGGTGATCTTCCTGGCCGCCGGGTCGATGGTGGATTCGAGCGGCTGGCGGGTGCGGCACTCGGCCAGTTCGGGCGTGGTGAGTGCACAGGCCGGCAGCGCGACGAGGTGGAGCCGGGAGGCCCAGCCGCCGCCGAAGGCGTCGGCTATCGCACCGTAGTCGAGCGAGACGTCGAGGGCGGCGGCGTCGTGACCGCCGTCGGTTCGCTTCAGACCGACCAGGAGGCCGCCGACGGCGGCCTTGTCGCTCTGGCCTCGGTCGGCGACCTTCACCTCGACCGATGACGGAGCACTGATACCGGTGTCCGTGCCGGCCGCGGCCCTGGCTTCGGGACCGACCCGTTCCGGGGTCGCCGCGCGCAGCGCGACGGGCGTCGATCCGGCCCGGACCTCGGCTTCGCCGGCGCCCTTGAGCACGGCGTCGGACTCGGCCTTGAGATCGACGGCGACCGTGGCCCGGCCCGGCCATACGGCCGGGCTCGGCGTGCGCGTCGTGAGGTCGCGGGCACCGGCCGGGCGCGGCAGTTCCTTCCGGTCGGCCGTGCCGTCGGCATTGTGCCCGGTGACCCTCGGCAGCTGCGGAAGCCGTTCCTTCTCCTGCCCCACCGCCTCTGCCACGAAGGCCGTTCCCGAGCCGACGAGCGGAACTACCAAGGACATAACGGCAGTTAGCGCGGCGGTGGTCAGGACATTTCGCCGATTTCCGCTCACCGGTGATCGACCGACGAGCCATCTCCTGTTGAGTTGCATGCGTATCCTTGCGTTTCCTTATTCGTCATAGGTCTGTGACCTGTACTGACGCATGGTCAACTCAGGCCAAAGAAGGACGGCAGGAACCGTATTGTCAGCAAACCGCCAGAAGCAATAGCGTTCGGGCCGAGCGTTCTGTCCGACGTGGCGTTCCGTCAGTTGACGATTGGTCGGATATTGCGCCAGAAATGGACAAAGCCCGCTCTCGGCGGCGGTCGCTGTGGCACATCACATGGTCGTCCGTGCGAGATTCAGCCTGCCTCGAAGGTGATTGACACGCTATGGGGGAATTCCTTCCCGCCCCTCCTCCGCCCCGCCGGAGACTGCCGAGACGCCTGGCCGCCGTGTGCGTGCTCGGCCTCCTGCTCACCGCCCCGGGCGTCGCGGTCGCGGACGACCGGCCGTTCGCCGCGCCCCCCGGCCAGTCGGCGGCGAACGCCCCGAAGCCGGCCGACCCCACCCCCGGAGGCTCCGTCCAGGCGGCCCGGCTGGCGGCGAAGAAGACCGGAAAGCCGGTCACGATCGACGAGTTGACCACCGCGACCTCACTCACGGTCGCCGAACCCGACGGCAAGCTCACCGTCACCAGCCACCTCCAGCCGGCCCGCGTGAAGAAGCCGAACGGCACGTGGACGGCAGTGGACGCCACGCTCGGGCGCAACGCGGACGGGACGTACTCCCCCGGCGCCACGCCGTCCGGAGTCGCCCTGTCCGGTGGTGGCCGCGGGCCGCTGGCCACCCTCACCGACCAGGACGGCCGCAGCCTCGCGGTGACCTTCCCGGTCACCCTGCCGAAGCCCACCGTGTCCGGCAGCGCGGCCACCTACGCCGAGGTCCTGCCCGGGGTCGACCTGCGGGTCACCGTCACCGATCAGGGCGCCGTCCGCGAGGTGCTGGTCGTCAAGGACGCCAGGGCGGCCGCCGATCCGGCGCTGAAGACCATCACGCTCGGTACCGGCACCGAGGGCCTGACCGTCTCCGCCGACGCCGAGGGCAACCTCACCGCCGCGGGCAAGGACGGCAGGGCCGCGTTCCGGGCCCAGGCCCCGCTGATGTGGGACTCCGCGGCTTCGGGCACGCCCGCGGTTCCCGCAACTGCCGCCGCTCCTGCGGCTCCCGCCGCCCCCGCCGCCAGGAACGCCAGGGCCACGGCCGTCCCGGCCACTGGAGAAGCCACGGTCGCCGCCGGTACCCAGCCGGTCGGCGGAAACGGTTCCTCGCCCGAAGGCCCCGGTCCCGGCGCCCACGTCAAGCCGATCGGTGTCGAGGCCAAGGACGGCAGCCTCGCCCTGACCCCGGACGCCGGCCTGCTCGACGGCCAGGACACCGTCTGGCCGCTGTTCATCGACCCGACGTTCCAGCCCGCCCCGACCATGGGCACCAGCCACTTCGCCCAGGTCATGGAGGGCTGCGCGGGCACCCCCGCCTACGACGTCGCCCAGGACAACGGCCAGGGCGCGGGCTTCCAGCACTACAAGTCCAACTGCTACGGCATGGAGCGCTCGTACTACGAGTTCGGCACCGGCGCCCTGACCAAGCAGATGTACATCGACCACGCCCAGGCGTACTTCACCGAGACCTACGCCGCCGCCTGGGACTGCAACGCCACCGCGCCGGTCAGCCTCAAGTGGACCGGGGGCATCGGCGGCGGCACCACCTGGAACAGTCAGCCCGGCGTGCGCCAGGACGGCGAGACCAAGTGGATCAAGAGCTCCTCCGGCTCGTGCGGCTGGCACGACGTCGACTTCGACGTCACCGGTGCCATCCGCCAGGTGGTCCAGGAGGGACAGCCGCTCACGGTCGCGCTGTTCGGTGACGAGAACCGCTCCACCAGCGTCGACCACTTCATGCGGTTCCGCACCAACCCGTACGTCATCGCCACGTACGACCTGCCGCCGAACACCCCCGACGCGAACTACACCAGCCCCACGCCGAAGAACCCCGACGGCAACGCCTGCGGCGGCGGCCAGCCCGGCTGGATCGGGCAGACCACGCCGCTGGGCAACGGCGCCTCCGACATCACCCTGCACGCGTGGAGCCGCACGGACATGCCGGGCACCAACATCGTGGTCAACTTCCACGTCTGGGACAACATGGTGGCGGACGCCAACGGCAATCCCGCCACCGCGACCTGGCCGGTCAGCCAGACCATCAACGGCCAGGGCTGGGGTGACGCCAACATCGGCGGCGCGGTCTCTGACGGCCACCAGTACGGCTGGAACGCGTGGGCCACCGACGGGCTGCTCAGCAGCGGGAACAGCCTCTTCTGCTACTTCAACGTCGACCTGACGGCGCCCACGCTCGGGTACATCGCACCCTCCACCGTCTTCCCGCCGATCGGCAGCGGCATCAAGCCCACCGGCCACGCCGGCGACGCGACCGCCACCGTCCGGGTCACCAGCACCGACCCGGTCCCGACCGGCTGCACCCGTGGCAGCTGCCTCGCCAGTGGCGTGCGCGAGTTCCAGTACAACCTGGACGACAACATCCCGCCGACCGGCTACAAGGCCCAGCCCGTCGCCGGAGTGGACGCCAACGGCAACGCGTACGCGGACATCCCGATCAACCTCAACCCCGACCAGTGGGGCACCCACCGCCTGTACGTGCGCGCCACGGACAACGCCGGCAACACCCAGCCCCAGGCCGCGACCTACGACTTCTACGCGCCCTGGAACCCGGCCACCAAGGTCGTCGCCGGCGACGTGACCGCGGACGGCACCCCCGACTACCTGGTGCCCGCCTCCGACGGGTCACTGACCCTGCTCCCCGGCAACGCCGACTTCACCGCACGGCCCGGCACCGCCTCCACCAAGGCCGACAGCCCCGAACAGGACGGCTGGAACAACTATCTGATCGCCCACCGCGGGTCGCTCATCGAGAACAGCGTCGACGACCTGATCGCCTTCGACAAGGCCACCAAGCACCTCTACGTCTACGCCAACGACGCCGCCCGGGGCGGAACCCCCGGTCACTTCGCCAACCGGGCCGGTGTCGCCCAGATCGCCACCAGCACCGGCCTGTGCACCTTCGGCATCGACGGCACCTGGAACCACCTCGACCAGCTGACCGCGTTCAGCGCCACGCCCAACAGCGCGGGCAAGCCGAACCTGGTCACCGTCGAGAGCGGCCACCTGCGCTACTACCAGGGCAACCCGCAGGGCAACTGCCGGTTCAGCGAAGGCATCGACATCGGCGCCGACAACGAGGACTGGAGCGGCTTCACCCTCCTCTCGCCCGGTGTCATAGCCGGTGTGCCCACGCTGTGGGTGCGCGACAGCACCACCGGTGCGATCAGCACCCTCCCGATGCCGCTGACCAAGGGCAACCCGGCGGCCAAGTCCCTGCACGCGCCGGTCCACCGGCCCCTGGTCTCCGGCGTCAAGAGCACCGCCGGCGCCGACATGTGCGCCGACATCAAGGACGGCCGGACCGACAACGTCACCGACGCCCAACTGCTGGACTGCAACACCAACCCGGGCCAGGCCTTCACCACCGGGTCGGACGGCTCGCTGCACGTGGTCGGCAAGTGCCTCGACGTCACCAACGGCCTGACGAACAACGGCGCTCCGGTCAACCTGTACACCTGCAACAACTCGCCCGCGCAGAAGTGGGTCACCGGCCCCTACCCGGGGACCTTGCAGAACCCCAACTCCGGCCGCTGCCTCGCCGTCCCCGGTGGAAGCAACGCTCCGGGCACCCACCTGGTCATCTGGGACTGCCTCGACAACAGCAGCCAGCGCTGGCAGGCCCCCACCGCCGCGGCGCTCCTGCCCGGCGGCTTCAGCTCGGCCGCGTTCCCCGTGGTCGACTCGCCCGGCGACATCAACGGTGACGGGAACCCCGACCTGATCACCACCGACACCGCAGGCACCCTCACCCAGTACCTGGGCGCCGCTCCCCAGGCCGGTCTGCCGCTCTTCGGCAGCGTCCGCACCCTGGACACGCCCAAGCCCGTCTCCTACAACATCAACTCCGTCGCCAACCCGAACCGCTGCCTCGACAACTGGGGCGCGGGCAACGGCACCAACCTCCGCTTCTACGACTGCTGGGCCGGCCCGAGCCAGAAGTTCACCTTCGGCTCCGACGGCACCCTGCGCACCGGCGCCGACGGACGCTGCGTCGGCATCAAGGACAACGCCACCGACCTCGGCGCCCAGGTGGTCATCAGCGACTGCGTCGGCGCGACCGGCCAGGTCTGGACGCTCCGCGCCGACGGCACCATCTACAACCCGACCGCCAGCCGCTGCCTCGAACTCCCCAACTGGGCCGACGGCAACGGCACGGCCCTGGGCATCTGGGACTGCATCCCCGGCCACGCCAACCAGCGCTGGACCATGTACCCGAACAACGCCTGAGCCCACGACCGTACCGGGGCCCGCGACGCAGCCGGCGTCGCGGGCCCCCGCCGTCCCGGGACGACGGGATGTGAACCCGCGGGCACGGACAGCAGCAGCGGCCGCCAGTCGGGTTCGTGGTGCCACAGTTGGCTGCCGACACTTCGCATGGCCGGTGGGCGTCCTCGATCCGGCCAGCACCGACCTGACCCTTGCCATCGCCGTGGTGTACGGGAAACCGGTCGGAGTCCGGTGCGGCCCTCGCTGACCGGCTTTTCCAGCGGTCAGGGCCACTGTGTGGGCTGGAAGAGCCGTCCAGGAAGGTCACCCCGGAAGCGTGACAGTTCAGCGAATGTATCCCGTCGGACGCCGTCGTGCAGCAGACTCATCTCCATTGCCTTCGTACTGATCGTGTGTGTTCCTTGGTCGGAGCACATGATCAGGCGAAGGCCGCTTCCGCGTACGGCAGATACCGATACGAGTGAACAAGTTCGACGGCTCGTTCGAGACGATTACTTAAAGATCAAGCTAGGGCGTGTTTCAAAATTCCCGCCGGGCGCGCGGCGCCGCGCGCTGATCCGAAGCGAATTATGAAACACGCCCTAGTGTCCTGCGCCGGAGATCCGTCGGCAGAATCGGGCGAGGGAGTCGAGGATCTCGTCGGCGGTCTTGGTCCAGGTGAACGGTGTGGGGTCT
>NZ_JBFBHW010000075.1:0-32581 GCF_040685395.1 Kitasatospora sp. NPDC088779 | reverse complement strand
CGCGCTCTCCCGGATCGCCGACGCCGACACCCTCCACCACACCCCGATCGGCGTCCTGCGCGACGTCCACCGACCCGTCTACGACGAGCTGATGGAACGTCAATTCGCTATTGCTACGCAGCGGATGGGAGCCGGGTGCCTCACCACGCTGCTCACCGGAACCGATTCCTGGACCGTCGTCTGACGACCGAGCACACCCGATCACCCCGGCACAGCACGAACAGACAGGACGAAGACCCATGGCAGTCCCCGGGACCCACGCCCCCATGGCCATCGCCGACATCCACCTCCCCGGTGATCCGCCGCTGGGGCGACGGGACGTAGCCGTCCTGGGATCCACCGGATCGATCGGCACCCAGGCCGTCGACGTGATCCGCCGCAACCCCGACCGCCTGCGCGCCGTGGCACTGGCCGCGGGCACGCGCAACCTGCCACTGCTGGCCCAACAGGCCCTCGACCTCGGTGTCGAGACCGTGGCCACCTCCCGGCGCGAGGCCGCACCGGCCCTACGCCTGGCCCTGAAGTCCCAGGCGAACGGACGGCGGCTGCCCCGCGTCCTGGCCGGACCGGAGGCCGCCACCCAGGTCGCGGCCATCGGCTGCCACCGCGTCCTGAACGGCATCAGCGGCTCGATCGGACTCGCCCCCACCCTGGCCGCCCTGGAATCCGGGGCACGACTCGTCCTGGCCAACAAGGAGTCCCTGATCGCCGGCGGCCCCCTCGTCCGAAGACTCGCCCGACCCGGCCAGGTGATCCCCGTGGACTCCGAGCACTCCGCACTGCTCCAGTGCCTGCGCGGCGGCCAGCGCCGCGAGGTGCGCCGACTCATCCTGACCGCCAGCGGCGGTCCCTTCCGCGGCTACACCCGGAGCCGACTCGACCGGGTGACGGTCGACCAGGCCCTCGCCCACCCCACCTGGAACATGGGCCCGCTGGTCACCGTCAACTCCGCGACCCTCATGAACAAGGGCCTCGAAGTCATCGAGGCCCACCTCCTCTTCGACGTGCCGCTGTCGCGCATCGCCGTCGTCGTCCACCCGCAGTCCGTCGTGCACTCCATGGTCGAGTACGCCGACGGCTCCACCCTGGCCCAGGCCAGCCCGCCCGACATGCGCATCCCGCTCGCGCTCGGCCTGGGCTGGCCCGACCGGATCCGCGACGCCGCACCCGCCTGCGACTGGTCCACCGCTGCCACCTGGGAGTTCTTCCCGCTGGACACCGAGACCTTCCCCGCCGTCTCCCTCGCCCGTCAGGCAGGCGACGAAGGCGGCCTCGCCCCGGCCGTCCTCAACGCCGCGAACGAGGAATGCGTCCGTCTCTTCCTGACCGGCCGCATCCCGTTCACCGCGATCGTGGACACCGTCCGCCGCGTCCTGCACGCCACCTCCCGCCCCGTCCCCAGCGCCGCCCTCACCCTGGCGGACGTCCGCAAGGCCGAGACCTGGGCCCGCACTCAGGCCAGAGAGCTGTCGACCACATGAACACGGCCACGCCTCCAACGCCCCGTAGCGTCACCGCGACGGCGCCGGGGAAGATCAACGTCCAGCTCTCCGTAGGCGCCCGCCGCCCCGACGGCTACCACGCACTCACCACCGTGTTCCTCGCCGTCGCACTCCACGACACCGTCACGGCCACACTCGCCGCCGCCGGGCGAACCACCGTCACCGTCATTGGCACCGACGCACAACGGGTGCCGACGGACGCCACCAACCTCGCCGCACGCGCCGCACAGCTCCTCCGCGAACACCACGGGACCGACGCCGGAGTGGCCCTGCACGTCACCAAGCGGATCCCCGTCGCCGGAGGCATGGCCGGCGGCAGTGCCGACGCCGCCGCCACCCTCCTCGCCTGCAACGCCCTGTGGAACACCCGGGCTACCCCTGCCCAACTCCACGCCCTCGCTGCCGAACTGGGCAGCGACGTACCCTTCGCCCTCCTGGGTCAGGCAGCTCTCGGCCAGGGCCACGGCGAGATCCTCACCGACCTGCCCGTCACCGGCCCCCTCCACTGGGTCCTCGCCCTCGCCCACGGAGAACTCGCCACCCCGGCCGTCTACGCGGAACACGACCGCCTCCACACCCTGCGCCACGCCGACGCCCACCCCAGCCCGCAACCTCCCGCCGATCCGGCCCTGCTCGCCGCGTTGAAGACCGGCGATGCCACCGCACTCGGCGCAGCGCTCGTCAACGACCTCCAACCAGCAGCCCTCTCCCTCCACCCCGCGCTGGCCGCCACCCTCCACACCGGAAGGACCGCAGGCGCCCTGGGTTCGATCGTCTCCGGCTCCGGCCCCACCTGTGCCTTCCTGGCCGCGGACGCCCACACGGCAAAGTCCGTGGCCCGCGCCCTCGCCACCTCCAAGGCCGTCCGCCGCGTCCGCACCGTCAGCGGCCCCGCCCCGGGCGCGCACATCACCACCCGCTGAGCTGGGATTCAACAGCCTCGCGGCGAAGAAAGGTGCCATCGAGGGAGTTCGCCGGGGCTTACCGGACACACGACGGCCGCGCCCGGCCCGTCGGGTGCGCGAACCCGCACGGGCCGTGACGAGGAAACCCGCCTGGCCCGGGCACACCCGTACCGAAGCCGCCAGGCCACGGCGAGGGCCACGCACCGAACCGGCGCAGAGAAGGGCCGGCTCGCCGCGAGCGCGGGGCCGGCGCACAGCGGCCTCCGCCCATCGACCCACGCACCACACCACGATCCGCGACAGGAGTGAAGCCGCACCATGTGGAAGCAACGAGTCACCGTCACTCTTCCGACCTACGAGATACCCCTGCCGGTTCGCCCGGCCCCCTTCGAGCACATGGTGATCCGAAGCGAGGAGCCCTGGGCGAGGCAGATGGGAATCGACGACTCCACCATCGAGTCCTACCGTCACGGTCTCAACAGCGGCCGTCTCACCTCACTGGAGTACCCCGCCTCAGGCCTGGAGGACTGCGAGCACCTCAACCGCTGGATGTGGTGGTACTTCTACTACGACGACCAGTTCAACGGCCCGCTCGGCCATGACCTGCCCGGCACCCGACGCACCATCGAGGCCACCCGCGAAGTCTTCCGGGGACGCCGGCCTGAGCACTCGGACCTGCGCAACTGGACGCTCTACCACCTGCGTGGCGAGCTCTTCGCCGCAATGCCGGCACCCTGGTGCGACAGCTTCATCGAGCACTGCGATCTCTGGCTCCACGGCTACCTGTGGGAGACCGGCCTGCGCATCGAGGACCGCATCCCCGGCCTCGCGGAGTTCACGTCCAATCGGCTGTGGACCTCCGGCATGAAGATGACCGTCGACCTCGTCGAGTACGCGGTCCGGGCCACGCCGCCCGAGCGGTTCATCAGGCACAAGGAGATCGATCAGCTCACCACCGACCTGAGCAACATCATCGCGTGGTCCAACGAAATGAACTCGCTGGCCATGGAAACCCAATTCCACCCGGTGAACAACCTGGTCTACGTCTTCTACTGGCATGAGACCCACGACATGCAGGAGGCGGTGGACCGGACCCACGCCCTGTACCAAGCCGTGTGCCGGGACGCCCTCGCCGTCCAGCACCGGCTCCCGGCCATCATGGACGAACTCCAGCTGTCCCGGTCCGAGCAGGGCATTGCCTGGCGCTGGCTGGAAGCGGCGTACCACTGCATCGGCGGTGGCCTGGCCTGGCAGCTGGAAACCGGACGCTACGACACCCCGACCGGCCCCGTCGACGTCCCCGTCCCGGAGCTCAACCCGGTCCCGGAGCTCAACCCCGACCCTGCCGAACCCTGACCAGGGAAGAAAAGGGAAGAAACTCGCCAGACTGACGACACGTCAATCATGCCAAGCCGTCCCGGAACCCATTCGACAGGTCAGCGGCCAATCCGATGGTGGCGCCCCCGACGCCGACCCGACTACGGCCTACCGCTCCCGGAAAAGGGGAACCCCCGATGACATCCGCAGTCCCCGACATCGGCCAACTGGACCCCACCCCGCCGCAGGCCCCCGGCACGTTCCCGGTCACTTCGCGGTCATCCTCGACGGCAACAGGCGACGGGCCCGCAGGCACGGCCACCCGGTCGCCTCCCTGAGCTCGCCCTGCCTCTCGGCAGATCCGGAGACGGCGATGCCTCAACCTGTTCTGTACATTCAACGGCTCTGCCCCGTCATCGGCGGGACCGAAGGCTGACTGACACGTCGGCCATCACGTGAGTGACGTCAACGGCCACCGTCATCCTTTCGAGTCCCTTTGGCGACGAACCGTGTTTCCTCGCCTGTTGCGAGGGTGAGACTCGCGAGGATCTCCACCTGGACGTGGCCGATCGAATGCCAAGGAGACAGACATGCTCGGCGACCTCACCGGCGCCCTGACCGACGCCCGCTACCGCACCTCGTTCGGGCGGGTCGCCGGCTATCTTCCGAAGGACCGCCGGGCGGTCGACGCCTGGTTGGCGGACCTCGCGGACCGGGCCCGGGACCGTAGGGAGCCGCGCAGTCCCGCGGTCGTGACCCTCAAGAAGCTGATCGAGACCGACACCGGCATCCAGGCGCTGGTATCCGAGATGCTCGAACGGCTCCCGCGCGGCCTCCAGCCGGTCCACGGCGTCGAGCACCTGTTGCAGTGCGTGGACCAGATCATCACCACCGCGTCCGAATACCGCGCCAAGCCCGAGGAACGGATCCTCTTCCCGCTGTCCGCGACGTCCTCCAGCTGCTCCCCGCCACCGGCTACCACCGCTGGCACGCACCGGTCGACGGCGTGGTCCGGCACGTGGAGATCGTCCCCGGCCTGCTGTTCGGCACAGCCGGGCTCGACGGTTCGGGCCCCGCCGGCCAGGGGCCGTCGCTGGGCGGTGCGGCGGCGTCCAGCACCCGGGCCCTGGTGTTCATCGAGAGCACCGCTCCCCGCATCGGCATGGTCTGCCTCGCCGTCGTCGGCATCAGCGAGATCTCCTCCGTCACTCCCACCGTCCGCACGGACCAGGAAGTGAGGAAGGGCGACGAGCTCGGCCACTTCAGCTACGGCCGATCCTGCTGCTTCATGGCCTTCGAGCCGGATGCCGACCTTGAGCCCGCCGTCGCACCCGCCGCCGACATCGCCCCGGAAGCCGCCCCCCCAGGTCGCCACCAACGCCCCCATCGCCAACGTCAGGTAGCGTCCGGGGTCGCCGGGCCGCTCGCAGCCGCCGTCAGCCGGTTCCGGTGCCGGGGCACGACGACCCGGCCCCCGGGCGGCAACGCCATCCGATGCCGGCCCCCGGGTCGGCACACGATCATGTGGACACGCACCGTGGCCGCACGCACCGAGGAATCCCCCTTTGCAGCCTGCATCCCCCCATCACGGACGCCATCGGCCCGCCCGGCTGACCGCCGCCCTCGCGCTCCTGACCACCCTGGCACTGACAGGCGTCCAATCGACAGGAGCCGCCGCCCGCACTCCCCATGGCGCCTCGCAGACCCGAAGCGGCGCGCTGTCCCCGCAGGAACACGCCGAGCTCCTGAAGGAGGCCACCCAAGCCGCCATCGCGACAGCGAAGGCGCTGAACCTGGACCCGCGCGAGAGCCTGCTGATCGACGACGCCACCCGGGACGCGGACGGCACGGTCCACTTCCGCTACAACCGCACCTTCGCCGCGTTGCCGGTCCTCGGCGGCGATCTGATCGTCCACCGCACCCCGCAGGGCGCCCTCACCGACACCCGCGCCCACCGGGCGCCGATCAGTGTGCCGACCCTCACGCCCACGGTTCCGGCCGTCCAGGTGATGCAGTCGCTCAATACCACGACGCTCCCGCGCCTGGTCGTCTGGTCGGCCGCCCAAACCCCCGCGCTGGCATGGGAATCCGTCCTGGACGGCACCCAGGAAGATGGCACCCCCAGCGAACGCCACATCGTGACCGACGCGACCTCGGGCACCCAGCTCTACACCTACGAGGCCGTGCACACCGGCATCGGCCAAGGCCAGTACAACGGCACGGTGCCCCTGGGCACCAAGCACAGCCTGTTCCGGTACGAGATGAACGACACCGCCCGCGGCGGCCACCGGACCTACAACCTGCACCACGCCTCCACCGGCCAGGGCGAACTGTTCACCGACCAGGACGACCGCTGGGGCAACGGCACCCAGAGCGACGACGAGACCGCGGGCGTCGACGCCCACTACGGCGCCGCCGCCACCTGGGACTACCTCCAGCAGGTGCACGGGCGCACCGGAATCCGCGGCGACGGTGTCGGCGCCTACAGCCGTGTCCACGCCAGTGACAACTACACGAACGCCTACTGGGACAACGGCTGCTTCTGCATGACCTACGGCGACGGGCCCGGCAACGCCAAACCGCTGACCGAACTGGACGTGGCCGCACACGAGATGATCCACGGCCTGACCTCCGCCACCGCCGGCCTGGAATACCAGCGCGAGTCCGGCGGACTCAACGAAGCCACCAGCGACATCCTCGCCACCGCCGTAGCCTTCCACACCGACAACCCCACCGACGTCCCCGGCTACCTCATGGGCAAACGCCTCAACCTCAACGGCAAGGGCACCCCGCTGCGCTACCTGGACCGACCCTCCCGGGACGGACGCTCCCCCGACTACTGGTACGACGGCATCGCCGACATCGACGTCCACTACTCCTCCGGCCCCGCCAACCACTTCTTCTACCTGCTCGCCGAGGGCAGCGGCCCCAAGACCATCAACGGCATCGACTACGACAGCCCCACCATCGACGGCCGCACCATCACCGGCATCGGCCGCCTCGCCGCCGAACAGATCTGGTACCGGGCCCTGACCACCTACATGACCACCACCACCGACTACCACGACGCCCGCACCGCCACCCTCCAAGCCGCCGCCGACCTCTACGGCCCCGGCAACACCGCCTACGCAGCCGTCGCCGGCACCTGGTCAGCCGTCAACGTCAACAGCTGACACCAGCCCGCACACCGCACCCACGGCCAGCCGCTCAGGCGACACAGCGGTCCTGCCACAGCCCGGTCCGGGCAACGCGCCCCGGGAAGCAGCGCCGCCTCGCGCTTCCCCTGGAAACCGAGCCGTTCCACTGTGCCACGGGGCGGTTCACGCCGTGCCCCGCCCGGGCCTGGGGGGGGTGGCGGGGCACAGCGTGCGGTGCTCAGCGGTCGTCGCCGAGTTCCTGGTGCATCCGCGGCTGGTCGTCCTGCTCGTGGGTGGCATGGGGGAGCTCTACTGCCCTCGGTAGCCCGATCGGCTGACGCAACGTTGGGCCAGGGCTAGGAGCGTGGGTCTCTAACTGGGAGTGCGTGGGTGCGGATCTGGTGCCGTTTCGTGCTGCGGATCCGTAGTGCTGCAGCGCAGGCGGCGACGAAGATCATGGCGATGCCTGTGCCGGTCAGCACTTGGCGGGCCCCCAGGGCGGTGGTAAGGGGGACGAGTTCCACGGCCACGGCCGCGGGACGGGCCGCTGCCGGGTCGCCGCCGACGGCCCGGCAGGCCAGGAGCGTGAGGGCCGGGCGCAGGGCCTTGCCGTCGGTCGGGTGGTCGAGGTGGACGCGGTCGTCGGTCCACCAGCCGAAGTGCAGTCCGGCGAGGTGACGGATGTGCGCGGGCAGGCGGTTGACCTGGGTGCGGATCAACGGCCTGACGGTGTCCGCGCTGTGTGCCAGGATGCGTTCGCAGTCGCGGGGTTCGTCGGACACCGGGCCTCGCCTTCGAGTGGCAGTGCGTCAGGATCGGGCGGGAGGCGGCGGGTCCGGCCGGGCACGACGGGTCCTTGCCGGCCGCTTTCGTAAGCGTTCAGCGCGATGGTCCCTATGCCAACAGATCCACAGCTGCCCCGGTACGGCGTGCGGCCCGAACATCGGAGCACGGCCGGCTCCGGCTCGCGCCCTCGTCCCGGCCCCCACGCCTACACCCGTCGCACCACAGGTCGGTGGCCGCCGGAACCATGAGACGGGCCATCCCCTCCATGAACATCCCTGGTGGGGAAGGCATTTGGGGCCGACGGCGCGCGCCTGGGTCCGGCGCGGTCCCCGTGTCGACCGTCGCGCGGCCGACCCGGCGGCCCCGTTCCCGTCTTCGCGTTACCACCCGATCCCGCGGACTTCCCGCGGGTGTCGGGGCGGCGGGAAACGGTCACGGCCGGGGCAGCGGGCGCGTGTACGGCGCGCGCGGCACCGGCGGCCGGAACTCGTTGCCTCCCGAGCCCCCCGCACGCGGGGTTGCCACCGAGGTGCGTACTGGCGTGCACTCAGAGAACTGAACGCTTTCCGTCCGAACCTTCGGCCACCGACCCGGAGGATCGCGGGCGATCAGGCCTTCTCGCGTGCTCACACCCCAGCAGTGAGGAACACCCCCTCATGAGTGAGTCCCGGCCGCGACGCGGCATCATCCGGTCCCTGCGCACCATCGTCGACGACGCCAAAGAGATCGCCGACGAACTCATCGAGCGCGCGGCGGAGCTGGAGTGCAACCTCCGTGACGCCATCATCGACCTGCTGGAGGAGAACGACCCGTTGAAGGAGAACACGGGGGGCAAGCCCTCCGATGACACCCCTCGTCGCCCTGCGGGTGGCGGGGGCGAGAGAGACGAAGGGGCGGAGCTGGCGGGCCTGCGGGCGGAACTGGCCGCCCTGCGGGAAGAGCTCGCCCGCCTGTCCAAGGCTTCGCCGACACATGACTGACCCGAAGAACCACAACGGGGTCGGCAGTGCCGGTGTGTCCGGCCCGCCGACCGACGCGGAGGTGGAACGCCAGCTGGTCCGGGCAGAGAACGGGCTGCTGGTGGACGCGCTCACCTACCGGCCGGTCTCCCTGGCCGAGCTGGCCGACGACGTGCGCAGCGGTCTCCGGTTCCGGGCCCGGGACAGCAGCGGCGGCGAGTGCACCTACCAGGTCCTCGTCCAGGCACTCCTCGCCACACTCGTGCCCGGGCCGACAGCGGGCGCAGCGGAACTGTTGTCCGCCGCCGTCCGCGACGGCCTCCCGACCGGCCGGACCACGTAGGACACCGGACAAGAGACAGACGAAACGGCACCGGGCAACCGGGGGGAAAGCCGGGGCAACGCGGCTCTCTCCTTGCTCGACGCGCTGTTCCCGGTATCGGCCCGTGCGTGGCCGCCCTGTCTCTGGAGGCTGTGTGTCCGCTCGTACGCTCTACGTCTCGGGGGTCCTGGGGCGTCTGCTCGCCGACGAGTTGCGGCGCCCCGGGCGCAAGGGCAGCGGGAAGCACGAGGAGGAGAGCGGGCGGGCGCGGGCGGTGCGGGAGGCCTTGCAGTCGCTGGGCCCCTTCTACATCAAGGTCGGCCAGATCCTCTCCACCCGCCCCGACTTCGTGCCCGAGGCGATGATCGAGGAACTCCGCCTGCTCCACGACCAGGTCACCCCGCTCCCCTTCGACGTCTTCGAGCCCGTCCTGGCCGCCGAGTTCGGCCCCCGCTGGCCGCGCCTGTTCCGCGACATCGACACCGAAACGCCGCTCGGCGCAGCGTCGCTGGCCCAGGTCTACCGCGCCGATCTGGCGGATGGCACGGCGGCGGCGGTGAAGATTCAGCGCCCCGGTGTCGCTCAGGTCATGGCCCAGGACATGGCCGTTCTGCGCCGCGCGGCGCGTCTGGTCGTCCGGGCAGCGCCCCGCTTCACCGCGGTCGTCGACGTGCCGGCCATGCTCGGCGTGCTCTTCGACGCCATGCGGGACGAGAGCGACTTCCGCCGGGAGGCCGCCAACATGCGCCACGCCCTCGGCTTGACCGCCGAGTTCAAGCACCTCACCGTCCCACGGGTCCTCCTCACCCCCACCCGGCGGGTCCTGGTGCAGTCGCTGGCCCCCGGCACGTCCGTACGCGACGCCGACCCCGCCGCGTTCACCGCCGACGAGCGCACCGGCATCGCCCGGGACCTGATGGCGTTCATGTACCGCGGGTACTTCCTCGACCGCTACTTCCACGCCGACCCCCACCCCGGCAACCTGTTCGTCGCCCCCGGCCACCCCGCCCACCTGATCGACTGGGGCATGGTCGGCCGCATCGATGCCACCATCAGCCGAAGCCTCGTCCTCGTCCTGCTCAATGCCGCCGCAGGCGACGGCCCCGGCCTGGCACGGACCTGGGCCGAGATGGGCAACCCCACCCCCTGGGCCGACCTCGCCGGATTCCGCACCGACATGAGCGCCCTCGTCCCGAAAGTCACCTCCGCATCCCTGGCCGATCTCGACTTCGGTGTCACCCTCACCGCCGTCCTCGTCTGCGCCACCCGCCGCGGCGTCCGCTCCAGCCCCGTCATCGCCCTCCTCGGCAAATCCTTCGCCAACCTCGAAGGATCCATCCGCCACCTCTGCCCCGAACTCTCCATCACCGACGTCTTCGCCGACAACCTGCGCACCATCATCTTCGGCCTCACCCGCGAGACCCTCTCCGAACAGCAAGCCGCCCGCACCGCCCTCGAACTCATCATCGCCGCCCCCGGCACCCTCCAGCAGAGCCGCAACATCCTGCGCAACCTCGCCGACAACGACCTCACCCTGAGCATCACCAACACCACGGACCGGCCGGACCACAGCCACACCCACGCCGCACTCATCCTCGCCGCCGCCATCATCTGGGCCGCCAGACACAGAAGATGACCCCGCTCCCGACCACGGCACCTCCGACACGTCCGGATGCGGAGCACGACCCCGGCCAGACCTCCACCGTCACCGGCTCTGCCGCACGACCGAACACGGAAGCGCCGCCAGTGGGACGACGGCGCTCTCGCCGCTGCGCAGGTGTCGTACGCCGGAATCCTGACGATCCCGCGCGGTTCCAGGGCAAGCCGGGTAGCGCCCGGCCGCCGCTTCTCGATCCGGGGCGCCGCCCGGGAGGCTCGCCTCCCGGAGCCGGCCAGACCGGCTTGCGGTCCGAGGAGGTCACTTCCGGCACGGTCACGCGGCCGGGCGAGGCAGCGGGGGTGCAGGTGCAACGCCAACCGGCGGGCATCTGTCCCGCGGTCCTCCTTCGACCACCTGCTGATAGGGAACGAGATCCACTCCCGGCCGGATGAACTCGACCACGGCGACACCGACTTCCACCGCAGCGTCGACCAGGTCGTGGACCGCTTCCGCGCCGTGCCGCTGGTCCTGCAGCTGCCGATCGGTGCCGGGGCGGGCTTCCGGGGCGTGGTCGACCTGGCTTCGTCAGGACCTTTGGGGCCTTGGCGCCAAGCCATTCCTGTACAGGGCCTCGGCCTCGGCCCGAGCCGCCGGGGAGAGCGGGAGGTGGTCCTTGCCACGCGGGCAGGGTGGGGCCTCGACACGGGGCGGGCGGACCGGGCGTTCCAACACGATGGCCCTGTCGCGGTCGACCAGCCTCAGCCCAGCACCCTGCGGCGCCAGTGCGTAGCAGGCGATGACCGCTCCGCTCGCGGCGGTGATCGACAGGAACGATTCCCCGAGGCGTCGCCGGACGTGCACTTCCGCGCCGGCCAGATCGGCCGAGACCGCGTAGAAGTTCCCGCGATAGGGCACCAAGCCCTGCGGCATGACAGTGCGGTCGACGCAGCTCTGGAGCGGGTACGGGGTGCCCGGCAGGTCCAGCAGAGCCGTCGCCGGAGCCGACTGGTCCGGGTCGCCGACCGTGCGGCCGCGGCCGTCCAGGGCGGACGCGTACCGGTCGAGGCTCTCCTGGGCACTCCAGAGGGAGCGACCGTCCGGAACGGTGAGCCACCAGTTCTGGACGGTGGCGCGATGGGCCGCGTCCATGGCACTGACCCGGTCGGACCGGCAGACCTTGACCGTCACGCCGTAGTACTTGGCCACCCGCGCGAAGGCCGGCGTCACCCGACCGGTGTCCACGCACCACACGGTCGGCGACCGGCGGAACCGCCAGCATCCGGTGGTACCGCCCAGCCGCCGCAGCACTTGGTCGATCCCCTCGACGAGCTGCGGGAGTTCTCCGCCTTCGACGATCACGGCGCGCCAACGATCCGGCCGGGCGACCGAGCCCAGTAGCAGACGGGCCGGGCTCCTGCCGTCCCACTCCGCCGGTGGCCCGGGAAGCTCCAGCCACTCGAACCGGACCTTCTCGTCCGCCGGACGCGGGGCAACACCGCCGTCACCGAACCCGGCTGAGCCGCAGAACTCGCAGGCCGGCCGGACCCGGTGCTTGCGTACGGCCCGGGTGAAGGTCGAATATCCACCCGGATAGCCCAGCGCCGAGACCTCGTCGAACAGCGTGGATGCCGGCAGGTGCGGATCGTCCGCGAGTCGCTGCCGGCAGTACGGGAGGAAAGCGGAGAGCTGGTCCTGGGCCGAGCTGCGGATCCCCACGGTCCGCTCCCCGCGGAGGTAGAGCCTTACCGTCTTGCGGTCATGCCCCAGGTGCCGGGCGATGGCCGAGATGGACCATCCCTGCAGGTGCAGGTCCCGCACATTCTCGTATTCCTCCTTGGTGAGCATCCGCTGCTCCTCACAACCTGGACTTCACTCGCAGGCGGGGCCCGAATTTGAGCGATCCCCGTACGGCCGCAAATGCTACACGACCACTCCGAACGAATAGAGGGAGGATCGAGCGCCGGGCGTGCGCCCTGGGGAATTTCAGGGAGCGCCGCCATCGAGATGAATTACGCCACGGCCCGCATCTCCGGGGAGGTTTGACGAGCCGCACCGGAAACTCATATGGGACGACGCCCATATTCCACGGTAATCGGCCGGCGGGCAGCGGCTCACTGAACCGACCATTTGCCACCCGGGAGGCAGGTGGAAATCAGGATTCACCGGAAATCCATTTTCCGGCGCCGAAAGTAAAGGGCCGGTCATGTGAGTCCGCAGGTAGCGGCGGTACCAAGGGCGCGGGTCAGGCCGTCACGAACGCGGCAAAGCTCCGGTCGAACATCGAGAACCGGGTCCACTCCGACCACGACACCGCCTTCACCACTGGTGCCGGCACACCTCCCACTGGCCCTTCACGCGCCCGCTCGACCGCCTGGACATCCCCCAGGGGCCCGTCTGCACCAACACAGGAATTTGCGACAGCCCGGGCGGGCCCCGGAACGCAGCCGGGCCTGAACCAGTCCGGGTATTTTCGGAGAGCGCCGGAATGCTGAATATGGAACGACGCCCGGATGCCGGATACGCATCCCGGCAGCCATTTCGTTGATGGGGCATGAGTTCAATGTGCCAACCAATGACTCTGCCGCACCGTCTGCCGAAGGAGCCGGCAACCAGGCTCGGCGAGTGGTTCTTCGTCCCGGATCGGCGGAACCCGGCGGGTGACGTACGGATCGGCTACTTGTCATGCAACGGCGAACGGGTCGTCCTGCAGCACTGCTCCAGCTACCTGGCCGACTTCCTGCGGACGCTCCGTCAGCTCGAGGAGGACTTCGCCAGACGCTGTGGCGCGGAGCCGGTCCCGACCGGCGCATGACGACCGAGATGCGCGCCGGACGGGCAACCGTCGCCCGGCGGAGACGGCAAGGACATGGAGGGCGCCGTGTATGACCCGAGAGCCGCTTTCCTCCCCCCGCAGGGTGGCGCCACCCAGTTCGAACCGGAGGACTTGCCCACGTACCCGACCATCGAAGCCTTGGGCACCTGGGACCCGGAGAGTCCCTTCGTCCCGCACCCCCGCGCTCCCGTCAGCGATCCAGGCCTGTCCGGCGCCGACCCCAGACGCCCGATCTCCCGACACCGACGGCGCACGCCCCCCGCTGAGGCCACCTGGTCACAGGTCCTCGGCTCGCTGTTCGTGGCACTCAGCACCATGACCGTCATCGCGGTGTGCGTGCTGGGCTGGTTACTCGCCTACGACCCGCTGCGCAACCTGGCGCTCAATCGAGCGCCGAGCGGACTTCCTCACCTGTGGCCGCTGGTCATCTACGGGCCGTGGCTGGTGGGCTGCCTGTCGGTACTGCACGCCGCGCTGGACGGACGTCGGCCCGTGCACTCGTGGGTCGTGGTGGTCGCCTTCTCCGCCACGGCGGCCGGCCTGTGCGTGGCCGACGCCTCACCGACCATCCCCGATGTGATCGTCGCAGGCCTGCCACCGATCACCGGGGTGGTTTCGCTGCACCAGTTGGTGCGTCAACTCCTCTCCGGAAAACGACCGCAACGCCCCACCTCTCACAAGGCGGGCCCCTCAAGACGGGTGCGGCGATGACAGCCAAGACCCGAGCGGCTTCCTGAAGTGCGGCTCGTCGAGCAGCATTGGCTCGACGTCATCCGCGCGGGTTTCGAGCGGTACGGCTCCTGCTCGGTCGAGACGCCGTCCGTGGAGTCGCTCGACGCGCTGGTGGCGAAGGGCGAGACCTCGCAGGAGGTCTACCCGCTGCGCCGGCTCCAGGAGGACCCGAACGACGCCTCGGACGCCGAGCTGGGCCTGCACTTCGACCAGGACGAGCCGATCAGGCCGTCGGCCGGGAGGGATGCCGGTATATGATCTGTGTCCTTTGCACATCACTGTGCCTCATCCTGTCTGATTCCCGCGAGGAGGATTGTGTCGACCAGGTCTGGTTCCACGCGTGAGCCCATTGCCGATCGCATGTACCGGGTGCTGCTCGATCAGTTCATCGCCGGCGAACGGGTCGCGGGTTCGCCGTTGAACATCGGCGCGCTCTCGCGTGAGCTCGACGTCAGTCAGACGCCCCTACGCGAGGCGCTGGCACGGCTTGAGCACACCGGTCTGGTCCGGCGCGAGGCCCTCAAGGGGTACCGGGTCGCCGACGCGCTGAGCGAGCGGGAGATCGGGAAGCTGTTCGAGGCACGGCTGGTGCTCGAACCCGCGCTCACCCTGGAGGCCGGACTGCGGACCACGCCGGAGTTCCTGGACACCCTGCGCGCCGCCGTCGACGACCTGGACCACTCGGCGTCCAGCGCGGACACCCGTACCGAGGGGTTCCAGCACTACTGGACGGCCGACGACACCTTCCACCGGCTGATCGCCGCGCAGAGCGGCAACCCCTTCCTCGAACAGGCGCTGCTCGCGCTCGGCGGGCATGTGCAGCGTTTCCGGCTGTTCAGCAAGCGCGGGCAGACGAGTGCCGCCCACGCGGCCGGAGAACACCGGATGGTCTATGAGGCCCTGCGACGCCGGGATGCGGAAGGGGCGGCCGAACTGATGCGACGCCACCTCGCGAGCGCGAAGGACCGGATCCAGACGGCTGCCCCCGGCGAGCACTGAGTACCGGGCCGGAGAACACCGACCCGGTTACCGGATCAGTACGTGGTGACCGGGTCGAGCAGGGTGCGCGTGTAGGCCTCGGCGGCGAGCGGCCCGCGCAGGTGGGCGAGCAGCGAGCGGGCCGCGGCGGCTCCGGCCGAGCGGGCGGTGCGGGTGCTGACGATCGCCGAGAACTGGCTGTAGTGCTGCACCTCTTCGGGGAGCGGGCCGACGATGTCGGCCCGGGGCACGAAGAGGAGTTCGCTCAACTGCTGGATGGCGATGTCGGCGCGGCCGTCGACGACGGCCTCGGCGATGAAGCCCTTCTCGATGACGGTCGCCCTGGCATTGATCTCGTCGGCGATGCCCAGGTCACGCAGCAGCCCGGCGAAGTACAGGCCGCTCGCCCCGGTCCGCGAGTAGGCGACGCTGCGAGCGGCGCACAGGGTCGTGACGAGGGCGTCGCGGGTGCTGATGTCCGGGTGCGCGGTGCCGGGCGGTACGGCGAGTCCCACTCCCGTGCGGGCTATCGCGGTACGCGTGTCGAGGTCGACCAGACCGCGTTCGGCGAGCGGGCGGAAGGAGTCGGTGACACCGATCATCACGTCGAAGGGTGTGCCCGCGTCGATCTGGCGGACGAGCTGGACCGTGGGGTCGAACACGGGAATGACGCTCACCCCGCTGTCCCGGGTGAAGGCGGGCAGGACGACCTCGTCCAGCGCCTTGCGGACGGCCAGGGCGCTGAACAGGGTGAGGGAGTGCCGGGCGGTGGTGTCGGCACTGTTGCTGTCGGACACGATGTCTTCACTCTTTCCTTCTCGGCCGGGCACCGGTTCGATCGGTGCCGCGGCGGGGGTGCGGGGCTCGGCGTCGGGACTACGCGGACGCGGTGAGCGCGGCGCGTTCGGCCCCGGTCAGCGGCCGCGTCGGCAGGCCGCGCAGCAGGAGGAAGAGCCGGGCCGTCTCCTCCAGCTCCTCCAGCGCGTCCATCGCCGTGGCCAGGGCTGCGCCCGCGACGACGGGGCCGTGATTGCTCAGCAGCATGGCGTGCCTGCGCCCGGCGGTCTCCTCCACCACCTCCTCCAGGCCGCGATCGCCCGGGGCGTGGTACGGCAGGACCGGCAGCTGTCCGATGCGCATCGCGAAGTACGCGGTCAGCGGCGGCAACGCGTCCTCGGGGTCGAGGCCGGTGAGGCAGGAGACCGCGGCCGCGTGCGTGGAGTGGGTGTGGACGACGGCCTGGGCGTCGGGCCGGGCGCGGAGCACTGCCGCGTGCAGGAAGGCCTCCTTGGAGGGCGGGGGTCCGTCGACGTGCCGCCCGTACTCGTCGGCCAGGGACAGCTGGTCGACGGTGACCGTGCCCAGGCTGGAGCCGGTGGGGGTCACCAGAATCCCTTCCGGGGTGCGGACGGACAGGTTGCCGGTACTGCCGTGGGTGAGGCCGCGGGAGAACAATGAGCGTGCCGTGCGGACCAGTTCCTCGCCTGCCGCGGTCCGAGAGGGCCCGGTCGCGCGGCGCCCCCTGCGGCGGTCCGGGGAGCGCGAGGTCATCGGGCACCCCCTGCGGCGGTGGCGGTGAGCAGCAGGTCCCGCTCGCCGAAGTTCCCGGACTTGAGCAGGATGTCCAGACCGGCGGCGGTGTGGATCCACGGGACCCCGCGCGCCGCCTCGGCGCCGACCTGGCCTCCGTCGACGCCGAGCGCGCTGACGACCGCGCCGGACGTCTCTCCTCCGGCGATGACGAGTCGGGTCACCCCGCGTTCGGCCAGTCCCCGGGCGATGCGACCGAGTGCGGCCTCCAGGATCGACGCGGACCGCTCCAGGCCGAGGGCGTGCTGAACGTCCCGCAGTGCGTGCGGCGGCATCGAGGAGTGGATCAGCGGCCCCGCTTCGGTCGCCCGGCTGCCGAGATCGTCGTACCAGGCGAGTGCCCGGTCGGCGAGGGAGGCCGGTTCCCGGTCGGTCAGCGGGTCGAGGCGGTGGACGGGGCGGCCCGCCGCGCGCATGGCATCGATCTGCTCCAGGGTGCGCCTGGAACAGCTTCCGGCCAGGGCGACCGCGGGACCGTCCGGTCGCACGGGCCGACCTGCCCGGTCGCCGGGTGCGGAGGCGGAGCGCTCGGCGTGCACTCTGGCGAGCGCGCCGGCCAACCCCGCGGCGCCGGCGACCAGCGGCAGGTCCTCGCAGGCCTGGGCGATCGCGTACAGGTCGCCGTCGGTCAGCGCGTCCGCGAGGAGGTAGCGGGTGTGCCCGGCGTGTTGACGGATGGTGGAGCGGATCCGGTCGGCGCCGCCGGAGACGACGGTGTGGTCCAGCACGGCACAGCCGGGGTGGGCCGACTGGGCATCGAGCAGCCTGGGGAGGAAGGAGTCCCGCATGGGTGTCAGGGGGTGGTGCCGCATCGGGGACTCGGCCAGCAGCGTGCCGTCGACGAACAGGTACCCCTGGTACTGGGTGCGGCCGTGCTCGGGCGAGCTCGGTGTGGTGACGACCGGGTCGCCGCCGGTCGCCTGGCCGAGTGCGTCCAGCACCGGGCCGATGTTGCCCTGGGCGGTGGAGTCGAAAGTGGAGCAGTACTTGAAGTAGAGCCGGTTGGCTCCGGCTCGGGACAGCCTCAGCGCGGCGGCCTGACTCTGCTCAACTGCCGTTGCCACCGGGGCGGTTCGGGTCTTCAGCGAGATGACGGCGGCGTTGACGGGCTGCTGCGCCGGGAGTTCGTCGGGGGTGCCGAAGCAGAGCAGGGTGCGCAGGCCCTGACGTCGTAGCGCGGCTGCGACGTCGGTGCCACCGGTGACGTCGTCGGCGATCACACCGATCATGGTGTTTCCTTTCCGTCTGGCTCGGTCGTGGGAGGAGAGGCCCTAGGCCAGGGCGGATATGGCGAGTACACAGCCGAAGCCGAGCAGCGACACGGTGGTCTCGATGACGGTGAAGCTCTTGAACATGTCCGTCAGTGACATGCCGAAGCTCTCCTTGACCTGCCAGGAGGCGGCGTTGTTGATGTGCGGGAAGATGATGGAGCCGCAGCCGAGTGCGAGGACGACCAACGCCGGGTGCAGTCCGGGAGTCTCGGGCACCATGGGGGCGACGATCCCGGAGGCGGTGATGATGGCGACGGTCGCCGAGCCGACCGCCAACCGGATGAGGGCCGCGATCACCCAGGCCAGGATGAGCGGAGAGACGCCCAGGCCGTGCGTGAGGTGGGCGATCGCCTTGCCGATCCCGGAGTCCAGCATGACCCCGCTCAGGGCGCCGCCTCCCCCGATGATCAGCAGGATGGGGGCGATGGCCGCGATGCTGTCGTCGACCTGGCCCTTCAGCTGCTGCCCGCTGACTCCCCGCCCCCAGCCGAGGCCGATGACCGCGAGGATCACCGCGATCAGCAGCGCCACCACCGGCTGGCCGACGAAGCCGAGCGCACTCGCCCAACCCCCGGTCAGGTGGGCGACGGTGACCACGGACTGGCCCACGACCAGGATCAGCGGCAGCACCACCGGGATGACCGACAGGGCGATGCCGGGCGGGGTCCGGTCATCGGCCTTGAGCGTGAACTGTTCGACGAGTCTGGGCGGAGGCACCGGGAAGACGCGGCGGGCGATCGGGCCGGCCAGGAACTGGCCGGAGACCACCATGGTGATGACGGCGACCGGCAGGCCGTAGCCGATGACCGTCCCGACCTCGGTGTGGAGGGCGGTCGCGGCGGCGGTGGGGCCGGGGTGGGGCGGGACCAGCGCGTGGATCGAGGCGACGGTGCCCAGTGCCGGGACACCCACGAGCAGGTAGGGCGAAGTCCTCCTGCCCTTCGCGTCGCGGCCCTCACTGTCGAGCATGGTGGTCTCGACCTCCCGCGCGATGCTGAACAGGAGCGGCAGCAGCACCGCGAGGGCGACCTCGAAGAAGAGCGGGAGGGCGACGACGAAGGCCAGCAGGCTCACCATCCAGGGGATGGTGCGCAGGGAACGGCCCCGGGTGAGCACGGTGGCCAGCCGCCGGATGGCTCCGGATTCGGCGAGCACGGTGCCCAGGATGGTGCCCAGGACCAAGATCAGTCCGGTCTGCCCGAGCGTTCCGCCGGCCCCGGAGGTGACGGATTGAACGACCGCCGCGGGCTTCTCCCCGGCGACGAGCCCGATACCCAGAGTGCCGATCACCAGCGCCAGGAACGGATGGACCTTCAACCGTGTCGTGATCAACAGGACGACGACGACTATGCCGACGAAGCCGGTGACCAGCAGGCCGACCTCAGATGATGGGGCCACGCCAAACCTCTCTGTTCGCGGGCGGGGGGTGTCAATCGCGGGAGCTTCTATCGCGGGAGCGTCAGTCGAGGAGCGTCAGTCGAGGGGGCGTCAGTCGAGGGGGCGGCCCGGGTGGGGGTGCAGCCACGGTGCTCCGCCCATACGAATCACTCTGAAACTCGCTCAATGCTGGCTTGACTACAGGATTTAGCGGGCGGGATTCAAGGGCCTGACAGCAACGTGCGCAGGACGCTCGCGGCACTCGCCGGACCGGACACCACCGGCATCTCCAGGGCCGCCGCGAGAGCGCGGGCCGCGGGGGCGAGCGAGTACTGGGCAAGGAAGACCGCGTCGGCGTCCGCGATCGCCGCGGACACGCCCTCCACCAGCACCGACACCAGCCGGTCACGCTCTCCCGCGGCCGTCACCGCCTTGGCCTCCGGCACGACCAGACCCGACACCTCGACCCCCGGTGCCGGTGCGGACGAGGCCAGTACCGTGCGAAGCCGGTCCACCGAGTCCCGCAACGCCGCCTCGAACGAGGCCACCACCAGGACGTGCCGGAGCCCGCCGGCGGCGATCTGCTCGAACGCCGCCTGGTCCGGTGCCAGCACCGGCACGGCGACCCCGCCGGCGGCCTCCTGCGCCACCACCCCGTACAGCGAACAGGTCAGCAGAACCGCGTCGGCGCCCCCACGCACCGCGTGTTCGATGAGCCGGTGCATCCGCGCCCGCAGCGTCGCGGTCAGACCGCCCTGTTCGTCGGTGTCCGCCAGCAGCCGGTCGTCCAGCAGGTGCCATACCTCGGCCTCGGGGAAGCCTTCACGCAGCGCCTCGGCCGCCGGCGCCATCGCCGTGGGTACGGCACTGATCAGCGCGATCCGGGGCGCGGTCACGCCGCCGCTCCCCGGAACCGCCGCACCCAGTCCAGCCCCGCCACGGTCTCACCGGCCGGCGCATATTCGCAGCCGATCCAGCCCGGGTATCCGGATTCGGCGACGGCCCGCAGCACGGCCCGCCAGCCGATCTCTCCCGTCCCCGGCTCGTGCCGGCCCGGCGGGTCGGCGACCTGAAGGTGCCACACCCGTTCCTGGAAACGCCGGTAGGTGCGGATCAGATCGCCCTCGTCGATCTGCAGATGGTAGAAGTCGAGCAACAGCCCGACCTGATCCCCGCCGACCGCCTCCGCCACCGCGGCCGCCTGTTCCTGGGACTGCAGAACGAAGCCGGGGCAGTCCCGCTTGTTCTGCGCCTCCAGAACGATCCGGACTCCGGCCTCCCTGGCCTGTTCCGCGGCCCAGGCGATGTTGGCGACGTAGCACGCGAACGCCCGATCCCGACCGACCCCGTCGGGCACGATCCCACCGACGACGTGCAGCAGCTCGCAGTCCAGCGCGGTGGCGTATTCCAGACCGCGCTCGACACCGGCCCGGAACTCGCCGTCCAGGCCGGGGATGCAGGCCAGTCCCGACCGAGTCGGCGTTCCGGGCGCGCCCATGGGCGTGTTGATCAGCACCTGGGTCAGCCCCGCGTCACGCAGCCGGCGCCGAAGGACGGGAGCGGCGTAGCCGTAGGGCGAGGGGAACTCCACTCCGGCGAAGCCGGCGGCTGCGGCCGCGTCGAAGCGCGCCTCGAACTCCAGCTCGGTGAAAAGCCACTTGAGGTTGGCGTCGAAACGAAACGTCGTCATCTTCCGTCCGCCTCCGGCCGCCGCGTGCGCGCCGCTGCGTGAGCGGCCGACCCTGGGTTGACGGTGTGTTCGGAACGTCCACCCCGTAGCACCGTCACGACCGACCGGGCGGCCATCATCCCGGAGCGGGCACGTGACTCCACCGTGGCGGCTCCGATGTGTGCCGTCACCAGCACGTTGTCGAAGGAGCGCAACGGGCTGTCGGACGGCAGCGGCTCCTTCTCCACGGTGTCCAGCGCGGCGCCGGCCAGCCTGCCGGAGGCGAGCGCGTCCGCGAGGGCGCTCTCGTCGACGACGCCGCCGCGCGCCGTGTTGACCACGAAGGCACCCCGTTTCATCCGGGCGAATGCCTTTGCGTCCAGCAGGTGGTGGGTCTGCCGGCTGAGGAACAGGTGCAGACTGACGAAGTCGGACTCGGCCAGCAACTGCTCCAGGTCGAGCACGCGAATGCCGTGCTCGGTCGCGTAGTCCCGGTCGACGGCCGGGTCGTAGGCGACGACGCGCATGCCGAAGCTCTGCGCCAAGCGGGCCACGAGTCTGCCGATCGCGCCCAGACCGACGATGCCGAGCGTGGCACCGGCCAACTCGCGTCCGCCGGCCTGGTCCCACCCGCCCGCACGGACCGATGCGACGTTCTGCGGGATCCTGCGGGCCAGGCTGAGGAGCAGCCCCATGGTGTGCTCGGCCACGGACTGGCGGTTGACTCCCGGGGTCGGGCAGACGGCGACACCGTGTGCGGTCGCCGCCGCCAGGTCGATGTTGTCGTAGCCGACCCCGGTACGCCCGATCACCTTCAACCGGGGCGCCGCCTCGAACAGCTCCGCGCCGAAGGGGTCGGTGCCGGCCACGATCGCGTCGACGGAACCCACCAACTCCGGCAAGGACGCGCCGCCGCGGGCCCGGTCCCCGACCGAACCGTGCACGACGTCGAGCCCGGCCGCGGCGAGGTGGCGGTGCACGGCGTCCCCCGGTCGCAACCAGCCCGTGGTCACCAGGACGCGCCCGTGGAGTGGAGCTGCGTGCTGCGCTGCCCGGTCCGTCACCTCTGTCGGCGCTCCCGGCCCCGTCGGCTCTATGGGCTCTGTCGGTTCTGTCGGCTCTGTCGGCTCTCCGGCCAAGACCGTCCTACCTCTCCGGCCGTTACGGCCTCTCCATCGACCTATCGGGTCGCGACAAATAAAATACTATAGCGATGGGGCCGATACTAGACCCCTGCGTGTGCAGCAGCTTTTCGGCGGTGGTCCTGCCCTCCCCCGCCCAGTCAACGGCCGCGGGCGGCCGGGTCCTGGGCGGCGACGTGCCGGGCGACGGCGTCCACGCCGGGGCGGGCGCACCGCTCCAGGGAGCGGACAGAGGCGTGCCGGGAGCGGGCCGACAGCATCGGCGTGCTGGTGCCGTTCTCCGCGCACGGTGCCGTACAGGTCGTTGTCGTAGCCGAGCTGGATGACGGCGGTGTCCTCGGCGTCGTACCCGCCGTCGGGCAGCGCGGCGGTCGAGAAGTCGGCCATGATCCGGTTGGGCATCCCGAAGTACCACAGCAGCAGGTCGACGATGTGGTAGCCCATGTCGATGACGCAGCCGCCGCCGGCCTGGCTGACGTCTCCGCGCCAGCCCGCGCCGGGGTCGTCGGTGTGGAAGGTGTACTGGCCGTCGATGAGGAATGGGGTGCCGATCTGGTCCAGGAGCTGAACCACGGACGCGTGGAACGGGTTGAAGCGCCGTTGGAGCGTGACCATCAGCTCCACCTGGGCCTGCTGGCAGATCGAGGCGAACTCGCGCGCCTTGGGCAGGGAGGTCGCGAACGGCTTCTCCTTGAGGACGTGCACGCCTCGGACGGCGCACTCCTCGATCACGGCCCGGCCGGCGTGGTGCGGGACCGCGACGATGACGAAGTCCAGCGCCACGGTGTCCAGCAGGTCGGCGGCCCGGGTGAAGCCCGGGACGTGGTGCGTGTCCTGCTGGGCCCGCAGGGCGTCCGGGTCGCTGTCGCAGACCGCGCGACCAACTCGGCCCGGTTGGAGGCGAGCAGGCCGGGAAGGTGGTCTTCGAGTGCCTGGTGTCCGAGGCCGATGACCGCCGCGCGTCGTTTCATGGGCTGACTCCTTCCGCTTCGTGAGGGAACTTGTCGATGCGTGTCGAGTACAGCGCCAACTCCGGTTTCCTGGACAGGCATTGTCTGTAGTCCCGGGGTTGTCCCGCGCTCGCGCGCAGTAGGCTGTCCGTCACTGTCGATGATGGAATTGGCCCCGTGGACGACCCGATCCGGCACCCCCTCGCCTACGCCCGTGAACTGCGCGGGTGGTCACAGAGCGACCTCGTCGTGTTCCTCGACCGGGCCGCCCGCAAGCACGGGCTCCGCTCCGGCGCGGACAAGACGGCCGTCAGCCGGTGGGAGAACTGGCGCAAGCAGCCGAACCTGCACTCCCAGATCCTGATCGCGGAAGCCTTCGACGTTCCGATCGCCGACATGGAGCTGTTCGGGTGGCCCGATTGGCTGCCCGGCCGCGAGGTTCCGCTGCCACTGGGATCGGCGTACACCGTCCAAGCACTTCGAGATGCACAGAGAGCCGCCATGGACCGCCGCAGCTTCATGACCTTCAGCGCCGTCTCGCTGGCCGGCCTCGCCGCCCAGTGGGCCACGATCGAGCCCGATCGCCTGACTTCCGCCCTCGACGGCAGGACAGCCGTGGACCCCGGGCTCGTGGACTGGCTGGAGCAAACCAGCGCGAAGCTGACGACCCTGCCCACCGAACAGCGCCAGCACACGATCAAGCTGACGGACGCTCATCTCGCGACCGTCACCGACCTGATCGAGGGCGGCGGCCACGCCGAGCCCGTCGCCAAGCGGCTGCACCTCCTGGCCGCGTCACTGGCCACCACCTGCGGCTGGTGCCGCTTCGACCAGGGCAAGCACTTCGCCGCGGGAAAGCTCTGGGCAGGAGCCTTGCAAGCCGCCGACGCCGCAGGTGACCGCGACTTCAGCGCCGGTGTGCTCTCCGACCTCGCCTACCAGTCGAACTGGATCGGCCAACCGAACATCTCGGTGGACCAGCTCGGCCACGCACTGTCCGGTACCAAGCACCCCACCGCCCGGTCGCTGCTGTTCCTCCGGCGGGCCAGGGCCCACGCCGCGCTCGGCGAACGCTCCGCGTGCTACCGCGACCTGTCCGACGCCGAGACCGCACTGTCGACGCGGGCTGGCGACCCCGCGCCGGGCTGGTGCGCGTGGATGCGCCCCGCGGACCTCGCGGTCGACTCCGGCCAGTGCCTGCTCGATCTCGGCCGGGCCGACGAGGCGCAGGTCAGGATGGCCGAGGGCCTGGCCCTCCTGCCCAAGGCCCGGGACAAGACGCGTGGCATCTTCCTGACCTACCAGGCCAAGGGCTTCCTGCAATCCAACGACGTCGAGCAGGCTCTCGCCGTCACCACCGAATCCCTCGATCTGGCCACCCGCATCGGCGCCGAGCGGTGTGTCAGCCTGGTCCGCGAGCTCGCGCCGGCGTTCAAGCCGTACCGCCAGGTTGACGGCGTCGCCGATCTCATCGAGCGCGTCCGGGCTGCGTGACGGATGCCCAGATCAGAGTCGCGGTGATCAGCGGCCCGGAGAGGATGATCCCGGAGAGGATGATCCGAGCCGCCGTCGCCAGGAGGCTGCCAAGCGCCAGTCTGCGAAGCCCGGACCCATGCGGGTCGCGGGGCCGGGCTTCGCGCCGATATCAGCGAGAAGTGCTGCTGGGTGGAGGACCAGGTGTGGACGGCTGCGCGGGTGGCCATGCTGATCAGGCGTAAGTTCCACGTCTCGTACAGCGTCTCGGGCGCCACGAGGCCGATGCACAGGCTCGGCTTCAGTCCGCAGGTCCCCGCACGCAAAGTGGCCGAGCGCGACTTCACCGCTCTGGTCGACGGCGTCCACCACCTCGCCAAAGCACCGATCGTGCTGGTCCGGGACCGCCTGAACACCCACATCTCCCACGCCATCGGCGAGTTGATCGCCGAGCGTGACCGGCTGACGGTCTTCCTCCTTCCCGCCCACTCGCCCGACCTCAACCCCGTGGAGTGGGTCTGGGCACACGTCAAGCACAGCCTCGCCAACCTTGCCGTGGTCGCCCTCGACCGACTCGAAACCCTCGTCCGCAACCGACTCAAGCGACTCCAGTACCGACCCGACACACCCGACGGATTCATAGCCGGCACCGGCCTGACCCTCGACACCCCAACATCACCCTGACGAGCCGAAGTCAGTGATCAAGAGTCCTTGGAGGTAGTGCTGTGGAAAGCCTGCGACAGGCGGTGGCCGTCATCGTCCACGACCGGAGTGGCGGCCGGGTCGCGACGATCAACTACGCGACGAACAGCTGGAGCACGACGCCGGTGTGGACGATCCCCGGCGGCAAGGTCGAGGTCGGCGAGCGCCTGGACGAGGCCGCCGCCCGTGAACTGGCGGAGGAGACGGGGCTGGAAGTCGACCCGTGCGACCTGCGACTGGTCCACACGATCCAGGTCCGCCAGGGCTGGGACGGCAAGGGCCCCTTCCTGCTGTCGGTCTTCCTCGCCACCGCCTGGCAGGGCGAGTTGACGAACACCGAGCCCGGTAAACACCTCGCCGTGGTGTGGTCGCCCGAGGGCGGGCTGCCGCTGCCGATGTTCCCGTCCTCCCACGCCGCCCTGTCCGCGTACCTGTCCGGTGGCCGCGGGTTCTCCACCCACGGCTGGGCCGAGGGCGCCGACCCCCGCGACCTGGTCCAGGACTGAGGAAGGCACCGTCACCCTTCCCCACCAACCGGATCCCGTACGCCTACCGCGCCGTGCACCGGCCCGACGGCGGCACCGACCGACACCTCGTCCGCCCCGGCCTCCCCCGACAACCACCCGAGTGACCACCGAACCCCGGAGGCAGTCCCGCATGACCGGATCCCCCGTACGCCCCGCCGGCCCCGAGGACGCCGACGAACTGCTGCGCCTGCGCGTCGCGGTGCTCGACGGCGCCCGGCTGACCGACGACTGGCGCACCACCTTCCGCGACGACATGCGCGAACGGCTCGGCACCGACCCGAACCTGCTCGCCTACGTCGTCCCCGCCGACGACGGCACGCTGGCCTCCTGCGCCATCGGCATCGTCTACCGCGGCTACCGGGGCCCCACCCACCCCACCGGCCGGTGGGCCCGGATCCACACCGTGGCCACCGACCCGGCCCACCGACGCCGCGGGCACGCACGCGCCGTCACCACCGCCCTGGTCCAGGCACTCCGGCACAGCGGCTGCGGATCGATCGAGCTGCGTGCCACCGAAACCGGAGCCCCGCTCTACCGCACCCTCGGATTCGACCCCGTCGACGGCTACATGGCGCTGCGCCCCGGCTCGGAAGGCTGGATGCGGTGACCGCCTTCGACCTCGACGCCTACAACGAGCGGGCCCGCAACGGCCCCTGCTTCATCTGCTCGATGCTCGCCGGTGAGCCCGGGTACGAACACCGGATCGTCCTGGACGACGGCGTCCACGTCGCCTTCCTCGACCGCTACCCCACCCTGCCGGGCAAGCTCCTCGTCGCCCCGCGCGCCCACGTCGAGGACACCGTCAGCGGCTTCACCGAGGACCAGTACCTCGCCCTGCAACTGGTCGTGCACCGCGTGGCGACCGCGCTCGCCGCGACCGTCCCCACCGAACGCCTCTACCTGCTGAGCCTGGGCAGCATGCAGGGCAACGCCCACGTCCACTGGCACATCGCCGCCCTACCGCCCGGCATCCCGTACGAGCAGCAGCAGTTCCACGCGCTGATGACCGAGGGCGCGGGCCTCCTGCCCGACGACCCCGGCCGGGCCGAACGCCTCGCCGCCGACCTGCGCACCCGGCTAGGCCACCCCGGCCGTCACGGCCAGGAAGGAGCCTGACCATGGTCTTCGTCCCGCCCGAGCGGTTCGTCCCCACCCTGCCGCACGGCATCTCCTACGTCGGCGTCTTCCTGACCGACCGCCACGACCGGCCGCTCCTGCTCACCTCCGCCCACCACCCGGGCGAATACCACTACCCCGGCGGCCTCCTCGACAACGACGAGGACCCGTGGACATGCGCCACTGCGCGAGACCGCCGAGGAGATCGGCTTCGTCCCCGCCGCCCTTGACGACGCCCCCGCCCCCTGATGCTCTCCTTCACCCCGCCGGAACCACCGCGGCCCTGGAAGATCGGCGTCACCTTCGACGGCGGCCACCTCACCGACAAGGAACTCGAACGCATCACCCCCGACCCCGCCGAACACGACCGCACCCGCCGCCGATCCCGCCCGACCACGCACCCGAAACGGAGCAGCCGATGACCACCTGGGACGAGATGTCCGCCGCCGCAGGCGAAGTACGCGACTTCTACGACGAGATCAACCGGCGGAAGCTGGGTCGCACCTGGGGCCTGTCGGACTTCGTCCTCGGTTTCACCGGCGACGTCGGCGACCTCGCGAAACTGGTCATGGCCCACCAGGGCCACCGCGCCGACGTGGCCGCGAGCACCGGGGCCATCGGCCACGAGCTGTCCGACTGCCTGTTCTCGCTCATGGTCATCGCCCAGGAGACCGGCGTCGACCTCGCAGGCCGCTTCACCACCGACATGGCCACCCTCGCCGCCCGCCTCCGACCCGGGCAGCCGTCACCAGCCACTCACCCTGCGCCCGCCGAACAAGGAGGACCTGCCATGCCACCCCTGCCGTCCCTGCTCGCCGTGCTCGCACACCCGGACGACGAATCGCTCCTCGTCGGCGGCACCCTCACCCAGCACGCCGCGTCCGGCGCCCGGACGGCCGTCGTCACCGCCACCTGGGCCGAGGACAGCCACCGCGCCGCCGAACTCGCCGACGCCCTGGACATCCTGGGCGCCGGCGCGCCGAGGATGCTCGGCTACGCCGACGCCCGCGTCCCGCAATCCGCTCCCGGTCGGCCGCGGCTGTGCGACGCGCCCGTCGACCGCGTGGTCGAGGACATCGTGCGGCACATCCGCGCGGTTCGGCCCGACATCGTGCTGACCCACGACGCCTACGGGCAACTGACCGGCCACCCGGACCACCGGCAGACCCACCGGGCGAGCCTGCTGGCCATCGCCGCCTCCGGACTCGAACACCTCTACCCGGACGCCGGGGAGCCCTGGCAGCCCGCCGCCGTCCACATGGCCACCCACCCCCACTCGGCGATCGCCGACCTCGGGCCGCTCCTGAGCCGGGTCGGCAAATCCGTGCTGAGCGTCCCGGACACCCTGGCCGACGTGACATGCGATGTACGCCAGTGGCTGGACCAGAAGTGGGCCGCGATCACGGCCCACCACAGCCAGGTCGAGGGAGAGCGCCCGCTCCCCGGAATCCTGACCCGCCTGCCCGAGGACATCAGGTACCGGATCCTCGGAACCGAGCACTACACGTCACTCACCGCGCCACCCCGACACCCCCCGGCTGGATCGGCCTGACGGGCCGACAGGCACCAGGACACAGACCCCGATGCCAGTAACCGACCTCCCCGCCGGACGGACAACACCGTACCGGCACCGGCAGTCCGGCGCCGGTACGGGCGGTGCCCGCGCTCTGAGCAGGCGAGGCCCGCCGTGAACCCCGCTGCCAGAGGGCCGGTTCGTCACCGCAAGCCGCACCCGGGCGGTTCCCGCCGCGGCGGCCGCGCGCGCACCCGAGGGCCCCGGTGCGGGCGTCGGCCCGGTCAGCCCGGTCCGAACACATGCCATCCTGCGAAGTGCGCAGCGGGAGAGCGATTTTACCGGTGGTTTGTTGACATGGGGTCAGGTCGGCAGTATCGGTGAGGAGAGTCTTTCGGGGGTGCTGCCATGACCGCGCGCGTACCTTGTCCACCGGCTCCCGGGCCCCTCGAGGGGTACGCGGCCAGGTTCGACGACCTCTTCAGCTCACTCGCCCAGCGGCGAGGATTCCGCGAGTACCTGACCGGTCTGCTACTGCCGCGGGACCGGAACAAGACGCTCACGGCCCTGGCCGGGGCCGAGCCGGTGGCCGGGGCTCAGCATCCGGCGGTGCAGCGGCTTCAGTTCTTCCTGTCGGAGTCGACGTGGAAGTTCGAGCAGGTCAACGCCCGTCGGCTCGAGCTGTTGCTGGCCGATCCGGCCACCGCGCCACACGGCCAGGGCGTGTTGGTGATCGACGACTCCGGAAACCGCAAGGACGGCACGGCCACCGCCCATGTCGGGCGGCAGTGGCCGGGCCGGCTCGGGAAGACGGACAACGCCGTCGTCACGGTAACCACGCTCTGGGCGGATGAGCGCCTCTACTATCCGCTACACGCGGTGCCCTACACCCCGGCCCACCACTTCCCGAGGAAGCGCAACGACCCCGACTTTCACACCAAGCCGCAGCTCGCCACCGACCTTGCCGGCCAGGCCCAGCGGGCCGGGGTCACGTTCCGGGCGGTGGTGGCGGACTGCGGCTACGGCGACCACGACGAGTTCCGACACACCCTGCGCGAGGCCGGCCTGCCGTTCGTCATGGCCCTCAAGCCCCGCCGCGGTACCTGGGCCTACAGGGACCAAGCGCACACCCCGGTCGAAGCGGCACACGCCCTGACCTGGACAGATCCCGAGCACCCAGGCGAGTGGACGCCGGTTGTCCGCACCTTCCGCGACGGGCACACCGAGACCTGGTGGGCCGCCGACGCCCGCCTCGGAGCATGGGGACCCGACGGGTGGACCCGCCTGGTGGTGGCCACCGCAGACCCAGGCACCCTGCCGGACAAAGCCACCTGGTATCTGGCCACCGACCTGCCCCGACCCGGCTCACCCCGCACCGCCGACAGTCCCCACCCGCCCGCCGGCCTGGCCGAGCTCGTCCGGCTCTACGGCCTGCGGCACTGGATCGAGCAAAGCCACAAGCAGGTCAAGGACGAACTAGGCCGGGCCGACTTCCAGGTCCGCTCCGACACAGCGATCCGCCGCCACCAGACCCTCGTGAACTGCGCATTCTCCTTCTGCTGGGACGCCTGGTTCGCCGAAGAAACCACAGCACAGGACCAGGCCCAGCCAGCCGAAACCGCAGGCTGGCCAGAGAGGGGGCACACCCGTGTCCCACCAGCCCCAGCAACCCAGTTGGCCCCGGGCCATCCGAGCAATCCGGGCCTGGCTCGACCCCTGGCACACCCTCCAACGCTACTGGCACGCCTGGTCGCAAACGCCCCCGCCACCCGAACTCCAAGCCCTCATCACCTCGTTGGCCACTGGCCGAGCCCTTGATCTCTACTTACGGGTTTAACAAACCACCGGTAAGCCACCCGGCGCCAGCACCAAACCCGCTGCCGCGAGGAAGTCCTCAAGGCTGATGACACCGCCGTCGGTGCCGTCGTCCCATTCGACGAGGAGCCCCGAGAGGCCCTCGTTCCAAGAGTCCGGCGTGTCGGCATCATCCTCAGGCCCAGGATGCCACTCGACGCAGCCCTCACCATGCCGGTATCGGAGATACAGGTACTGGCCGTCTGCCGTCCAGGCATCCCACTGCAACGGGTAGGCAGAACATGGCTGCGTAGTTGCGGACCGAGAGCACCTGTTGGTGCGAGATGGCAGCACAAGGCGATGGTTGGAGCCCCGAGTGTCGATGAGAAGTGGCAGCGGTTCTGGCGCGTCGGGGGCGCGAGAATGTCCCAACGTGCCGCGCCACCCCGACGGGTGGCGCGGCATCCCAGTCAGGACGGATCGTCCTCCGTGGCCGTGGTGATGACGGTGGGCGGGATGCTGTCGGGCAGTGGTGTCCGTTCGCCTCCGTCCTCCTCGGTGAAGGCGCGCACGCCGGCCCCGCCGGGGAACTCGCCGGTCACGTAGTGGTCGGTGCGGAAGCCGAGCGAGGCCCGGGGGCCGAGTTCGGTGCCGTCCGCGCGGACCGGGACGAGTTGGTGGTGCTCCATCCACAGGCAACCGGAACTGCGCGGCGGCACGGCCAGCCCGTACGTCCTGGTCACCTCGTTCATCACGGTCACGCTCCGGCGCCTCTCGTAGCCCAGTTCGACGGTCGCCGACACCGAGTACGTGGTGGTTCCGGAGACGCCCATGCCGAAGGGCTTCGCGGACACCTCGATGCCGACCGCCACGCCAACGGTGATGCCGGTGGTGATGTTGAAGGCGGTGCTGTCCTCCCGGCTGACACCGGTGGTGACGGCCTCCGACTGCTCCTGCTGCACCGTCCCGTTGCGGTTGTCGCGGAACAGGGCGACGTCGAAGCGCCGGAGGCGGCGGATCCGGTAGAATGGCGAGTTGCGGATCTGCCAGTGCGCGTCGCGGACCGGGTCCTCGACCATGAAGTACGGCACGGTGACCGTGCGGTCGGTCACCGTCGTCTGCGCGGGCGGCCGGTCGAACGAGGTCAGGCGTGGCACACCCGGCCCGGGACGCCTCTCCACGACCGCCGGCAGGTCCAGCACCCAACCGGTCGGCGTCGACGACGGCCGGTCGGCCGTGAACACCGCCGTGAATCCCCCAGGCGGCACCAACAGCCGCTCCTCGGTGTCCTGGTTCGACTGCTGTGGCGCCACGACCGACCACAGCCGCATGTTCCCGCTCTCCAGCAACCTGTCGCCGAACTCGCCCCGTCGGACGTACAAGCGCCCGTTGTGCTCCCGTTTGACGCACACCACCGGGAAAGAACCAAAATCGGGATGTGGAGCGTTGGTGGCGACGATGTCGCCGAGGGCGATGTAGCCGTCCGGGGGGACGGGCCGCCAGATCCCGACGGAGACATCCTGGGGCAGGTCGCCGATCCGGTCGTAGCGCACGGGTGGCCGGAGCATGCTCCGGTCCGCCGAAAGGTCCCGCAGGAGCAGTGCGGCACCGTCCCGGGGGAGGCCGCCGGCGGTGAGGGGCGGCCCGAAGTGGTGCGCAGCGCGACCCCAGCCGTCGCGCATGGGCTCGTTCGCGGCGTAGATCGCGGAGTCGTGCCGGACGCCAGGCATGACGTTGGGCCAGACCCGGCGGATGTCCGGAGTGAAGCGCAGTTCTAGATCACCGTAGCGTTGGGTGGTCACACGGACCTCTCTCCTCGCTCAGAACCGTCACCTGACCCTAGGCCCTCCTTCCCGCCCTTCAGGAAGGGAAGAACAGGCCATGTGCGAGTCGGCCACCGGCCGTCTCCCGGCCCGCCGCCGCTGGGGGCGGCGTACCCAGGAACCCGACGCGGTACTTGCGCTGCAACGCGCGGCCGGACAGGCCCGCGCGAGCATCACGGCGGATCGCCGCGTACAGATCGACCTTGGACTTCGGCAGCACCAGGGACCCCTCGTCGTGCAGAGCACAACCATGGCCCCGAGGCAAGCACCCGAGTGCTCTCAAAACTCGGTACTCACGTACAAAGCCACAGAACACGTCTGCACAACCCGAATCAGCTTCCGAACCTCATCCGTATCCATCCGACGATGGTCGCGCAGCAGCAGATCTCTGGCAATCGGCTTCAGGCCGCCGCCACAGGCGCCCCAAGCAGCAGCCAGAGCACGCCATCAATGATCGGCCGGACAGCTCCTAGACCCGTCCTTCGCACATAACGAGTTCGGATGATGTGGTGATGCGACCGGTACCCCGGTGGGGTGCCGGTCGTTGAGCCTGGCGTGTCGAT
>NZ_JBFBHW010000074.1:0-36734 GCF_040685395.1 Kitasatospora sp. NPDC088779 | reverse complement strand
AACGACGCCGTCTCCGAGGTGAACCGGTCACCGGTGAGCTGCATGCCGTCACCCGAGTCACCGGCGAAACGGATGATCACCCGGTCCAGTCGGCGAATCGGCTTGCTCGGAGTGGCCATGGGACTCTGCTCCTTCGGGCGGTCTACGTGGGAGACCCGGTGGATTGGCGCTCGGCGAGCTTGAGGGCCTCTTCCAGGAGACGTTCGACGATCCGGTTTTCGGGGACGGTCGCGACGACCCGGCCCCGGACGAAGATCTGGCCCTTGCCGTTGCCGGAGGAGACTCCGATGTCGGCTTCCCGGGACTCCCCGGGGCCGTTGACGACGCAGCCCATGACGGCGACGCGCAGGGGGAGGGGGAACCCCTCGAAGGCGGCCTCGACCCGTTGGGCGAGGCGGTGGATGTCGACCTGGAGGCGTCCGCAGCCGGGGCAGGACACGATTTCGAGCTTCCTCGGGCGTAGCCCGAGCGAGGAGAGGATGTGGCAGCCCGCCTTGACCTGCTCGGCGGGCGGTGCGGAGAGGGAGACCCGGATGGTGTCGCCGATGCCTTCGGCGAGGAGGACACCGAAGGCGACGGCGGATTTGATGGAGCCCTGGAACGCGGGGCCGGCTTCGGTGACGCCCAGGTGCAGGGGGTAGTCGCAGCCGGCGGCGAGGAGCCGGTAGGCGGCGATGACGGTCAGCGGGTCGTGGTGCTTGACGGCGATCTTGAGGTCGGTGAAGCCGTGCTCCTCGAACAGCGAGCACTCCCACAGCGCGGACTCGGCCAGTGCCTGGGGCGTGGCGCTGCCGTGCTTGGCGAGCAGGCGCGGGTCCAGGGAGCCGGCGTTCACCCCGATCCGGATCGGGACCTTGGCCGCGCCGGCGGCCCGGGCGATCTCCTTGACCTTGTCGTCGAACTTCTTGATGTTGCCGGGGTTGACGCGGACCGCGGCGCAGCCGGCGTCGATGGCCTGGAAGACGTAGCGGGGCTGGAAGTGGATGTCGGCGATGACGGGGATCGGCGACTTGGCGACGATCCTGGGCAGGGCGGCGGCGTCGTCGGCGGAGGGGACGGCGAGGCGGATGATGTCGCAGCCCGCTGCGGTGGCCTCGGCGATCTGCTGGAGGGTGGCGTCGATGTCGGTGGTGGGGGTGGTCGTCATGGTCTGCACCGGGATCGGTGCTCCGCCGCCCACGGGGACCCTGCCGACGTGGATCTGCCGGGAGTGGCGGCGGGCCGCGAGAACGGGTCCATCACCGGGCGCGGGCCCGGGGCCGCGACGGCCGGGCGGGGTGGGGTCGGGGAGGTCGACGCTGTTCATGACGTGCTCCGTGTGGAGGATGGTGCCGGCAGGGAGGCGGCCGAGGGGGCGCCGTGCTCCAGGAGGCGGCGGGCGGTGTCGGCTATGGCAGGACCGCTGATCCCGGCGGCGGACAGGAGGGCGCCGCGCTCACCGTGGGCCAGGAACCGGGTGGGCAGGCCCAGGGCGTGAACGGGCACGGTGACCCCGGCGTCGGTGGCGTGCTGGGCGAGGAGGGCTCCGATGCCGCCCTCGCGGACCCCGTCCTCCACGGACAGGGCGATGCGGTGGCGTCCGGCCAGATGGACGAGGGCGGGGTTGACCGGGGCCACCCAGCGGGGGTCGACCACGGTCACTCCGATGCCCCGGGCCGCCAGGAGTCGGGCGGCCTCCAGGCAGGCGCCGGCTGTCGTGCCGATCGCGACCAGCAGCACGTCCAGGGGCGCGTGTGGGGAGCGGTGCAGGACGTCGATGCCGTCCATGGTGGTCAGCGGGTCGATGTCGGCCGCGGCGGCGGCTTTGGGGAAGCGCACCGTGCTCGGGCCGTCGCCGGACTCGACCGCCTCGCGCAGCAGGGCCCGCAGCCGGGCCGGATCACGGGGCGCGGCGACGCGCATGCCCGGGACGCGGGCCAGGACCGCGAGATCCCACAGGCCGTGGTGGGAGGGCCCGTCGGGGCCGGTGACCCCGGCCCGGTCCAGGACGAAGGTGACCGGCAGCCGGTGCAGCGCCACGTCCATCAGCACCTGGTCGAAGGCCCGGTTCAGGAACGTCGCGTACAGGCACACCACCGGGTGCAGGCCGCCCATCGCCAGCCCGGCGGCGGAGGTGACGGCGTGCTGCTCGGCGATCCCCGAGTCGAAGACCCGGTCGGGGAACTTCCGGGAGAACGGGCCGAGCCCGACCGGCAGGCGCATCGCCGCGGTGAGGGCGACGAGGTCCTCGCGCTCGCCTCCCAAGGCGGCGAGCTCGGCGGCGAAGACGGACGTCCAGGTCGGCTTGCCCGTGGTGCGGGGGCGGCCGGTGGCCGGGTCGATGACTCCGCAGGCGTGCATCCGGTCGTCGGTGTCGGCTTCGGCCGGGGCGTAGCCCTTCCCCTTGGTGGTGACGGCGTGCACCACGACCGGCCGTCCGAGGGCAGCGGCGCGGCGCAGTGCGGTCTCCAGCGCGGGGGTGTCGTGGCCGTCGACGGGGCCGAGGTAGGCGAACCCGAGGTCGGTGAAGACATTGCGGTCCGGTGTGACCTGGCCGCTCTCGCGCAGCCGGGCCAGGTGGGCGGGCAGTGCACCTGCGCTGGGGTCGTAGGAGCGGGTGTTGTCGTTCAGCACGACGATGACCGGGCGCCCGGCGGCCCCGAGGTTGTTCAGGGCTTCGAAGGCCAGGCCGCCGGTGAGCGCGCCGTCGCCGACGACCGCCACCACCCGCCGTGCCGCTCCTCGTAGGTGGAAGGCCTTGGCCAGGCCGTCGGCGTAGGCCAGGGCGGTGGAGGCGTGGGAGTTCTCGATCCAGTCGTGCGCGGACTCGGCCCGGCTCGGGTAGCCGGACAGCCCGCCCTGCTGGCGCAGGGTGGCGAACTCCCGGGCGCGTCCGGTGAGGACCTTGTGCGGGTAGGACTGGTGGCCGGTGTCGAACAGGATCGCGTCACGCGGCGAGTCGAAGACCCGGTGGAGGGCGATGGTCAGCTCCACCACACCCAGGCTCGCGCCCAGATGGCCACCGGTGGCGGACACCCGGTCCACGAGCAGGTCCCGTATCCCGGCCGCCAGCCGGTCGAGTCGGCCGGGGCGCAGGGCGCGCAGGGCGGCCGGGGTTCCGGGGAGGGGAAGTGGTCCGTGAGCGGTGGGGCACCCCGGTACCGGTGGCGGTGCGTCTGCTCTTCTCCTCGGTGGTGGGGCAGGTCTCCCCGGCTCGGGATGGAGGGTCGATGGCCGTCATGGGGTGAACACCTTCTCGAAGCGGACGAAGTGGATGGTGGCTGTGGCGCGCCGATCGCCGTGGACGGTGACCGACAGTCGGAACCGAGGAGTGCTCACGGGCGCTCCCGGACCGGGGCCGGCGGCGCGAAGTACATGTCCTCCACCGCGGCGGTGTGCTCCACGACCGTCACCGGCCCCCACCGGTGGAGGGCCCGGATCACACCGGTCACCAGGGCCGGTGGGGCGGACGCTCCGGCGGACAGACCGATGGTGCCGGCGCGCTCGATCCAGGCCGGGTCGATGCCGTCGGCGTCCTCGACGAGGTGCGCCTCGGCACCGGCGCGGCGGGCGACCTCCACCATCCGCACCGAGTTCGAGGAGTTCGCCGAGCCGATGACCAGGACCAGGTCGCAGCGCTCCGCGACTTCCGCCACGGCCAGCTGCCGGTTGGTGGTCGCGTAGCAGATGTCGTCCGACGGGGGCTCCCGCAGGGCCGGGAAGCGGCGGCGCAGGATGTCGACGACCTCGCGCGTCTCGTCCACGGCCAGGGTGGTCTGGGTGAGGTAGGAGACGCGGGTCCCGTCGGGGACCTGGAGAGCGGCCGCCTGCGCGGGGGTCTCGACCAGGACGATGGAGGCGGGGGCCTCACCCAGGGTGCCCTCGACCTCCTCGTGCCCGGCGTGCCCGATCAGGACGATGGTGCCGCCGCGAGCGGCGAAGCGCCTGGCCTCGGAGTGGACCTTGGTGACCAGCGGGCAGGTCGCGTCCACGACGGTCAGCTCGCGGGCACCGGCCTGGGCATGGACCTCAGGTGACACACCGTGGGCCGAGAAGACGACCGTGGCACCGGCCGGTACCTCGTCGAGTTCTTCGACGAACACCGCTCCCCGGGCGGCGAGGCCCGCCACGACGTGGGTGTTGTGGACGATCTGCTTGCGTACGTACACCGGCCCGTTCCGGTCCGGGGCGTCCAGCAGCCGTTCCACGGTGTCGATCGCGCGCTCCACCCCGGCACAGAACGAGCGCGGCGAGGCGAGAACCACCGTCCTGTGCCGCCGGGCGGCGGGCGGCGGAGGAGGTGCGGCTGCGGGGGTGCGGTCGGGTTCGGCCGTCACCGCGACACCCGGCCACGTGCGAGGACGGCGAGCGGTGTGGTGTCGGCGGGGCGGTGCAGGGCGCCCGCCGCATCGGTACGGACCAGTAGGGGCATCAGTCTCTCCTGAGGGATGGTCGGGTCCGCGAGGTCCGTGCGGCCGGCGGGCGGGGGAGGCCCTTCGGGCCCGCTGCCCCGGTTGTCCGCGCCGGCTCGGTGGCGCACTCACGCATGGGTGAGCAGAGGACCTGCGGCGGAGGCGTTCGCTGAACCTGCCGGGGAACGCTCACGTGTGTCCAGTGAGCCCCAGCCAGGTCATCCGGCGTAACTCTTCTTCATGGCATGCTTGTTGAACCTCCTGCCGTGTTGAACGACCTTGAACGACTCCGAACTGCCGTATATGGGAACAAATTTGCCCCAGTAGTCGGCCGTCCAGGGCGTCTCGGGGAACCTTCAGTACCTTCGAGTGAGGCCAACGGCCGTTCGGGTGGGCGCGGGGCGGATGGGCGTTGTCGCTGTGAAGGCGCCGGGTGCCGGGGCGTCAGAGTACGTGTTCAACGCCGGGGATTCCCGTGTGCGGATCCCGTTCTGTCCGGCGTCCTACTGACGCGTGGGCAGGGAGAGAACCGCAGTGAAGAGAACGCTCAGAAAAGACCAATGGGCCGTTCTCGTCGGGCCGTTGCGCCCGGACGAGGCCCTGGTCCCGACCCTCCTGCACCATCCCTTGCGGGGTCCGGTCGATTGCCGTGGAGCCGAACTCGTGGCCGGGGCTCTGCGCCGCGCCGGGCTGCGGGTCCGCTACCAGGACTTTCCCGTCCCGACCTGCGGCGGGGCCGGGGCGCTTCGGCCTGCGGACTCCGCCACGGCGACGGGTCTCACCGTGCCCGCGGGCCTGACCGCGACCGGCGGGGCAGTTGGAACCTCGTTGTGGACAGGGGATCCGCCCTGGCAGGAACTCGGTGCGGGTGCGGGTGCGGGTGCGGGTGCGGGGGGTGGCGGGGCGGTGCGGGCGGTGACCTACGTAGGTCGAAACGGTGCCGTGGTCGGGCTGGCGGTGGTGACCTCCGCAGGCGCGGATGCCCCCTCGGAGGAAGCCGTGCGCGCACTGGACAACTGGGCGGCGGTGCTGCGCACGAGGCGGCTGGTGTCGGCCGGCGTCGCACCGCTGTGTGCAGGGGCGGTGCGGGCCCGTGAAGAGGTCGACGCCGTACTCAGTGGGACGGCGGGGCCGGTGGCGGTGGTGGGCGGTGTGCCGGTCGATGCCCTGGTGGCGGCCCGGTGGCGGGCGCGAGGGGTGGTGTCCGTCGCCGTGGCGGAGCAGGTCCCTCCGGGCGCGGTGGCCGTGATCGGCCCGGCCGGCGCCACGCCCGAGGTCCGGGCCGGACTGGCCGGGCGCGGTGTCACCGTCGTCGACGCGACCTGCGGGAAGGTCGCGGACCTCCACGCGCAGATCCGGGCCTTCGTCGCCGGCGGCGAGGCCGTGTTGGTCGCCGGACGGTCCACCGACGCGGTGACTCCCGGTCTGACCGCCCAGGCGGCACCCGGGCAGGTGAAGGTCCTCGAGAACCTCGAACATGCCATGGCGGTGCCCGTGCCCGACCCGGCACGGGTCGCCGTCGTCATCGCCCCCGGGCGGCCGGTCGAGGACGCCGAAGTCATCACGGAGACCGTACGTGCCCGCTTCGGACACGTCCTTCCGCAGAACCCCGCCAGCTACTGCCATGCGGCCGACGACCGCGCGCACACCCTGCAGCGCCTGGCCCACAGCTGTGACACCGTCCTGATCGCCGGGCTGCTCGACGAGCCCGAGACCCGGGAGGCCCTGCGGGTCGTCGAGGAGGCGGGCGCTCCGGCCCGCCTCATCCACAGTCCCTAGGACATCCGTCCCGAATGGCTCCGGCACACCGCCGCCATCGGGGTCACCGCCACCAGCACGACCGATCCCGCGCTGCTGACCCGGATCCTCCACGCCCTCTCCGGCGCCGGGCCCACCGCTGTCACCACCCAACACACCACCACCGGCGGCAGGGTGGCGTCCGTACCCCGATTAGCGTTCGGACGACGCTTGAGGCGAGGCACCCGCCGAGCGCGCCGAACGAACCGTCGGATACGACCGGCTTGAAGGCGCGGCGGACCAGGGCCGACCAGGTCCTGTCCGGCCGATCCTGCCGGGCCCGCGACGCTGCGCATCCGCCCCAAGCCTCCGGCCGGGAGAGCCGCGGGCCGATCCGCCAAGATCAGCCGGACAGGACCTAAGGGATCCGGCAGTCCTCGTGGTGGATGGGGTGGCGCAGGAGCTGGGCGGCGGCCGGGACGCGCTGGTAGCTGCGCAGACGGCCGCGCATGGTGTGCAGGGCCGCGGTGGCGCGGGCCGACTGCAGATGGGGGTAGTCGTGCAGGAAGGCGTGCCAGTGCTGGCAGGCTTCCTCCAACTGTCCCTTTTGAAGAAGGAGTTCGGCGAGTCGCGCGGTGGTCAGGGCCCGGGCCCGGCGCTCGTCGGACGGCCTGCGGGTGAGGGAGTGGGACAGAACGGCGCATGCTCGCGAGACGTCGCCGGTTGATGCGAAGACCTCGGCCCGCTGGTGGTTGAGGGCGGCACTGTGGTAACCGCCGGTGGTCCGGTGCTCGTCCTGGGCGTCGTCCAACAGGCTTTGCGCCCGGTCGAGTTGGGTGAACGCCTCGCGGCGCCGGTCGGAAGCGGCGAGGGTGACGGCGAGCTGCCCGGTGATGAACGCGGCCGAACCCGGTGGGAGTCTGGTGACGTCGGCCGCCGCGGCCTGGGCCAGGTTCAGGGCCTGCGCGCGGTCGCCCATGTGGTTGGCCTGGACGCTCATCTGCCGCAGGACGATCGCGTGCCGCAGCGGGTCGGCGGCCTCGATGGCGAGCTCCGCGGCGATGCGGTAGTAGGTCTGCGCGGCGCCGTGGAGGTGCTCGTCGAAGCAGGTGAAGGCGGTGAGGTAGGCGAGGTCGGCGGCGGCCTGGCGCAGTTGCCGGTGGAGCGTGGCGCCGACGGGGCTGGTGAGTTGGGGTGCGATGTCGGTGGCCAGGTAGGTGGTGAGGGCCGGGCGGGTCCGGGCACCGCCGAACATGTCGTCCGCGTCGGCGAACACGGTGGCCATCAGGTTCGCGGCCTGGACGTGGGCGGTACTGACCCGCGTTCTACCGCTCGGGCGCGGCGAGGGTGCGACAGCCACGGGCGACCGCAGGGTCGGGTCGTAGGGGATCAGGCGGAGGGTGCGGGGGCTGACGGCCGAGGCGGCACCGAGTTGCTCCAGCCGCACGGCGATGTCCGGGGTGGTGGGCTTCTCGACGGTGGTGGCGGCGGGGGAGGGGGAGAGGCCGGCGGCCTGGGGCGTGATCGCGCGGTGGAGGGCGTCGGACAGGACGTGGCAGACGATGTCGGCCACTTCGGGGCGGGGGCGGGAGCCGAGGAGCCAGTGCGCGACCGAGGTGCGGTCGTAGTGCAGGGGCAGGGCGCGAAGGCTGCCGACGGCGTTGACGGCTCGGGCGAGCTGCTCGTTGGTCCAGCCTGTCTCGTCGAGCAGAGCCCGCAGACGGGGATTGGGTGTGTTTCGGGGACTCACGGTGAACCTCGTGGTCGCGGCGGAAGCGACGTCGTGGGCGGGTGCGGGGCGTTCAACACGGCGAGAGGTTCAACAACCCTGCCGCTAAGCAGAGTTACGTCGAAGCGGCTCGCCAGGGCTTACTGGACACACTGTGGGCGCAGCCAGGCAGGTCTGGCAAGCGCCCCGGTGAAAAGCCCTTCGTGCGCCCCCGGAGTGAGAGCACCACTCGGCCGGGGCGGCAACCGGTGTACCGAACGGAGAAGCATGATGACGGCCAGGACCCTCGGCTCCGAATCACCCGACCTGACAGTGGTACGTACCCAGGTCGACGGCATCCTCGACGGCTTCCTCACCGCCAAGGCCCGTGCGGCGACCGCGCGGTACCTGCCCGGGGAGATTCCCCGGATCCTGCACGACTTCCTCTCCTCCGGCGGCAAACGCCTGCGCCCCCTGCTGTGCGTGACCGGCTGGCGCGCGGCGGGTGGCGAAGGCGATCCGCGGCCGGTACTGCGGGTGGCGGCGTCGCTGGAGATGTTCCACGCCTTCGCCCTCATCCACGACGACATCATGGACCGCTCCACCACCCGCCGCGGCCACCCCACCGTCCACCGTGCCCTCGCCACCCTGCAACGCGAGGGCCGCAGCGAGGCGGCCGCCGACGACCTCGGGGTCGGCTCCGCGATCCTGGTCGGCGACCTCGCCCTGGCCTGGTCGGACGAACTCCTCCACACCGCAGGCCTCACCCCGGGCCGGCTCGTCCGCATCCTGCCGCTCATCGACGCCATGCGCACCGAGGTCATGTACGGCCAGTACCTCGACCTCGCCTCCACCGGGCACCCCACCGACGACGTCGACCGGGCACTGGCGATCATCCACTACAAGACCGCCAAGTACACCTGCGAACGCCCCCTGCAGATCGGTGCCACCCTCGCCGGAGCCGACGACGAACTGCGCACCGTCCTCAGCGACTTCGCCCTCCCCCTCGGAGAGGCCTTCCAACTGCGCGACGACCTCCTCGGCGTCTACGGCGACCCGGACCGCACCGGCAAGCCCACCCTCGACGACCTGCGCGACGGCAAGCACACCACCCTCGCAGCCCTCGCCCTCAAACTCGCAACCCCGGACCAGGTCGCCCGGCTGCGCCGGCTCCTGGGCGACCCCGACCTGACCGAGGAGCAGGCCGAGGACGCCCGACGCGTCATCACCGCCACCGGCGCCCGCGACATGGTCGAGCAGATGATCCGGGCCCGCTGCGCGCAGGCCGACCACGCCCTCTCCCGCAGCACGATCCCGCCCGCCGTGGCCGCCACCCTGCGCGAACTCGCACGGGCCGCGACGAAGAGGACCACATGAGCGCAGTCGCACCGGAAGGCGACCGCCCGTCCTGGCCGCCCCTGTGACTGCCGGGCTGGTGTGGGTCCCACCGTCCGGGCCCTCGGGAGAGGTCGCTCAGGCCGTGCGGAGCACCGAAATCGAGCACCTGATCCACCTGTTCCGTGACCGGGCCAACCGAGTTCTCACCACGGCTACGGCCGTGCGGAGCCCATCGCCAACACGTACCAGCACCGGCAGTTCGCTCTGCCGCGCGCGCACCGCAGATCACGTCCAAGGAGAAGTAGCCGTGACCACAGACACCCAGGAATCCGTGTACTGGAACGCTCAGGCTGCCGGTCTGGTCCCTGCGGGATCAAGGCCCGCTGAGCTGCTGTCGGGCCTACGGGTCGGGTCCGCCGCGGAAGACGACAGCACCGACCCGGACGACGTCCACCGGCAGAGTCATGCCGGGGCGCCTCATGGGGAACGGGAGCACGATACGGTCCTGCGGATCGCCACAGCGCCCGCCTATGTCCCCTACCAGTCTCCGCGGATGGAGGTGCACCCGGAGGGCGAGCGGATGAGCTGGTCGGCCATCGCGGTGACCAGGTCGCGCGAACTCCGGGAGTCGGTGGCCTCAAGCGCCGTGGGGGACACGACGCGGAAGGTCGTCCTGTTCGCCAAGGACAGGCTGTGGGACGGCCGTTCATCCGAGTCGGCGCGAGCACTCGCCGAGCTGTGCGGGATCATTCCCGGTAAGGGCGGCGAAGTCGCCGAGGTGGCGGAAGAGTACCTGCGCCGGGGAGCCGAGCCCGAGCGGCGTTCTCTCGAAGCGATGGCCGTACGGGACCTCTGGGGAGCCTTCCAGGCCGATGTCACCATCCGGTGTACGGACTGGCGCATTCCCGACCTGAGCGCCTCGCTGATGGCTGCGAGCATGGGGATCGACTACCCGGACGCACCCGACGACAGCGGAGCCGTCGGGCTGGAGCCGTACATCGACGCGAGCAGTGAGGGCATCGCCTGCCTCAGCGGGAGCGCCGCCCAACAGGCATTCCGGGACAGCACAGTCACCTGTGCGGTCATCCAGATGAAAGAGGAGATACGGACGGAACTCCTGAACGCTGTTCCGGCCGCCGGCCCCTGCGCCGTTGTCCCACCCGCCTCGGCCCCCGCACCAGCCGACTATCTGGTCGCACGCTGGTGGGACGGAGACCTGCCGGCGATCCTTCGCCTCACGGTCGGCTGGGCTCCCTACCGGCACCTGTCCACCGACCGGGGATACTTCCCCGGCAGTGACCGATGCGGAAGGATGTTCCGCGCTATCAACGGCCCCCTCTACTACAACGACAGCGTCGATCTACTCCACGACTACGGTGCCAAGGAGGCGTTCAACGAGCTTCACCTGGCACTGGCGAGCGGAGACGGCCGCAACCTGATGGGCTTCGCCGACGCCCTCGCCGCGGCCACCGACGAGGCGATCGCCTGCGACTGCGGACACGACGGCCACCAGGTGGCGGCAGAGATCGCCATGGGCGCGTGCGTCTACTTCGCGCTCACCCCCCGCTACTTCCTCCGGCGCCAGCTCGCGGCGCTGTCCCACACCGCCCCGCACACCAACGGCTCCTTCCTCCCGTCACAGGAAGCAGCCAGGGTCACCGCCACCACCGTGCTCCCGCCCGGCAACATGATGTACTCCCCGACCTGGACACCGCTCTGGCGTACCGCGCCCGAACCGGACGACCCCACGTGGGCCGAGGCACTCGCCCACCGCGCGACCCGGCGCTACTTCGCCACCGACCAGACCCAGCACCCCGTCGGCCAACGCTGCACCGCGCTGACCCGGGACATCATCGAGCAAGCCGCGTGCCTGACCGACGGGCCCGCCTTGCGGTCGATGGCGGACCGCTGGAGTGACGTGTTCCGTCTCATCGCCACGCATCCCAGCATGCGCACGGCGAACAACACCCCCGACCCAGACGTCGTGGAAGAACTGGCAGAGCTCGTCGGCCGCGTCTGGACCAACCTCATCGCAGAGTCCCGCGCCTCAACAGCACCGACGGGTGAAAGCGACGTTCACCTGAACATCGACTTCCAGCACATCGTCAGCAAAACCTACGACCAGGGCCCCTTCGGCTTCGCGCTGCGGCGAGCACTGTACGGCGCCGTGACCACTGCCATCGAGCTCGCAGGCCACAACCCCTACGCCCGCCTGATCGACGGCACAGGCCTGGCCTGCTGCCCTCAGCAGGGCGAAGCGGTGCAGGCGCCGACTTCGTGAAGTGGATCGGGTCTCGGCCAGACCGTGTGGGGGACACGCTGGCTCGCCGGGCGCCGGTCATTGCCTCCGGCGCCCGGTCCGCTTCGCCGCTCGTCCGGCCCTAAGCGATGATCTTGGACACCACCCCGGCGCCGATGGCCCTGCCGCCCTTGCGGATGGTGAACCGCAGACCGTGTTCCATCGCGACGGGCTTGGTCAGGGTGACCTCCACCTGGGCGGTGTGTCCCGGCGAGACCGACTCGACGCCGTCGCCCTTGACACCACGCAGACGCACACCGACGGTTTCGCCCGCCTTGCCCTCGGCGAACTCCTTGCGGAGCTGCTCAACCCCGGTACAGCGGGGTGGCCGGCATCCGCCTCGGTGTCAGGGTGTGCGGGTGTGCAGTGCGGGGGCGGGGCAGGGCAGCGGGCGGGCCCCGGTGGGGGTGAGGCCGTCGAGGACGAGGGCCAGGTAGCGGCGCCAGCCGTCTTCGCGGGGTTCCATCGTCCACAGCACCGAGACCAGCATGACGACGATGCGGTGGAGGTCGTCGGGTACGAGGTCGGCGCGGATCGCGCCTGTGTGCTGACCGCGTGCCAGGAGGGCGTCGAGGGCGGTGAAGAACTCCTGTCCGGTCGCCGGGGTGAGGACGCCGGCGGAGCGGGCGGCGGCCAGCACGTTGTAGTCGCCGGCCACCGATTCCAGTGCTGCTTCCAGGACGTGGGACAGTCCGGAGGCGGGGTCGGGGTGGTGGGCGGCGGTCTGGATGGCGGGGCGGACGTTCTCGCCGAAGCGCTGGTCGAGTACGGCCCGCAGGAGTGCGGCTTTGTCGGGGAAGCGGCGGAAGAGTGTGGCGGTTGCGAGGCCGGCCCGGCGTGCCACGTCGTCGAGGTGGGCGTCGGGGCCTTGTTCGGTGAAGACCTCCCGGGCGGCCCGGATGATCTTTTCCGCGTTGCGGGCGGCGTCGGCGCGCAGCAGTCGAGGGGAGTCGAGGGCCATTGCGGCAGCCTATCCAAGGGGCGGCGCAACGGCGTCGGACGGCCGGGGCGCGTGGTGGCGTGCCCCGGCCGGTAGGGAAGAGCCGTTGTCGGCCGAAGGCGTCGCGGAGAGGTGGCCGGCGATCTCGCCCGGCTGCGGATGGACGGGGCCTGGCGGCGGATGCGGCGGGCGCGGGCGAGGACCGAGGCGGTGAAGGCTGGCTCCTCCTTTCCGTGGTGTGAGCCTCCCGGCTCCGGAGCGCTGCTGAGGAGAGGACGCCGAGGCCCGCGAGTGCGCGCTGCCGACGGCACCGCGCGGCGACAGCGGTCGAGTGGCCCCGTGTGGTGCGTCCCTCACGTGGCCCGCTCCTCGGTGGGCGGCGATGGCGGCAGGTTCGTGTGGGGTGGCGGTCATGGCGAGGTGGGTGGTGGTGCCAGGGCAGGTGCCACGTCGGTGAAGTCGTGGATGAGCCGGGAATGGCGGGTGGCGGGCCAGGCCAGGCAGACCTGCCCCGGGCCGAGGCCCTCGACTGGCCGGGCGACGACGTCGGGGCGTGTGTAGAAGGTCGCAGTGGACAGCGGGATCACGCAGATGCCCGCGCCGACGGCGACCAGTTCGAGCTTTTCCTCGACGCTGTGGATGGGTGGAACGTCGGAGCGTTCGCCGGTGCGCAGTTCCTGTGCGATGTCGCGCCACTCCGGTACGGCGTCCGGGTCCTGGAGGAGGTGCTCGCCCGCAAGGTCGGCGACGGTGAGGGCCGGCCTGCCGGCCAGCGGATGGTCGGTCGGCAGCACCACGACGCGCGGTTCGCTGAACAGCGGCAGTACGCGCAGCCCCTTCTGATCGATCGGCAGACGCACGATGCTGACGTCGGCCCGTCCGTCGCGCAGGACCTCGACCTGGTCCTCCCAGCCGGTGCGCAGTAGCCGGACGTCGAGTCCGGGATGGCGGGCGGTGAGCGCCCGCACGGCGGGGGTGACGGTGATACCGGGCATAAAGCCGACGGTGAAGACCCGTGTGGCGGTGGCGGCGGCGGTGACCCGGCGGACCATGGCCTCGGCCGCCGCGAGGAGCGGGCCCACATCGTCGAGGAGCTGGGCTCCGGCGGGCGTGAGGACGGTGCCCCTGCGGTCGCGGCGCAAGAGCGTGACGCCCAGGTCGTTCTCCAACGCGCGCACTTGGCGGGAGAGGGCCGGCTGGGCGATGTGCAGTCGCTCGGCGGCGCGGCCGAAGTGCAGTTCCTCGGCGACCGCCGCGAAGTACCGCAGTTTCCGCAGGTCGATGTCCATACCGTTGCCGTGTCCCGTCCTGATCGGTGTCCGTACGCCTCGTGATACCCCATTGGATCCAGCGGGGTGCCGCTCCCGGCGGCAGCTCCCCCGGTCGGCGAGGGGACCGGCCACCGGGGGCGTGGATCAGCCCTGGGCGAGGACGGTCAGCGGGTCGGTGTGCTTCGGGGTCCAGCCGAGCTGGTCGCGGGCGCGCGCCGGGGTGAGTCGCTGGTCCAGGGCGAAGGCGTCGGCGAAGGCGCCCATGGCCGCGCGTGCCTCCTCCAGAGTGATGGAGACGGTCTTGCCGCCGAGACCCGCTCCTCGGCTGATGGCTTCGGCGCACTCCCGGGCCGTGGGATCGACTCCTCCGACGCCGGCGTAGACGGCGCCGGGCCGGGCACGCAGCGTGGCCACGTACAGTTCCGCGAGGTCGTCGACGTGGACCAGAGCCCAGTGTTGCGAGCCGTCTCCGATGTAGGCGATGGCACCCGCCACCATGCCCGGACGGGTGAAGAAGGCATCGATGAGCCGGTTGTCGCCGCCGTACAGCAGACCGGGCCGGACCACGACGGGACGACCTCCGCGCGCGGCGCGGGCGAGGACGGCATCCTCGACGGGGCGGCGCCAGGCGACGAGGGCCGGTGGATCCCACGGGGCGTCCTCGTCGACGACGCCGTTGGTGTCGCCGTAGACCCAGGTACCGCTGGTGTGCACGTAGGGGCCGGCGCCGATGCCGTCCTGCATCGCGGTGGCGGCGGCGAGGTCCTCCGCGCCGGTGGCCGCCTGGGCGAGGTGAATGACGGCTTCGGCCTGCGCCGCCGCCTCATTGAGCACGCCCAGGTCGGCCAGGCTGCCCGTGACCGGATCCGCCCCGTGCGTCCGTACGGTCCGGGCAGCGTGCTCGTTGCGGGCCAGGGCGCGCACGGTGTGGCCGTGCCGTGTCAGCGCGTCGATGGTCGCCTTGCCGATGTAGCCGGAACCGCCGGTGACGAAGACCCTCATGACGTTGTTCCTCTCGTTTCGGGATCGCTTTCAGCCTGCGGCGGCGCCGGCACCGGTGTCCAAGACCTGTTCCGGCGCCTGTGATGCCGTCCGGGCATCACGGTCGAGGAGGCGGTCAAGCCGCCCTGCGAGCGCCCCCGCCATGAGCGGCGGAGGGGCGGGACAAGCGCGACCGCGATCGGCAGTCCTGCGAACGGCGGGGCGGGAGGCGGCCGGCCGCGGTGACGACGCCGGCCGGGTGGATGGGTGGTGGTGACTACGCCACGAGCGGTCGTCCCGCGAAGGCATCACAGCGCACGGAACTGGTCTTGGACGTGGCCCGCGTGCCACCCGCAGGGTGGAGGCGGAGGGAGACGACCGGGCGGGACCTGTGTCCTGATCGCCGGAGGTACAGCGCCGGCAGTCGACCTCCTCGAACGGAAAGGCTGAGCGAGAGCATGCGACACGACATCGAGTTCGACGCCGAGGGCGTCACGCTGCGCGGTTGGTTCTACGAGCCGGAGCAGGGCACCGCTCCGGCCCCGTGCGTGGTCATGGCGCACGGCTGGTCCGCCACCCGCAGGATGTACCTGGACCGTTTCGCCGAGGTGTTCGCCGCCGCCGGTCTGGCCGTCGTGGTGTGGGACAACCGCGGCTTCGGCGACTCGGACGCAGCTCCGGGGAAGCCCCGCTACGAGATCGACCCCTGGGAGCAGATCCACGACTACCAGCACGCCGTCACGTATGCCCAGAACCGCCCCGAGGTCGACCCGGACCGCATCGGCGTGTGGGGCAGCAGCTTCTCCGGCGGACACGCGTTCGTCGTCGCCGCGATCGACCAGCGGGTCAAGGCGGTCAGCGGGCAGGCTCCCTTCATCAGCGGACGCGCCACCTTCGCCAACGTCGCCCGAGAGAACAACCGGGTCGTCAACCCCTCGATCTTCTCCGACGACCGGAGGGCCCGAGCGGCCGGCCACTCTCCCGCCATGATCCCCGTGATCGGCGAGGACCCCGCACAGGTGACCGGCATCCCCACCCCGGACGCCCACGCCTGGTTCACCGACGCCCACGAACGGCTCGCCCCCGAATGGCACAGCGAAGTCACCCTGCGCAGCCTGGAGTTGCTCCGGGGCTACGAGCCCGGCTCCTACCTGCCGCTGATCACACCGACGCCGCTGCTCGTGATCGTCGGCCAGGACGACAGCCTGACCGGCGGTAATCTGGCCGCCGCCGCCTTCCAGACGGCCGCCGAGCCGAAGAAGATCGTGTTCGTACCCGGCGGTCACTTCGCGGCCTACACCGGTCACGGATTCGACATCGCCGCCACCGCCGCCCGCGACTGGTTCGCCGAGCACCTATGAACCGGCCCGCCGCACCCCCTCCGTGGCTCAGGTGTCCAATGGTCGTGGTCGCTCGCCGAACCCCGGATAGAGCGCGTCCGGCTGTTCGTCCACGAGGACGACTCCCGCGCCGAGGCCATGTACGTGAGGGCGGGCTTCAGGCACTCGGGCGTGGAGCTGCCCGTGCCCGGTGACGACACGCGCCGGGGGATCGGGCTGACAGAGCCCAGAAGTTGGACCGGAACCGCTTGACGTGCGCCGACCGGGGGCAGGCACGGAGGCACGGCATCGCGCGTTGAGTCACGGATGAAACCGCCACCGGCCTTCGGAGATGACGTCTACTTTGTCGTCGCTGACGCGAACAGCCGTGTCGTCGTCGATGAAGTAGATCGGGAAGTCCGCCCGCTCGACGATGCGGTCAGCCCAGGCGTCATCCCGTTCCGGGAAGTCCGGCGAGTACAGGTGTGGCTTCAGGTACCAGTCGAAGAGACCGAAGGGCGGCTCCACCGTCGTAGCGCCGAGCACGTGCAGGTCCGCAGCATCCCCGATGACGTCGGCGGAATGTTCGGTGAGATTCCGGCTGAAGATCATCGATCCGGCACTCACCCCCACATAGACCCGGCTCTCCAGCACTTCCAGGAAGCCCTCGGCCAGACCGTTGCCGGTGATGCTGCGCGCGAGATGGTAGTGACTGCCGCCCTCGACGTAAACGACATCGGCGTGCAACAGCCGGTCAAGCACCATCTGCCGAGGCAGGCCGTTCAGCTCCAGGACGTCGAACTCCCGCCAGCCGAGACCGTGCAGTCGGCTCATATCCGCGACGAACCACCCGTGGTCACCGGGCTCGGCGACGGATGCCGTGGGCACGTACACGATGTTCGCCGACCCGAACGGCTTTCCCAGCAGGTCCCGCAGCGCATCCCGCAGCGTCGCGTTACGCAGGCCGCTCGCCGTCAACAGAAGCTTCACCGGGCGAGCCAATCACGGCTGCCAGGCGCGCGCAATCCACTGGGCGTTCGTCACCGCCGCCATCCCTGCTGAACCGAGCGGCTGGCTCGGCCACCCCTGCTGCGCAACGCCCCCCGGCCCGGACCGACTCCCGGCGCACCCGTCCCGCGGCGGCCGGCCCGCCCCCATCCGCATACCTCACACAACATCGGATACAGCCGCCACAGCGAGCCCGCCAGGCGATTCGGGACAGGTCACCCTGACGAGCCGAAGTCGATAACTACCCGGCCTTGCGGGATGTCCGGATGTCCGGTTCGCTGGGACCCCTCGGAGGAGGCCTCCGGCCCGTCCGTGCGCTGCTGCCGGCCGTGCAGCCGCAGGTGGGAGGCGGCGATCAGGACCCAGACCACCAGAACCGCCGTCCCGATCGAGTTCAGCAGGAATGGGAAGACGGTCCGCGGCCACAGCGGGCTGAGCAGCACCGACACGAAGCCGAACGCGGCCGAGGCGAGCACGGCGCGGCCGGTCCCGGCCGGGGCGCCGGCCGCGTCGGCCGAGCCGTCGCCGCCGCGTCCACAGTTGTAACGCCGGGCAACGACTCCAGCCCGCCTCCAGGTCCGGCCGGGCGGCCCGCTGCGTCTTCACCCAGCGCCCGGGCTGCCCGCCCTCGTACACCGTGTCCTCGGGCAGGGTGGTCCAGTTGATCAGGCTGTCGGAGTCCAGTCACCACAACGGTCGACCGTCAGTGGGGGACACAGCCCGGCGTCCGTGACGGCGGTCCAGAGCGCGCGCTCGACGACCAGCCGGCGCAGCATGCGCAGTTCGCGGGGGGCGTTCCAGCCGAGCACGCCGACCACCACTCCTCGGTGGCCGTAGGCGGCGGTGAAGTGGCCGTTGGACGGGTCGCCGGAGAGGATGCGTAGGTCCGCGTCGGGCGGGAAGATGCCGTACGCCTGGATCCTGGTGTCGTACTGGTCGGTCCAGAAGTAGGGCACGGGGGCGAACGGGGTGGCGTCGCCGAGCAGGTTGCCGGCCGCGGCGACGGCCTGTTCGGTGGCGTTCATCCGGTGCTCCAGCCGGATGCGGGTGCCGAAGTGGGGGTTGTGCCAGGAGGCGACGTCGCCGGCGGCGTAGATGGCGGGTGCGGCCCGGCACCACGCGTCGCACACCACCCCGTTCCCCAGGCGCAGGCCCGAGCCGGTCAGCCAGCCGGTCGCGGGGGTCGCGCCGACGGCCAGGACGACGAGGTCGGTCGGCAGCGTGGTGCCGTCGCCGAGCTCGACCCCGGTCACCCGGCCGTCTGCGCTGCGCATCCGGCGCACCGGGACCCCGCAGCGCAGACGGGTCCCGTGGGCGCGGTGCAGGTCGGCGACGAGGGCGCCGATGCGCTCGCCGAACGGGCGGCGCACCGGGACGGGCTCCGGCTCGACCACGGTCACCTCCAGGCCCATGGCCCGGGCTGCCGCCGCGATTTCGGTGCCGAGGAAGCCGGCGCCCACCACGACCACCCGGGGCGCGGCGAGCAGCGCGGCTCGCAGGGCGAGCGCATCGTCGAGCGTGCGCAGGACGTGCACCCCGGCCAGATCGGTGCCGGGCAGGCGCCGGGGGGTCACCCCGGTGGCGATGACCAGACCGTCGAAGCGGATGTTCTCGCCGCCGCCCAGCCGTACCCGGTGCCCCGCGGCGTCGAGGGCGGTGGCGGGCTGTCCGAGGTGCAGGTCGGCCTCCAAGCGCGCGAGCTCGTGCGGGGAGCGCAGGACGGCTCGCTCGGCGGGCCAATCACCCGTCAGGATCCGCTTGGACAGCGGTGGCCGGTCGTAGGGCGGGTGGGGCTCGTCGCCGATCAGGGTGAGGTGGCCGTCCCAGCCCCGGCGGCGGAGGGTTTCGGCCGCGGTCAGGCCCGCGGCCGAGGCCCCGACGATGACGATCCGCTTCACTGTTCGCCCTCCTGTTCCTCCTGTTCCGCTTTCTCCTGTTCCGCCACCCAGATCGCCTGGGCCGGGCAGAGGACGGCGGCCTGCCGGATGTCGTCCATCAGGTGGTCGGGCGGGGTCTCGGTGAGCAGGACGACGATGCCGTCCTCCTCACGCTGGTCGAACACCTCGGGCGCGGTCAGTACGCACTGGCCGGAGGCGACGCACTTGTGCTGGTCGACGATGACTTTCATCGGAATCCTCCTTGTCCGCACGGCACTCGTCCGCACGGCACTCGTCCGCGCTCACCAGGTGACGGGCAGCGCGTAGACGCCATAGACGTTCCCGTCGTGCTTGAACGGGATCCGGTCCGGATCGACCGCGAGCCGCAGGGCGGGGACGCGGCGGTAGAGGGTGCCGTAGACGACCTGAAGCTCGACCCGGGCCAGCGGCTGGCCCAGGCACTGGTGGACGCCGAAGCCGAAGGCCACGTGGTGGCGGGGGTTGCGGGCGACGTCGAGCCGGTCGGGGTCGGGGAAGGCGGCGGGGTCGCGGTTGCCGATGTCGTTGGCGAGGACGACGCCTTCGCCGGCGTGGATGGTGACCCCGCCGATCTCGATGTCGGCCAGGGCCACGCGGCGCCGTCCGCTGTGCACGATGGTCAGGTAGCGCAGGAGTTCCTCGACCGTCGAGGCGATCAGCTTCGGATCGTCGCTCTCGCGCAGCCGGGCCAGCTGGTCGGGGTGTTGCAGCAGGGCCAGGGTGCCCAGCGCGATCATGTTCGCGGTGGTCTCGTGCCCGGCGATCAGCAGCAGTATCCCCATGTTGGCCGCCTCGTGCCGGGAGAGTTCGCCGCCCCTGACCCGCTCGGCGAGGGCGGAGAGCAGGTCGTCGGTCGGGTGAGCGAGCTTGTCGCCGATCAGCCGGTCCAGGTAGTCGGTCAGCTGCTGGGTGGCAGCCCGTGCCTGCTCCGGGGTCGTGGTGCGCTTGACGAGGAGCCTGCTGTTGGCCTGGAAGAAGTCGTGGTCGGCGTAGGGGACGCCGAGCAGCGCGCAGATCACCAGTGAGGGCACCGGCAGCGCGAACGCCTGGACCAGGTCCACCGGCTTGGGCCCGGCGAGCATGGCGTCGATCAGGTCGTCGACGATCTTCTGAACGGTCGGCCGCAGTGCCTCCACCTGCTTGATGGCGAAGGTCGCGGTGACCATCCGGCGCAGCCGGGCGTGTTCCGGATCGTCCATGGTGATGAAGGTCCGTGACTGCCTGCGGCGCTCCTTCGTGGCCGGGCTCTGGTGGGGGTAGTGCGGGTGGGCGCTCTCCGAGCTGATCCGCGGATCGGCCAGCAGGGTCCGCACGTCCTCGTAGCGGGTGACCAGCCACGGGGTGCTGCCGTCCCACAGCCGCACCCGGCTGATCGGGGCCTGCTCCTGCAGGGTGTGCAGGGCCGGCGGTGGGCCGAACGGGCAGCCGGCTGCCCGGGTCATGGGGTAGTCCGGTACCTCCGCCGGCGGGACGTCGGTGCCGGATGCCGAGATGGTGCTCATGGTTCTCCGCCCTTTCGGAAGTCCGATAGGAGGGCAGGTGGCGGGATCGGGGCCCGGCGCGCGCGGGGAGCGAGACGGGGCAGCGGAGCAGGTCCTGCCGCCTGCGGGAGGAGATGTCGAAGAGGGTGCCCCGAGGGTTCAGGAAGCCGTTCCGCCACGGGTGGTGCGGGGCGACGGGACTTCCCGGAGCAGCTGGCGGACGATGGGCAAGGTCGCGTGCATGGCCTCGCTCAGCGCTTGCACGTCCTGATCGGGCAGCGCGGCCAGCAGGCCGGCCACCCGGGTTTGCTGCGCGCGGTGGCGCTCGGCCAGCAGCTCGTGCCCGGCATCCGTGATGGCGACGAGGCAGACACGCCCGTCCTCGGGATCCGCCATCCGCGACGCCAGGCCCTGGCGTTCCAGTCGTTGTACCAGCGCGGTCATCGACGGTTGGGCGATGCCCTCCGCCGCTGCCAGCGCGGTCAGCCGGATCGGACCCTCCCGCTCCAGCCGGCCGAGCGCCGCGACGGTGGTCAGGCTCATGCCCTGCCGGTCCGACAGGAGATGCCTGACCAGCCCGGTGGCCAGCTCGTTCAGTGCCGCCGCCACCTCCTGGAGACCCTCTTCGGGTGTCCCATCCATACCTCATCTATATCACTCATCTATATTGACTGTCTATATATCTGAGTGATATGGATGGGAAGTGGATCGTTAGGGGTTCTGGTCACAGCCAAGGCGCCACCGCGGCGCCGGAAGAAGGTGATGACCGTGATCCGCACCTACGCCCCGGACATCTCCCCATGGCCGGTTATGGCCCGGCGCTCGCCGCCATCGGGCCACGCCTGGGCCCTGGCGCACCGCCCGGAAGCCGCCGGAGACGCCCGCAAGATCACCCAAGAGGTCCTCGCAGGGTGGCGGGTCGCCGACGATGCGGCCGACTCGGTGCTGCTGACCGTCTCGGAACTCGTCACCAACGCCGTCGAGCACGCCGAACCTCCACTGCACCTCCGACTGAGCCGCGCCCAGGGCGCCCGGCGGGTGCACATCGAAGTCTGCGACGGAGGCCCTGCGGCCGCGCAGGGCGGTTGGGCGGCCAGCTGCACCCGCGGTGAGCACGGCCGCGGGCTGCAGATCATCGACCGGCTCACCGTCGCGCACGGCGACCGCGCGGAGTTCGGACACGCCGTCCACTGGGCCGACGTCGCCACCGCGGCCTGACCGACCGACGTTGGGAGCGGTCCAGGGAGCGGTGGTGGACCTCGGGCGGGAAGTCCAGTGGCGCGCACTCTGCGGTGGGCGCCCTGCGACAACTGCGGCACCGGGTGGGGAGGTAGGCGACAACACGAGCTACCCCGGCAAGCCCCTACCTCCCCGAACTCAGCTCGGCTCGGCTCGGCTTGGCCTGGGCCTCCTTGGCGGACGCCTCCAGCCTGTTCCAGTACTCCTGGTACCAGGCCTCGTCGCCGCCGTCCATGTTGCTGTTGGTCTCCCGCATGCCGGCCTTGCCGTCGATCAGCTCGCGGACGATGTCGGCGTGGCCGGCGTGACGGTTCGTCTCGGCCGTCATGTGCAGCATGATCCGCTGAAGCGTCACGTCGCCGTCGTCGCCCCACCACGCGACGTGGCCCATCGCATCGAGCGGCAGCGCCTCGATCGTCGCGTCCGCGTGCGCCCAGGCGCGGTGGTAGAGGCCGAGGACGTCCTCGCGTGACTCGTCAGCGGGTGCCCACATGTCCGAGTTGGGCTCGGAGCCCTCCTCGTGCCAGGGGAGGGATTCGTTGTGCGGGCGGCCGAACGTCGGGCCGAAGTACCCGAGTTCGACGCTGGCGAGGTGCTTGACGAGGCCGAGGAGGTTGGTGCCGGTCGGCGTCAGGGGGCGCCGGACGTCGTACTCGGACAATCCGTCCAGCTTCCAGATGATGGCTTCGCGGGCCGCCTTGAGGTAGCGGTGCAGGTCGTCTTTGGGGTCGTTGGGCTTCATGGGGCCGAGTCTCGCATCACCTGCCGACAATCCCGATTCGCAGGAAGAGCTCGTTGAGTTCCCGATCCCACAGATCCGTCGGCAGATCATCATTCACACCGATGCTCTCTCCCCGCCGCTGTCACTACATGCGGCGCGGCCACCCGTGGGTGGGACATCCACGTCAAAGCCGACCCACCCACGCCACAGCCCCGCTACGATCACCGCCCCCAGGGCGCTGACCAGGCCACATGGAGAACTCTCACTGGAGTACTGACGGCTCGCCGGTCAGGGCACCGGGACGCGGTACGGCTCCGGGGCCGGCTCGGCCCGGTGGTGGTGGCGGGCCGGGCGGAGCGGCCACCAGAGGGCGCGGCCGAGCAGGGCGGCGACGGCGGGCACCAGGACCAGGGACAGGACGACGGCGGAGAGCAGGATGCCGAGCGTCAGCGCGAAGGCGACCTGTTCGCTGCCCGGGGTGGCGGCGAGGGTCGCGAAGGAACCGGCCAGGACCAGGCCGGCCGTGGCGATGGCGGGCGTGGTGTGCCGTACGGCGCGGGCGACGGCGGCGCGGGGCGGGCCGGGGCGCTGCATCTCCTCGCGGATCCGGTCGGTGATGAGGATGTTGTAGTCGGTGCCCAGCGCCACGACGAACAGGAACAGCACCAGCGGGAGGGTGAAGCTGACGCCCGGTTCGCCCAGCCCGTGCTGGAACAGCAGGGTCGCGGCGCCGAGGGTGGCGGCGAAGCCGAGCCCGACAGAGAGCATCAGGACCAGCGGGGCGAGCAGGCTGCGCAGGAGCAGCAGCAGGATCAGGGCGATCAGGGCGGCCGCGACCGGGAAGACAATCGCCAGGTCGTGGTCGACGGCGGTGGAGATGTCGGCGAAGATCGCCGCCGTGCCGCCCACGTGGGCGCTGGTCCCGGCGGGTGTGTGGGCGGCGACCGCGGCGCGGACCGGGCCGGAGGCCAGGTCGCGGGCGCGCCGGCTCTGCGGGTCTGCGGTCAGGTAGAGGTCGATCCGGGCGGCGCGCCGGTCCCCGTTGAGGACGGTGCCGCCCGTCATGCCGACGCCCTCGACCTGGGTGAGGGCGTGGGAGAGGCCGTCGAGCCGGCCGGGGGTGAGGGTGGTGCCGTCCGTGGTGACGACGTAGACGCTCGTCGGGTCGGAGACGCCGGCCGGCAGGGTGCGGGAGATCTCGGCGGCGGTGGCGGCGGCCGGGGTCCGGTCGCCGGCACCGCCGAGGCCGTAGTCCATCCGGATCCCGGTCATCCCGGCGGCCAGCGCGCCGAGCAGGGCGAGGGCGGCGAGCAGCATGGGCAGCGGCCGCCGGGCGACGAGCGTGCCGAAGCGGGCGGCGAAGCCCTCGCCCGGCTGGCGACGCAGGCTGCGGGAGGGCCAGAACATGCCGCGGCCGCAGGCGGCGAGCAGGGCGGGCATCATGGTGAGACTGCCCAGCAGCATGACCAGGACGGCGACGGCGATGGCCGGGCCGAGCGAGCGGAACTGACCGAAGCTGGCCACGCCGAGGGTGGCGAAGGCGGCGACGATGGTCAGCGCGGCCGAGGTGATCGCGGTGCCCACCCGGGCGGTCACCTGGGCGGCGGCTTCGCGGGCGGGCTGCTCGGGCCGGGCCCGCAGGTGCTCGCGGAAGCGGAAGAGCAGGAAGAGCAGGTAGTCGACGCCGATGCCGAGCAGGACCACGGAGACCAGCCCGGGGGTGCCGGCGTCGAGCTTGAGGCCGGTCAGCGTCGCGGCGACGGCCACGGCTCCGCCGGCCACGCTGCCGATCATGGCGACGGCGAGCAGCGGCAGCAGGGCCGCCGCCACGCTGCGGAACACCAGCACGTTGAGCAGGACGATCAGCCCCATGACGAGCGCGCTGCCGACCGTCGCGGCGGTGCGGTGGGAGTCGGCGGTGTCCACGGCGTCGGCCAGTCCCCCGGTGAACCCGGTGCGCATCCCGGCGTCGGCGAACTGGGCCCGGGTGGCGTCCCGGAACGCCCGGTAGACGCCTTGGACGCCCTCGTCCGCGGCGTTGCCGGTCAGTTCGACGGAGAGCAGTTCGAAGCCGCGGTCGGGTGCCACCATGGCCGGGGTTACCCGGGGGGTCTGGGACCGGTCGGGGACGAGGAAGGCCGGCTCGTCGTCCTTCCTGGGCATGACGACCCGGCGCTGGGCGAGCTTCGCCGCCTCGGCCTCGACCCGCTGCTGGTCGGCGGCGGTGAGCGCCCGGCCGTCGGTCCTGGCGACCAGCACCGTGACCGTGGTGGCGTCGGGCTTCATCCCGAAGTTCTCCTCGGCGATCCGCAGCGCGGCGGCCGAGTCGTAGCTCTTGGGCAGGAAGTCCCCGGTCTGGGACTGGGTGACGCGGGCGAGCAGCATCGGGCTCAGCAGGGCCAGGGAGATTGCCAGCACCACCCAGAGGGTGATCACCTTCCACGGGTTCCTGGTGGAGTATCCGGTCAGTGCGCGGATCACGGTTTCCTCCGGCGGTGGACGCGAGCGTCCGCAAGGTCGGTCTCGGCTCCGGGGGTTCCCGGCCGGGTTCCAGACCATCACCCGGGGTGGGCCGCGGACGTCCCTGCGACGGACGATCCGCACCGGGGCCCCTGCTCCTCGGCCGGGCCCGGACCCGGGACCGTGGTCCTGGTCCGGGCCCCCGCGATCGGCCGTGGGGACCATGCCGGGGCGGGGTGGGCCAATGCCAGAATGGGTCATCGGGCCTGTTCAGAGCCTGTGCAGGGTCTGAAACAGGGTCTGATCGGGGCCTGATCGGGCTCGTCAGGGCTTGTCAGGGCTCATCGGTGAGGCGCGGCACGGGCCGGGCACGGAGGGGGAACGGACATGGGCGGTCATCAGCGCCCCGCGATGGACGCGGCACTCGGGGCGGACCCGCCGCACCCGGCACACCGGGCGAGCGGGAGCCCAGGCCCCGGCGGGGTGGCGGACGCGCCGCCGGAGACCGACGGCGCGCCGTGGACCCACACCGACGCGCTGGTGGCCGCCGGCGCCTGCACGCTCGACCTGCTCAACTACCTGCTCTTCAGCGAGATGGACGGGGTACGCCGGGTGACCCCGCCGGGCCTGCTCCTCGTCGCGCTGTCGGCCCTGCCGCTGCTCGTCCGGCGCCGCCACCCGGTGCCGGCGCTCGCCGTGGTCCTGGCCGTCGAGTCCGCGATCGACCTGTCCACACCGGCGAGCACCCACTTCGGCGCCGTCCTGATGGTCAGCCTGTACTCGGTCGCCCGGGCCCGCCCCGCCCCGGTGGCGGCGGCCGCCGCGGCGGTGACGACGGTGCTGACCACGCTGAGCCAGAGCCACCTGCGCGTCCCCTCCTGGCAGGCGCTCGCCGGCACCTCCTGCTCCACCCTGCTCGTGGCCGGCGTCGGCCTCGCCGTGGCACGCTGGCAGCGGGAGGTCGCGGCCAACCGCAAACTGCTGGCCGACCGCGCGGTGGCCGACGAACGCCGCCGCATCGCACGGGAGTTGCACGACATCGTGGCGCACCACATCACCACCATGCAGCTGATGGCCGGCGGCGCCCGGGCCAACCTCACCCACCCGGAGGTGGTCCGGGACGCCCTGGTCACCCTGGAGTCCTCCGGGCGACTGGCCCTGCGGGAGATGCGCCAGCTCCTGGACGTCCTGCGGGCCGGCGACGAACCGGACACCGCCCCGCCCTCGCCCCAGCCCGGGGCCGAGGACCTCGGCCGACTGGTGGACGAGTCCCGGGTGGCCGGCCTGCCGACCGACTTCGGCGTCCACGGGCCCCGCCGCCCGCTGCCGCCCACCGTCGGCCTGACCGTGTTCCGGATCGTCCAGGAGGGCCTCACCAACGCCCGCAAGCACGCCGGGCCCGCCCGCGCGACCGTCACCCTGACGTACGGTCCGGACCGGGTCACCGTCGAGGTGCGCGACGACGGGGGCACGGCGGGCACGGGCGGCGCCGCACCGCAGGAGGCGGCGCCGGCCGGCGGCCGGAGCGGGTACGGCCTGATCGGCATGCGCGAGCGCGTCGCCCTGCACGGCGGCACCCTGCGGACCGGACCACGTCCGGAGGGCGGCTTCGCCGTCCTGGCCGACCTGCCACTGGCCCCGGAGGAGACGGCCGACGCGGCCGTCCAGCACGGAACGGCGACGGCCCGGTGAGGTCGAACGACGGCGGCCCGGTGGGCGCGGTGGCACCGGGCCGCCGGGTCCTCATCGCCGACGACCAGCCGCTGGTGCGGCGCGGCCTGCCCCTGATCCTCTCCCCGACCCGTCCTTCGAGGTGGTGGGCGAGGCCGAGAACGGGGAGCAGGCTGTCACCGCCGCCCGCCTGCTGCGCCCCGACGTCGTGGTGATGGACATCCGGATGCCCGTGCTCGACGGGGTCGGCGCGACCCGGGAGCTGGCCCGCGCCCTCCCTTTCTGCCGAGTCCTCGCCCTCAGTACCTTCGACATGGACGAGTACGTGGTGGCCGCGCTGCGCGCCGGCGCCAACGGGTTCCTGCCCAAGGACTCCCGCCGGAGGAACTGGGCGCGGCGATCCGCACCGTCCACGCCGGCGAGGCTAGGACGCTTCCGCCGACTGCTGGAACAGTCCGGTGTCGGCTATGTCCTGGCAGTGCCCAAGTCCCAGTTCAGCGTGGGCTGTCCACGTATCGACCGGCTGTTCTCCCAGGCCCCGGCCGAGGCCTGGCAGCGGATCTCGTGCGGGGACGGTGCCAAGGGACCGTGTATCTACGACTGGGCGGCCATCCGGCTGCCCGCGGTGGCGGAGTTCGGCTACCAGGGCGAGGTCCAGGCTCGCCAGCGGTGGGCACTGGCCCGCCGCAGTCTGAGCAGGCCCGACGAGATCGCCTACTACCTCGCCTACTCACAACTCGAAACGAATGTTGAGCAGTTGGTGCGAATTGCCGGGACGCGCTGGGCGATCGAGGAGTGCTTCCAGGCTGCGAAGAACGAATGCGGCCTGGATCAGTACGAGGTCCGTCGCTACACCGGCTGGATGCGGCACATCACCCCGGCCATGCTCGCCCACGCCTTCCTGGCCGCGATGGCGGCGGCATCAAAGGGGGCTGCAGAAACGGTTCCCGCGCCTTGGTGGACCTCACCACCGAGCACGCCGCCCGGCTGCTCGACTCCCTCGGCCCCGACCCCACGGCCGGGCCGGTCGGTGGCCACCTGAGCGGCGAGTCGGCCGAGGCTAGCGCCGCCGGTCGATCGTGGCGGGCGGAGCGAAGCCCAGTGCGGCCAGGATCGGCAGGTTCGAGGTCAGCTGGTGCGCGGGCAGCTCCGCGTAGATCTCGTGCGCGGAGTCCCAGGCCTGACGTGAGCGCTGCTCGCACCCCAGCGCCCGGTGGGCGGCGGCCAGTCCCGCCAAGGCGTGGGCCCGCTGGGCGGGATAGCCCGTCAGACGGCTGCTCACGGCGAGGGATCGTTCGTAGTGCCCGACCGCCCCCTCCGGCCGCCCGAGGGCGTGCTGCGCCGCCGCCAGGGTGTTGAGCAGAGAGCAGTCCATCGGCCCGTTCCGCTGGGCCCTGGGCCGGGCGAGCACGCGGCTCGCGTGGTCCGATGCTTCCTGGTAGCGGCCCAGGAGCAGGTAGGTCGGGGCCAGGCTGGTACGGCAGAGGTCGGCCGTCCAGTCATCGGTCTCCGGGCCGTCGGCCGTCAGCAGGTCGAGGGCCCGCTCGTAGTACTCCCCGGCGTCGGCGTAGCGGCCCGTGAAGTAGTGGTAAGCGCCGAGGTAGGCCAGCGCCCGGCCCTCGGTGCACCGGTCGCCGGCGTCGTGGGCGAGGACCCTGGCCCGCTGGAACGTCCGCCGGGACAGGGTGAGTTCGCCCAGGGCGCCCCAGACGTGGCCCAGATCGTTGAGGCCGTGCGCCTGGGCGCTCAGGTCGCCCAGGCGGCGGGCGGCGGCCACGGCCGTCCGGCCCAGGGCCACCCCTTCGGTCTGCGGCGAGGTGCGGTGGAGGTAGCTCCACAGCAGCGCGGGCAGTTTCCAGGCCGTTTCGTCGTGCCCCCGCTCGTAGGCGTGGTGGGCGGTGGCGAGCAGGTTCGCCCGCTGGTCGTCGTACCAGCGGGTGGCCTGTTCGGGGCCGGTGAGGTCGGCCACCCGCAGGCCCTCGGGCGGCGGGCCGAGCGGGACCTGCCGCCGCCCGGGGGTCAGCACCCGGGCAGCGGCGTGCGCGTGGTGCAGGCACCACGCGTGCCAGCGCTCGAGCAGCTCCCGCTGTTCCTCCGGGCTCTCCTCGCGGGTGCCCAGCTCGGCCGCGAAGAGCTTCAGCAGGTCGTGGAAGCGGTAGCGACCCAGTGACGGCTCGGCGAGCAGATGGGCGGTGGTCAGGCGGCCGAGGAGCCGTTCGCACTCGTCGACGGCGGCCGCGGACAGGGTGGCGGCTACGGGGGCGCTGATGTCCACCCCCGGGAACAGGCCGAGCCGGCGGAACAGACGCCGGGCGGCGGGGTCGAGCGCCCGGTAGGACAGGCCGAAGGCCGACCGCAGGGAGGAGCGGTCGTCACCTCCGGCCTCCAGGGCGCCCAGGCGGTCGGTGGAGGAGGCCAGCTCGTCGGCGAAGGCGGCGAGATCACGCTGAGGCCGGTCGCGCAGCTGGGCCGCGGCGATGCCGAGTGCCAGCGGGAGGTGCCCGCAGGCGTCGAGCAGCCGGGCACCGGCCTGCCGCTGCGCCTCGGCGGCGCCGACGCCCAGGACACGGGCGAGCAGCGCCTGTCCCTCGGCGGGGGTGAAGCCGTCGAGTCCGACCCGGTGGGCGCCCTCGCGGGCGACGAGCCCGGTGAGACGGTCCCGGCTGGTGATCACGACGGCGCAGCCGCTGCCGCCCGGTAGCAGTGGCCTGACGTGCTCCGGGCCGGCGGCGTCGTCGAGGACGACGAGCATCCGCCGCTCCGCCAGCAGTGACCGGTAGAGCGCGGACGCCTCGTCCAGCTGGGCCGGTATCGACTCGGCCGGCACGCCCAGCGCGCGCAGGAACGCCGCCAGCACCCCGTGCGGGGAGCGGGGGCCGGCGGCGGACCAGCCCCGCAGGTCCGCGAAGAGCCGTCCGTCGGGGAACCGCTCCCGCGTGAGGTGGGCCCAGTGCAGCGCCAGCACGGACTTCCCGACTCCGGCGGCACCCGTGATCACGGCGCACGGTGTCGCCGTTGGGCGGGCGCCGGGCTCTCCGGTGGTCAGCACCCGGTCCAGTACGAGCAGTTCGGGGGCGCGGCCGACGAACACGGAGAGGCCGGAAGGGAGCTGCTCGGGTCGCGGGTCCGCTGGGGGCACTGTAGGGGCGACACCGGTGCTCGGGGCGGTCCGGTCCGGACGGGCGGTCGGTGCCGGACAGGGGAGGAGGAGGGCCCGTTGGAGGGCCTGGGCCTCAGGTGTCGGGTCCAGCCCCAGGTCCTCGGAGAGCCGGGAGGCATGGCGCCGGTAGGCCTCGAGCCCGTCGCTGTGTCGGCCGGAGCGGTGCAGGGCGGTCAGCAGCTGCCGCACCAGGCGGTCACGGAGCGGGAAATCGGCGACCAGGCCGGTCAGTTCCGCGGCGACCTCGCGATGCCGCCCCGCCTCCAGCTCCAGTTCGTAGAGCCGCTCCAGCACGGCCATCCGCTGCTCCTCCAGGCCGGCCGCGAGGGCGGCGAAGGCCAGGCCGGGCAACCCGTCCAGCGCGGGGCCGCGCCACAGCTCCAGGGCTTCGCGCAGCCGGGGGACGGCCTGGGCCGCGTCCAGGTCCTCTGTCGCCGCGGCCCGGGAGGCGAACAGGCGGTGGTCCACCTGGGCGTCGTCCGCCACCAGCCGGTATCCCGCGCCGTCGGTCACGATGGGGGAGGCCGGACCCGTGCCGAGCGCGCGGCGCAGCAGGCCGACCATGTTGCGGATCTGGCGGTCCGCCGTGGCCGGAGGGTCCTGGTCCCAGACCGCGTCGACCAGCCGGGGGAGCGGGACGGTCCGGTTCGAGTGCGCCACGAGCATCGCCAGCAGACTCCGCTGACGGCGTCCGCCCAACCGTACGGGAGCGGCCCCGGCTCGCACCTCCAGGGACCCCAGGATCCTGAACTCCATTTCCCCCCATCGGCGATATTGAGACAACTCACCCGGGAGACGACAGTATTGACGAAGCGTCACTCCGTGCGTCCCGGGCGTGTCGCCTGAACTGTCACGTGCCGGCACACGGCAGCGCGCGTCACGATAGAGCAGTGATCAGATCATGCCAGAATCGTGCAGCCGATTGAGAGTGTTGCCGTGCACCGGCCGAAAGGCGCCGGTCTTCGACCCAGGAGTTGATCAACCATGGCACACTCCCTCAAGCGCATCGGATCCGTCCTCGCGGCGACGGCGATCGCACTGTCCTTGTCCGGCGCGGCCACGGCCGTCGCTCAACCCACGACGGCCGGAGACTCGACCCGGCACTGCGTGGTGAACGCGCAGGGCGGCCAGGCACAGTGCTTCGGCACCTACCGGGAGGCCATCAGCTACGCCACCGGCGGGCGGGTCGCCGACGCTCCGCCGACCGCCGCCGAGGCCGCCCGCGACAGCACGTTCGCCAAGGAACTGAACAGCCCGGCCGGCCTCTCCGACCTGGTGGTCCTGGGGACGATCTACCAGGACTTCTTCTTCGGGGGCCAATCGGTGACCTTCACCGGCCCGCACGCGTGCTACAACGGGAACGCCGCCGACTACTCCTTCGACATCCCCGCCCCGCTCCAGGACCACGTCTACTCGGTGCGCCCGTACGCCAACTGCTGGTTCAACCTGTTCACCGGATTCCAGGCCACCGGCTACGAGAGCCCCAGCTACAAGGGTGAGACCGTCTCGGTGGACGAGGCCTGGCGCACCCACGCCAAGTCGTTGACGCTCGGCTGAGCCACGCTCCCGGCACCCCCACTCCGCCCCACTCGGAGGGTCCCCTCCCCGGCAACCTCGGCAACCTCGGTAGCCGCGGGGGCACAGCCGGGGCAGGGGCGCATGACCGGCCAGCGGCATCTGTCATGCTTCGTCACCGGCGATGACGGACAGAGCCGTTGGTGCAGATCCCGGTCATGAGGGGCTGGTGGATCGACGGGCCCTGGTAGGGGCGTGTTCGCGACCGGTCACCAGGTGATCAGGACGTAGCTGTCGCCCCCGCGGGATCCGGAGGCGTTCCGGGCGTTGGCGCCGGCGGCGCCGGACTTGTCGTCGGGGCCAGGCGGGTTCTCGCCGCCGGTGCCGCCGCCCGGTGCCGCCGGTCGAGGCGCGGCCGTGTTCGAGCTTCAGGGTGAAGGCGCGTCAGACGAGTTCTGCAGGTCGTTGGTGGCTCCGGCCCTTGTGGCGAGGGAGGCGGGAAGCCGGGGCAGTGTCGCTGTCGAGGTGGGGCCGCCAGCGGGTTGAGTCCGGCGAAGGAGAGCGCCGGAACATCCGGGCAGGCCGGAACGGGCCTGGCCGGTTCCGGCCTGCCCAAGGTCCTTTCGAGGCTCCTGACCGGTGGTGAGACTGGTGACCGCCGTCAGGGAGCACCTGCCTGGGGCGCACACCGGACCAGGTGTCACCGACCGCTGCTCCTGCAGGACAGCCGTCACGGCCCGGTGTGTGCCGAGCACCACGCACGGCCGATCCCACCCCTCTCTCCCCGCTGGAGCACCGTCATGCCCTCGAAGACGTCCAAGCTGCTGCGCGTCACGCTCGCCGCAGCGGACATAGGCTGACCCAACTACCAACCGGAGGAGCGTCACACCGTGGGACCGACCGTCGACAGGCCAGCGCCGCAGGTTACCGTCGCAGACATCCGTACCCTTTTGGACTCTTCCGCTGAGTTCCCCGTTCTGTACATCAACTACGGTCCTGGCAGCGGGGGCACCGAAGCGGAGTTGGACGTGTGGGCCGCAGGCCTGGTCTACCAGGCGGACATCGTCCTCACCCGCGCGACCGCTGTGGACCTGCTCGGCGAGGAACCCAACAGCGAGACCATCGCGGCGTTCCTGCCGAAGGTTCAGCAGGCTGTGGACCAGATGATCTCGGTCCGAGGCATGTGAAGCCGACCTGCTGCTTGAGGACCGTCTCATCCGGCCGTAGACCCGGCACCATGCCGCCTCCCCGGTCTGCGGCGATCAGCTCCCCGCCGCCCCCGTCCGCTCCCGGTGCTCTTCCGTAACGGCCCGGGCGGGCGAACCAGACGCGCGTGGTGCAGAGCCGACCAGGTTTCCCCGAAGCAGCGCTATTCGCCTTGGAGTAGTACGCCACTGCTCCGGCTGTAGGTCTTGAGCGTGAGGCTCCAAGGGCCTCGATGACTAAAAATCATGATAAAGCACATCAAGTGTCCAGGTTTAGTTCCTCTCCCACGGGACATCAACCTTGCACCCCGCGAACAGGGTTGCACCGTTTTCCGTCGTCGGATTCCTCAATCAAAGATCACTTTTCGAGGTTGAAATGCCTGAACACTTCAGTCGGCTGACTCTCTACTGCCCCATCGAAAGAGCTGAGAACCCGGCCAGATTGGCAATCAATGAAAGCACGATGGCCTGGGCTGCCAAGCAGGGAATCCCTTCCGACCGGGAACGTCGGGAACGGTTTTCGACGATGCGGCCAGGAGCGCTCGCGGCGGGCGTTGTGCCGCACGGCAAGGAGGAAGGGCTCGCCGCTTTCGCTGATTACCACACCTGGCTCTTCGCCTTTGACGACGATTACTGCGACGAGGCCGAGAACGCGGACATGGATGTCACCGAGTGGGCGGCTTTCCTGGCGCGGCTCCACAGGGTGGCCGAAACCGGGGACATCGGGCTCCTGCCGGACAACGCCTATGCCTGGGCGCTCCGTGATGTAGCGTCACGCATCTCTGCATGCGCGACACCCACGCAGTTCTGCGACTGGGCTGACGCCGTCCGGTCCTACTTCGCCGCTCTGGTCTGGGAGCGGTCGCGGCGGCGAAACGGTGAGAAGCCCCAGAGGCTGGACGACTACTTGTTACTGCGCCTGCGCAACGGTGCGATGCAGAGCAGTATCGCGCTGTTGGACGTGGCCAACGGATACGTTTTGCCGCAGGAGTTGCGTGATACGCCCGAGGTCCGGGCTCTGGTGGAGATGTGCGCGGTCCTCGTCTCCCTCGACAACGATATCTTCTCTCATCACAAGGAGTCCCAGCGCGGCTCTTTGGAGGTGAACCTCCTGGATGTGCTGGCAGCGGAGCGGCAGACAACGACCGCGGAGTCGCTCCATGAGGCCGTCGTGTTGCGCAACACGGTGATGCGCCGCTTCGTCGAACTGAGCGAGCGTACGGTGACGCCGGAGGTCGGTGCCGAACTCCGGCGGTTCGTCGAGAGTCTTGGCCGATGGGTGCGCGCCAACCTGGATTTCAGCCTTGTCACCACGCGCTATGCCGGTCCGGTACGGGAGCGTCTCGTTCTCAGCCCGCACGCACCGGATCCGCGGCCGACGGAGGAGGCATCAGCCCTTGATTCCGCCGTGATCGGCTGGTGGTGGCGCACTCCGGACGCCGCACCGGCGGGTGAACGCCGGCGGCCGTCCCGGCGGGCAGACCCGCCCACTTGGTGAACGCGCTCCGGACGGCTGCCCCGCCTGTCCCGGCCGTCCGGACCGGGGTCTGCGGACCCGGCCAGGTCAACCCGTCCGACGGTGAACCCCGCGCCCGGGACTGACGAAGACGAGGCGCAATCCACCACAGCACAGGAGGCCATGCCTACCGTGACAACCACCTACACGATGGCGACCGCTCCGGGAGCCCTGCCCGTGCTGGGCCACGCGCTCGCGCTCGCCCGCAGACCACTGGACTTCGTGAGGCAACTGCCCGCACACGGCGATCTCGTACGGATCAAACTGGGACCGCAGACCATGCACATGGTCTGCCATCCCGACCTGCTCCACCAGGTCCTCGCCGAGGACCGCGTCTACGACAAGGGCGGGCCCATTTTCGACAAGTTCCGAGAGCTGGCGGGCAACGGCCTGCTGGGCTGCCCGGCCCACGACCACCGCCGACAACGCAGGCTCGTCCAGCCGGCCTTCCAGCGCGGACGGCTGCCCGGGTACGCGACGATGACGAGCCAGGAGATCACGGCACTTACCAGCACCTGGCACAACGGCCAGGTCCTCGACGTCACCAAGGCGATGTACCAGCTCACCACGGCCGTCACGGCGCGGTGCATGTTCGCCGCCGACATGGACGCCTCCGATTCCGCCGCCCTCTACGGCAGCGTCGAGGCCATCACCCGCGGCATCGCCCGACGGGCCATGATGCCCGTGCCGATGGCCGACAAGCTCCCCACCCGCGGCAACCGCCGCTTCGACCGGGCCCGGGTCCACGTCCGGCGGCTCACCGACACTCTGATCGCCAACCACCGCGCCGACGGCGTCGACCGGGGCGACCTACTGTCCACCCTGCTGGCCCCCCAGGAGGAGGGCGGGCTGGGCCTGACCGACGACGAGATCCACGAACAGGTTCTCACCTTCCTCCTCGCCGGGATCGACACCACCGCCATCCTGCTCTCCTGGGCCTGGCACCTGATCGGCGCCCACCCCGACATCCAGGACAGGCTCCAGGCCGAGGTCGACACCGTCCTCGACGGCCGCCCCGCGCAGCACGCCGACCTGCCCGCGCTGGAAGTGACCGACAGGATCGTCAGCGAGACGCTCCGCCTGTATCCGTCGGCATGGCTCTTCACCCGGAACACCACCAGCGACACCGTACTGGGCGGACACCGTCTCCCCGCGGGCACCACCATGATGTTCAGCGCCTACCAGGTCCACCGCCGCGCCGACCTCTACCCTGCTCCTGACAGCTTCGACCCCGATCGCTGGCAGGGCGCGGGCAAGCCCCCGCCGGGCACGCTGCTGCCCTTCGGGAGCGGGCCGCGCAAGTGCATCGGCGAGGTCTTCGCCCGCAACGAGGCGACACTCGCCCTCGCCTCCATCGCCGCACGCTGGCAGCTCGACCCGGTTCCCGGCCGGCCCGTCCACCCCGCCCGCCGAATCACGCTCACACCCAACGCCCTCTCCATGCGCCTGCGGCAACGGTGGCCGGGACAGCCGCCGAACACCCCGGAGGCTTCGTCGTGACCGAGATGGCCAACGGGCTCGCAGCACAGAAGTACGGGGCGGGGCTCCTCGACCACCACATCCCCCAGGAAGAGGCGCGGCTGCGTGCCCTCGAGGCGTACCTCGACCCCACCACACGCTCCGTCATCACTCGTCTCGGCATCCAGCCGGGCTGGCGGTGCCTTGAGCTCGGAGGCGGTGCCGGCTCCGTCGCGCGCTGGCTGGCCGAGCAGTGTGCCCCAGGGGAGGTCGTGGGCACCGACATCAGCACCGCCCTGCTGCCCCGGGACGTGCCCAACCTGTCCGTCCGACGCCACGATGTCGTCCGGGAGGACTTTCCGGCGGCCTCCTTCGACCTCGTCCATGCCCGAGCACTGCTGGAACACCTGCCGGAGCGAGCAGAAGTCCTCGGCAAGATGGCGCGCTGGACCGCACCGGGAGGCTGGGTGTGCGTGGAGACGGTCATGGCGGTCCATCCCCCGGCCGGCACCCGGAACGCCTACCAGCGCTGTCTCAACGCCGTGTTCACCCTGTCCGAGAACGTGATGCGCACCGAGCAGCGATGGGGCACCGCACTGCCGGGACTCCTCTCACAGGCAGGTCTGACCGATATCGGCGTCCACTGCACCCCGGGCCTGGTGGGCAGGAACGGCAACGCCGACGCCTTCCTGCGGCTCTCCCTGGAGCAAATCGGCCCAGCCCTGATCCGCGAACGTCTCACCACACCCGAAGAACTGACGGACTGTACGAAGCTTTTGGAAGGCGGAGAGTACACCGACCTCGCCCTCCTGACCCTGTCCACCTGGGGCCGACGCACCCGCCACTGACTCCCCATGAGCTGATTCCATCCTGAAATCCACAGGTCACGGGCGTCGGCGTGGTGCGGGGGCAGGGTGCTCGGGCAGGTCACGGGCTTGATCGTGCTCTGGTGATCGTCCGCCGGCGGGAGATCGCGGTGTCGATCGCCACGATCAGGGCACGCACGAGCCGCATGCGTCTTCTCCGGTGCTCAGCCGGAGCAGTCGGTAAGGCGATCCCGCGTTCGGGGTGGGAGACCCCGAACGCGTGGACGTCTGTGATCAGCGGCAGATCGTCACGGGTTGCGGAGCGACAGTGGCCACAAGCGCTCCTTCGTGGGGACGACGCTGTCGCTGCCGCCGCCGAAAGGGTATCCAGTGGGCGGCTGGATGCGGTTGAACCGCCGGTGATTGGTCATGGTGTACTGACATTTGCTCTTTGGGGTGATGGATCTGCCGTTTTACTGACGGACGGTCACCTGTCGGCGTAGACCGTCTCGCATGCGATATGCGGATGGGGGCGGGCTGACGGCGAAGGCACGACAGCGCCGTGAGGCCGTGCGCTTGGAGGCTGCCGCGCTG